>NZ_DASZCQ010000283.1:0-9962 GCF_035942955.1 Actinophytocola sp. | reverse complement strand
CGACGTCTCGCAGGCCCCATAGCATGGGCCTCGAACCGCCAGTTCACCACCGTTCTCGTGCCGGACCAGACGCAAGGGAGTCGGGGCCCATGACCTACCCGCCGCAGCCACCAGGTCCGCCCGGCCCGCCCGGCCCGTACGGCCAGCCTCCACGCCCGTACGGCCAACCGGGCCCCTACGGCCAGCCACCGCAGCCGCCGCGCCCCGACCCGTACGGACCGCCACCGCCCTACGGTCAGCAGCCCACCGCCTACCAGGGCCTCGGTGGCTTCGGCGGCCCGGACGAGCCGCCGCCCAAGAAGAGCAAGAACATGATCATCGCGGTGATCGTGGTCGCCGTGCTGGTGCTCGGCGGGGCGGGAGCCGCGATCTACTTCCTGACCAAGGGCAACGGCGGGGGCTCGGCGTCGCCCGGCACGTCGCAGCAGAACCCGCCCGACACCGGCTCGAACTCCGGGGAGAACCCACCGACCGACGACACCAGCACCGAGTCCAGCCCGAGCAACGGGGGTAGCGGGGACAGCGCGGCCGACGTGCAGCAGGCCTACATGGCCGCCTACGAGAGCAAGCAGTTCGGCTCGGTGGTGTCCGAGGCCTGCGACGCGTACAAGGAGAAGTTCGGCACCGACACCTCGGAGCTGGAGCAGCAGCTCGCGCCGTACGACATCACGGCCACCGCCGACGGCGAGCCGGACGTCACCGGCAGCACGGCCGTAGCGAAGATCGACCTGAAGCTGACCAAGGGCAGCGAAACCAGGACACCCAAGATCAAGATCAAGATCGTCAAGGAGACCGGCAAGTGGCGGTTCTGCGGCGAGGGTGAAGCCTGACCGCCACCGTGACAACCACCAAGGAGTAAGGAGTCGGGGGGCATGACCTACCCACCGCAGCAGCCCGGCCCGTACGGGCAGGAGCCGCACGGGCAGCAACCGGGCCCGTACGGGCAGGACCCGACGGCCCAGTACGGGCAGCAGCCCCCCGGCTACGGCGGCTACCCGGGAGGACCCGGCGGACCGCCGCCGCCGAAGAAGACTAACGCCGGAGTGATCGCCGCGGTCGTCGCGGGCGCCGTGCTGGTGCTCGGCGGCGCGGGCACCGGGATCTACTTCCTGACCAAGGGCGATGACACGCCCTCCAACACCGCGTCCACGGGCGGCCAGACGAGCACGTCCAAGCCGAAGACCTCCGGCTCCCAGCCCAAGACCAGGACGTCGGACCGAACCGAAAGCGCGACGCCGCCGAGGACCAGCAGCGGTGGTGGCGGCGGCGGTGGCGGAGGGGGCGGCGCCGGCGACGCCGCGATCATCGAGGTGGCCGAGAAGTACGCCAAGGCGGTGACCGACAAGGACGAGGGCGCGGCCAAGTCGCTCACCTGTGAGAACGACACCGGGCTGCTCTTCGACTCCGGCGGCAAGGTCGAGGTCACCGGCAAGCCGGAGACCTACGGCGAGGACAGCGCCAGCATCAACGTCAAGGTGACGCTCGGCTCGGGCGACCCGATCGAGGACTTCCCGCTCTTCCTGGACAAGAAGGACGCCGGTTGGTGTGTCTCCGTCTGACCCCGCGGGCCGCGAGCCGGTGACCGAGCCCGCCGACCTGCCCGCCAAGAAGATCACCACTCGGACGGTCGTCATCGCCGCGGCCATCGCCATCCTGGTGCTGGGCGCCGTCGGCGCCGGGATCTACTTCCTGACCGGCGACGACTCCCCCACCTCCGCCGGATCCGGGGCCACGGGCGCCGGTTCGACCTCGGCGGCGCCGACCACCGGGACGGGCACCGGCCCGGTCTCGACGGCGCCGCAACCGGACCCCGGCTCGGCCGACGCCGGCAGCGTCAAGGCCGTCGCCGAGCAGGCGGTCAAGGCGATCAACGCGCGCGATCCGGAAACCCTCAAGCAGATCAGCTGCGACCCGGAGGCGGTCGGCGCCGTCGAGGCCACGCCGCCGGAGGCCAGGGTCGAGCTGGCGGCCGAGCCCGAGCTGACCGGGGACACCGCCACCGTCGAGCTGAAGCTGATCATCGGCGACCAGTCCACGGTCACCCCGCTGCCGCTGCGCAAGCAGGACGGCACCTGGTGCGTGGACTGAGGCTCAACCCCGGCTCGGGCGGCGCTGGCGGCGGGGCGCGACGACGCCCTCGGCGAGCCGGCGGGTGGTGACCAGGAACGCGGTGTGGGCGACCATCCGGTGCTCCGGCCGCACCGCCAGACCGACCACGTGCCACGGGCGCAGCAGCGTCTCCCAGGCCTGCGGCTCGGTCCAGCACTGCTGCTCACGCAGGGCCTCGGTGATCCGGGACAGCTGGGTCACCGTGGCCACGTAGGCGACCAGCACCCCGCCCGGGATCAGGTTGGCCGCCACCGTGGGCAGAACGTCCCACGGCGACACCATGTCCAGCACCACCCGGTCGACCTCGCCGTCGTGCTCGGCAAGATCGCGCACCTGCAGGTCCCAATTGGACGGTCGGGTTCCGAAGAACGCCACGACGTTGCGCTCGGCGTGCTCGGCGTGATCGGGCCGGATCTCGTAGGACGTGACGCATCCCGCTGGGCCGACGGCGCGCAGCAGCGAGCAGGTCAGCGCGCCAGAGCCGGCGCCGGCCTCCAGCACCCTGGCGCCCGGGAAGATGTCGCCCCACATGAGGATCTGTGCCGCGTCCTTGGGGTAGATCACCTGCGCCCCGCGGGGCATGGCGAGCACGTAGTCCGACAGCAACGGCCGCAGCGCCAGGTACGGCGTCCCGGCCGCCGAGGTGATCACCGAGCCCTCGGCCCGGCCGATCACGTCGTCGTGCGCGATCCCGCCGCGATGGGTGTGGTACCGGCCGCCCTCGGTGAGCACCAGCGTGTAGTGCCGACCCTTCGGATCGGTGAGCTGGACCCGGTCGCCGGCCTGGAACGGGCCACTCGCCCTGCGTGCCGCCACTGAGCTCCTTTCAACGCCGGGGTGGATCGTCGCACGGCACGGATCATGTGGCGGCGGGCAGGGACGTCCTCAGGTCGCCGGGTGCGCCTCGATCGCCGCCCGCAGGTCCTCGCGGCGCAGGACCCCGGACGGCCGGCCGTCCTGATCCACCACCAGGAACTGCCACGCCGCGGTCTCCAGAACCCGCTCGACGATGTCCTCCCCCGGCTCGGACTCCAGCAGCACCGACTCCGGGCGGATGGGCTCGGCGGCGTGCTCGGCCGGGGCCATCGGGGACCGCTCGGCCAGCCGCTCGGCGGCCACCCGGTCGAGCAGCCCGGCCGCGACGCCGTCGGCGCGGACCAGCACCACGCCCCGCCCCGCCGCGGCGGTCAGCGCGCTGGCCACCGGGCTCTCTGCAGGCAGTTGCAGAATGGGACTGACCAGGTCCGCCAGCCGAAGGCCGGGCGGCCACATCCGGCGCTGCTCGGCGGCGAGCTCTCCGGCGGCCCCCTCGACCACGAACCACGCCGTGATCAGGCAGACGCCCAGCCGCAGCCAGCGGTCCGGGCTCTCGGTGGCCAGGCCCCACAGCGCCCAGAGCACCAGCGCGCCGGCGACCAGCCAACCGCCCACGACGGCGGCCCTGGTGCCGGTGCCCCGCCGACCGGACACCGCCCACACGCCGGCGCGCAGCATCCGCCCGCCGTCCAGCGGCAGGCCGGGCAGCAGGTTGAACAGGGCGACCACGGCGTTGGCGAACGCGCACTGCAGGATCAGCAGCCAGATCGCGCCCTCGGCCGGGATGATCAGCAGCAGCACGCCGCAGAGCCCGGCCAGCAGCACCGAGACCACCGGGCCGGCCACCGCCACCAGGCTCTCCTGCCCCGGCCGGCGCGGCGTCCTGGCAATCTCGGACAGCCCGCCGAGCAGGAACAGCCGCACCCGGCGAACCGGAAGCCCCAACCGCAGCGCCGCCACGCAGTGCCCCAGCTCGTGGGCGAGCACCGAGGCGCCGAGCAGCACCGCGAACGCCGCCGCCAGCATGAGCGACGCCGGCGGTCCGGCGTCCGGCAGGAACCGCCGCACCAGCGGCGCCCAGAGCACCACGATCGCCAGCGACCCCAGCCACCACGACGGCGACAGCAGCACGGGCACGCCGCCGAACCGGAACAGCAGCAGGCCGCCGTCCCGCCCGGCCGACCCGGCCCAGCTCGTCGTCACCCGAGGCAGCGTAGGCCCACCCCGGTGAAACTGTGTTGAATTGCCCTCGCTCGTCCCTCGCTCGGGCGGCTCGCGGCCTCGGCCCGGTGTCTTCCCTCGTCGCTGCTCGGTCGCTGGGCGACCTGCGCTGCTCCTCAGTCCAGCCACCGGCGGCCGACTCGCGGGGCCAGGTTGGGCGGGGATGTCGGTGGTCTGGCCTAGGGTTCCTGGCATGACGGACACCGCCCTGCCGCTCGTGTCGGAGTCGACCGGATCGCAGGAGGTCCCCGAGCCGCGGCGGCCGGCGCTGTCCCCGTCGCGGGCCAGCGATTTCAAGCACTGCCCGCTGCTGTACCGCTTCCGCGCGATCGACCGGCTGCCCGAGACCCCGTCGCCCGCGCAGGTCCGCGGGATCGTGGTGCACGCCGTGCTCGAGGAGCTGTTCGGGCTGCCGGCCGAGCGGCGGCTGCCCGACGTGGCCCACGCTCTGGTGGCGCCCGCCTGGCAGCGGGTGCGCGAGGAGCGGCCGGAGCTGGCCGAGCTGTTCGCCGACGCCAACGGCCAGGAGGTGGCCGAGTGGCTGGCCTCGGCCGGCGAGCTGATCGACGGGTACTTCCGGCTGGAGGACCCGCGCCTGGTCGCGCCCGAGGCGCGCGAGCTGCTGGTCGAGACCGAGCTGGGCTCCGGCGTGCTGCTGCGCGGCTACATCGACCGGCTCGACGTCGCGCCCACCGGCGAGCTGCGGGTGGTCGACTACAAGAGCGGCGTGGCCCCGCGGGAGTTCAACGAGGCCAAGGCGTTGTTCCAGATGAAGTTCTACGCCGTGGCCCTGTGGCGGCTGCGCGGGATCGTGCCGCGCCAGCTGCGGCTGATGTACCTTGCCGACCGGCAGTCGCTCACCTACACGCCGGACGAGGCGGAGCTGGCCCGGTTCGAGCGCACGCTGGAGGCCATCTGGCAGGCCATCCTCAAGGCCGGCAGGACCGGCGACTTCCGGGCCAACCCCGGCAAGCTGTGCGAGTGGTGCTCACACCAGGAGCGCTGCCCCGCTTTCGGCAACACCCCGCCGGACTACCCCGGCTGGCCGGAGCCCGACCCCGGCGAGGAGTCCGTTGTGGACCGGGCAGACTGAATGGGTGGCGCCTTCTACGAACCGTTGGGACAAGGGCGGTTCCGGTCCACCGAGCACACGGCCGGGCCGTGGACGTCGGACAGCCAGCACCTCGGCCCGCCGAGCGCGCTGCTGATGCGTTCGCTCGAGGAGATCCCGGCGGGCACCCCGTCGGCGATCGCCCGGCTCACGGTGGAGATCCTGGGCCCGGTGCCGGTGGCCGAACTGGAGGTTTCGGCCGGGGTGGAGCGGCCGGGCCGGTCGGTGGAGCTGCTGTCCGGCGAGATCCGCGCCGGCGGCCGGGCCGTCGTGCGCGGCCGGGCCTGGCGGATCGTGCGCTCGGACAGCACGGACGTGGCGGCCGGCGCCGGTGCGGCGCTCGACCCGCCCGAGCGGGCCACGGCGGTCGCCCGGCCCGAGGGGTGGGGACCGGGCTACCTCGACGCGATGGAATGGCGGGCGCTGCACGGCAGCTTCGGCGCGCCCGGCCCGGCCACGGTGTGGGTGCGGCAGCAGGTCGATCTGGTGGCCGGGGAGAGCCCCACCGGGCTGCAGCGGTTGCTAACGGTTGCCGACTCCGGCAGTGGAGTGTCGAGCCGGCTGGATCCGCGGTCGTGGTGGTTCATCAATCCGGAGTTGACGGTGCACGTGTACCGGGAGCCGGAGGGTGAGTGGATCGGTCTCGACGCCGAGACGGTGATCGGGCCGCATGGGGTGGGCACGGCGCAGTCGGTGTTGCATGACCGGGTTGGGCCGGTGGGGGTGGGGACGCAGGCGTTGATGGTGCGGCCGCGGTAGGTGGGTGGGTTCGGGGTGGGGGTGCTGGGCGGCTGGGGTTGGCAATGGGGCTGGGTTGGGTTGCCGGGTGCGATTGGCGGGGAGTTGCGGGCGGGGCGAGTCGGTACCGGGTTGGGGTTGCCGGGTGGGGGTGTTGGGTGGGAAGCAATGTCACATTGCTTTTGCCTCAGAGGCGGCAGGAGCGGATGTCGGAGGCGAGGACGGCTTTGGCGCCGAGGGCGGAGAGTTGGTCCATGATGAGGTTGGCGTCGGGGCGGGGAACCATGGCGCGGACGGCGACCCAGTCGGGGGAGGCGAGGGGGGCGACGGTGGGGGACTCGAGGCCGGGGGTGAGGGTGATGGCCTGGTCGAGGAGGGATTTGGGGCAGTCGTAGTCGAGCATCATGTACTGCTGGGCGAAGACTACGCCCTGGAGTCGGGCAGCCATCTGGTCGCATGCCGGGGAGTTGCCGGAACCCTTGCGTTGCAACAGAACGGCTTCGGAGATGCAGATGGGGTCGCCGAATGCGCTGAGATTGTGTTGGCGGAGGGTGCGGCCGGAGCCGACGACGTCGGCGATCGCGTCGGCGACGCCGAGTTGGACCGAGATCTCGACGGCGCCGTCGAGGCGGATGACCTCGGCGGTGACGCCGTGCTTGGCCAGATCGTCGGTGACCAGGCGGGGGTAGGCAGTGGCGAGGCGTTTGCCGTTGAGGTCGGCGACCGTCCACTTGAGACCGTCGGGGGCGGCATAGCGGAAGGTGGAGGCGCCGAAGCCCAGCGCCAGCCGTTCGTCGACGGGGGCGCCGGAGTCGAGGGCGAGGTCTCGGCCGGTGATGCCCAGGTCGACGTCGCCGGAACCGACGTAAATGGCGATGTCCTTGGGGCGGAGGAAGAAGAACTCGACATTGTTGGTCGGGTCGAGCACGGTCAGGTCGCGCGGCTCGTGCCGCTGACGGTACCCGGCCTCGGACAGCATCTCGGAGGCGGGACCGGCCAGCGCGCCCTTGTTCGGCACGGCGACACGCAGCATTGTGGACACTCCCCTTTAGAGGTGACGGTAGACATCCTCGAGCGTGAGCCCGCGCCCGAGCATCAACACCTGCACCCGGTAGAGCAACTGGGAAACCTCCTCGGCCAGCCGCTCGTCCGACTCGTGCTCGGCCGCGATCCACACCTCGCCAGCCTCCTCGAGCACCTTCTTGCCCTGCGCGTGCACACCCGCATCCAGCGCGGCCACCGTCCCCGACCCCGCCGGCCGAACCCGCGCCCGCTCACTCAGCTCGGCGAACAACTCGTCGAACGTCTTCACAACCCCAGATCCTCCCATCCCACCCCATCGTGTGATGGGCGCGGGCCCCCCACTCACATAGCCTGACCACATGAGATCGATGACCGAGACCCAGGCGACACGAGAGACCGCCTCGATGCTTCGCCAAGTCGCGAACGGCGAGACCGTGCTGATCACCACCGACGATGGTGCGCCCATGGCGCGTCTCGTTCCCGACCGCACCACGGTCGCGGAGCGCCTGGCGGAGCTGAGGCGGAAGCATCCGCCCGATCCCGAGTTCGGCGATCACTTGGAGAAAGTCGTCCGCGAATTGCGCGAGTCGGCGGGTGGTGTGCGAGAGCACCTGTGGCGCGACACGTAATCCTCGACACCGGCATCTTGATCGCATCGGAGAAGTGCAAGCTGGACCTCGAATCGGTCATCGGACACGATGACCCCGCGATCGCTGCCGTGACCGCGATGGAACTGCTAGTCGGTGTCGAGGGGTGGGCCTCGGCTGGGCAAGATGAGCAGGCCCTCTTGATGGAGGGCTATTTCACTGCATTCCTCATTGAGGACTACACCCTTGAGGTGGCAAGGATGCACGCCTTGTTGAGCAACCATGTCCGCAAGATCGGTCGACCGCGAGGCGCGCACGATCTGATCATTGCGGCGACCGCCGCCGTGACCGGGAGAACGTTGCTCACCACGGATCAAGCTGCAGCCTTCGGCGAGCTTCCTGGGGTCAGGGCGGAGGTTGTGACAGTTCGTTGAAGGCGGCTTCGAGGTCGGTGGGGGTGAGGCCGACCAACGAGTCTCGAAAGATTCTGCGGGGGCCTGGGGGGACTTCGACTTCGCTGGGGATGACGAGGACGGTGCAGCCGGCGGCGACCGCTGAGGTGGTGCCGGAGGGGGAGTCTTCGATGGCGAGGCAGTGGGTGGGGGCGACGTCCAGCAGGCGGGCGGCCTTGAGGTAGGGGTCTGGGAGAGGTTTGTTGCGGCCGTCGACCTCGTCGCCGCAGACGGTGACGTCGAAGTGGTCGCGGCCGATGGTGTCGAGGGCGAGCTCGGTGAGGGGGCGTTCGGTGGAGGTGACGAGGGCGGTGGGCAGGCCGGTGGCGCGGATGGTGGCCAGGGCCTCGCGGGCGCCGGGTTGCCAGGGGACGTCGGCGGCGTAGAGCTCGGCCATGCGCTTGTCGAGCCAGCGGGCGGCTTCGGCGCGCTGGTCGGCGTCGGGGATGATGCCGACGTCGGCGAACAGCAGGTCGAGGGTGGTGGGGACGTTGGTGCCGACCATGGCGGCCCGGGTGGGCTGCGAGAGCCGGCCGCCGAGGCGTTCGGCCAGCTCGTAGAGCGGGATGTCCCAGAGCTTCTCGGAGTCGATGAGGGTCCCGTCGAGGTCCCACAGGACGGCGGCGGGGAGGCTCATGTGTTGAAGTACTTGGCTTCCGGGTGGTGCAGGACGATCGCGTCGGTGGACTGCTCGGGGTGGAGCTGGAACTCCTCGGAGAGCTTGACGCCGATGCGTTCGGGGCGGAGCAGGTCGACGATCTTGGTGCGGTCCTCGAGGTCGGGGCAGGCGCCGTAGCCGAGCGAGAAGCGGGCGCCGCGGTAGCCGAGCTTGAAGAACTCCTCGACATCGGCGGGGTCCTCGGCGGCGACCGACGCGCCGGAGGCGAACGTGAGCTCGGTGCGGATGCGCAGGTGCCAGTACTCGGCCAGCGCCTCGGTGAGCTGCACGCCGAGACCGTGGACCTCGAGGTAGTCGCGGTAGGCGTTGGCGTTGAACAGCTCCTGGGCGTAGTCGGCGATCGGCTGGCCCATCGTGACCAGGGTGAAGGCGACGACGTCGACCTCGCCGGACTCGCGGGGACGGAAGAAGTCGGCCAGGCACAGCCGCCGTTCCTTGCGCTGGCGGGGGAAGGTGAACCGGATCCGCTCGGGCGCATCGAGATCCGGCGCGGAGAGCACCACCAGATCGTCCCCTTCGGACACACAGGGGAAGTAGCCGTACACCACGGCGGCGTGCTGGACGATCCCGTCGGTGGCCAGCCGGTCCAGCCAGTAGCGCAGCCGGGGCCGGCCCTCGGTCTCCACCAGCTCCTCGTACGACGGGCCCCGGCCGCCGCGGGCGCCGCGCAGACCCCACTGACCCATGAACGTGGCGCGCTCGTCGAGCAGGGCGGAGTAGTCGGCGAGCGCGACGCCCTTGGCGACGTGGGTGCCCCAGAACGGCGGGGTCGGGACCGGCACGTCGGTGGCGACGTCCGAGCGGGCCGGCACCGGGGCGTCCTCGGGCTCGGCCGCCGCCTTGCGCGCCTCGGCGATGCGCAGCGAGCGCTGCCGGCGGGCCCGGCGCTCCTCGGCCTTGGCCTGCAGCTCCGCGTCGACCAGCGGCGACTCCCCGCGCTTGGCGGCCATGATCGCGTCCATGAGCCGAAGTCCCTCGAAGGCGTCGCGGGCGTAGCGGACGTCGCCGAGGTACAGCTCGGTCAGGTCGTTCTCGACGTAGGCGCGGGTGAGCGCGGCGCCGCCGAGCAGGACGGGCCAGCGCGTGGAGACCCCGCGGGAGTTCATCTCCTCGAGGTTCTCCTTCATGATCACCGTGGACTTGACCAGCAGGCCGGACATGCCGATCACGTCGGCGCGGTGCTCCTCCGCGGCGTCGAGGATGCTGGAGATCGGCTGCTTGATGCC
>NZ_DASZCQ010000282.1:0-5559 GCF_035942955.1 Actinophytocola sp. | reverse complement strand
ATTGACGGGCACTTCCGCGCCGAACCTTCGATCGTGGACTCCGGGTTACGCCGTGACCCACGGGGAACAGACATTCAGTATCGACACACCGGTCTTCCTGAACGAGCCGCACGTCCGGTACACGTGGCCGAAAGTGGTCGGCTTGCTCGAGGTGCTCAGTGAGCTGACACCGTCCTTGGCGTTCGCGGCGATCGTTCCGCAGGCGCTCAGATCGCCCCGGCACTGCACCTCCGTCGTCGGGTGCTCGGGCAGAATGCTGGGCCCCGACCGGACAACGGCTGGTACGGGACAGATCTGGCCGAGTGCGGACACCCGCGGACGGCGCTGTGGCACAGTGAGCGCCGTGACCGAGGCCGGTGGGAGCGGCCCACATCCCGAACTGATCGGCACTTTCGCGGATATGCGCGTCGAGCTGGAGCGCCTGCGCGTGCGGGCGGCCCGTGGCCGCGGCAAAGTGCGGTTGTCGTTGCGGGACATCTCCGCCGCCTCCGGCATTCCGCGGACCACCTTGGCCAACTACCTGTCCGGCGCCTCGGTCATTCCGCGCGACCAGTTCGGCGCGCTCCTGTCGGCGGTGGGCGTCACCAATGCCGAGGCGGCGGAATGGGCCGCGGCCTGGGAACGGGCGATGAACGACCGGCTGGCCGGCAGCGACGCGGCCGGTGCGCCCGAGCCGGTGGCTCAGGAACACCGGCCGGATGGTCGTGTCCGGCGCACGACCGTGGCCGGCCTGGCGATCGGGGTGGCCGCCGCCGCCGTTGCCGGCATCACCGTTTTCCGGCTGCAGAGCGACTCGTCGCCCGGCCCGGACGCGACACCCCAAGGGCCGGCGCCGGCGACCGAGGGCACGGCCGCGCGGTGCTGGCCGGTGACTGGAGACCGGGACGAGCCCGACTCCGGGGACCAACCCGCCGATCCGGGCTCGGTGACCGTGGCCGTGGCGTGCAAGGTCGGCGCCGATCATGGCCTGCCCTGGACGGGAATGGACCGGCTGGTCGATGGCCAACCGCGGCCGTTGGGCGGGTTCGGCAACTCCGACGTGTGCGTGCCGGTCACCGGGGACTGGGACGGCAACGGGATCACCACCATGGGCGTCGCGTGCCGCGACAGCTTGGACGCGCGATGAATCCGGTGGAGCTTGATCAACTCGTTGGCCGGTGGCGGCCCGTCCTATCCACCGTTCCGGTTCGGTAGCACCGACTCGTGCTGGCCGGTGACCGGGGATTGGGACGGTGACGGCCGTACCGGTGTCGGCGTGGCCTGCCGCGAGAGCAACGGAATGCGGTGGAGCCTGACCGACTCCCTGACCGCCGGCAACCCGTCCTACCCGCCGTTCGAGCTCGGTGACCCGGACTCCTGCTGGCCGGTGACCGGGGATTGGGACGGTGACGGCCGCGCCGGTGTCGGCGTGGCCTGCCGCGACGGCGACGGCATACGGTGGAGCCTGACCGACTCCCCCACCGGCGGCGGCGCCTCGTATCCGCAGTTCGCGTTCGGTGATTTCGCCTCGTGCCAACCGGTTACCGGCGACTGGAACGGTGACCGCACCACCACCGTCGGCGTCGCCTGTCACACCACCGACGGCATCCGCTGGTCGCTGATCAACTCACCCGTCCCAGGCGCACCGTCGTACCCGCCATTCGTGCTCGGCAATGCCGGCACCTTCCCCTCACGGGCGGCTGGCGCGGACCCCCATGGCCACGGCGATGAAGCGGTGGTACGCGGCGGTGGGCACCACCAGGTAAGGCCCGTCGGCGTTCTTGGAGTCGCGGATCGCCGCCACCTCGGCTGCATAGGCGATCTCCACGCAGTTGGCGTCGGGTCCGCTGAAGCTGCTCCTGCGCCACTCGGGCTTTGTCATACGCGGTACCTCGCCCTCTCATGGTCCTCGGCGATGGAGTGCAACAGTTCGAGCGACTCCTGCTCACCCAATGCCAGGCTAGTCAGTCTCTCTGCAGTCCGCCCATAGTCATTGACCTCCTCTTGGTTCCCGGGAAACATCCCGGACATGCGGCCCTCGATGAACACGACGGGCGCTTCATCGGCGAACTCAAGCACCACGAATCCGCCGAGTAGGCCAGGATGTTCTACCACGCTTGCCGGTAGGACCCGGATGGAGACGTTCGGACGCTCGCCGACCTCGGCCATATGCCGCACCTGACGGACCATCACTTCATGACCGCCGAATGGTTGGCGCAGCATCAATTCGGTGACGATGAAGATCACATCGGGCGCCACGGCACGGGTGAGCAGACCTTGCCGGCCAAGCCGCCGGGCGATCCGGCCCTCGACCTGGTGCTCCTCGACCCCGAACGCGTTCATCAGCGCGCGGCAGTAGTCCGGGGTCTGCAGTAGTCCCGGCACCAGCAGCGGTTCAACGTCGATGATTCTTGTGGCCTTGAACTCGAAGCGGAGGTAGGTCCTGGCCTGATCGGTCAAGTGGGCGGCGTTCGGCTCCCACCACCCGTGGGTCGTGTCGCCTTTTGCCATCTTGAGCAATCGCTCGCGATCGTCACCGGTGACACCTATGACCGCCAGGAGTGCCGACACTTCTTCGGGGGTGGTCTCCTGGCGCTGACCGCGTTCCAGCCGGCTGATGGTGTTCGCCGACCAGCCGAGGGCCTCACCGACCTTTTCCATGCTGATCCCGGCTTTTGTGCGGCGATAGCGCAGCTCCATGCCCAGGCTGCGCTCGCCGACACCGCCCATCAGTTTCACCTTCCGTCCCATGGCGGTCCTCTCGGAGTCTCCTGTCATTGTTGCCAGAACTGTAGCCCGCCGCAGTCATGATCGTCCTAAAGGTCAGCCAATCGGGCGCGTTGCCAGAGTCCACACCGAACAGACATAGTCGACGATAGAAAAGCCAGCAACAGTGGATCGGGGAGCTAATGTCGGGTCGGCCGACCGAGGCGGAGATGACCAACCAACTCGCGCGTCGACATCTGGCGGCGCCGATCGTCATCGCGCAAGAGGGCGGCGGACCGGCGGTCGTCCGCATGATGCGCGCGGAGACGTGCCGCCTCGTGTCGGCCATCTGCACGTGCCTGAACCTGCACGAGCTCGACTCCGCCGGCCGCTGCCCGGTCTGCGACTCGACCAGTTGTGCCCTGCTGGCCCAGGTTCGCCGCGCCCTCCTACCGGTCCAACTGTCCACACGGGATCGACAATGATCAGATCGGCTTGGTCGCCCACGCCACCCGGGTTTGCCCGCCGCTGGGCCGCCCAGGGCGTGAAACCGGACGGCAATCGGGCCACCACGATCTTCGATCTGCTCGAGGATCGGCAAGGTGTCGCGGTCTACCCCGCGACAATCGACACGTTCGTGGTGCTGCTTGCCCGCCCGGCAATTGATATGCTCCGCACGACGATCAATTCTCGCGAGGCGTGCGCCGTCCCGGCCTGGCATTCCGTCCACGGCGACCGCCTGTTGTGTCTCCGCCCATTCACCGTTCCCCACGAGCCGTCCTGGACCGACCGACCGCCCTACCGCCGCCCCATGGAGCTGTCCGTTGCCCTCCCCGACAAGAACGAGATCCACATCGTCTACGCCCGGAAACGCCTGCTCATCCTGCGTCATAAGCTCGTCCAAATCGCCCATTCGATGGAACATTTCTGGACAGTTCATTGACACCGGGCAATGTCCGCGCACCTCTTTGTAAGACTACTCGTTGCGAAGTGACGAGTTCGCAACGCGACGAGGAGCAGGGATGCCCTTCCTCCAGGACGGCGCCGCCACCGGCGAAATCGGCTCAGCCCTACCCCCGGCCCGCCTCATCGTCGACCCCGACAAGCTCCTCATCCTCAAACGCGGCTTCGAGGACGAGTGCGACCGGGTCAACAAGTGGATCTATGACAACGGCGGCTACCTGCGTGTGGTGTCGCCACCCGGCGCGGATCCCTGCAGCGAGGGAACGGCGGCGGCCCTCGGCCGCAACGGTACGGCGGCGATCGAGGCCGCCAATGGCTACCTGCTCCAGCTCAGGATGGTGGCGGAAGCGCTGGGTGAGATCGCCAGGGACTACGGGCTGACGGAGGACGGAAACACGACGAAGTTCACCCCGGGCCCCCGATGAGCCGCACGGCGTTCGCGACAACCGTTCTCTGTGTGATTGCCGTGCTGGCAACGAGTGGCTGCACCGAATCCTCGGCCGGGAACCCGGTGCCCGGCGACACGGGTTCCCGCTCGGCGGATGGCGGCTCGGACGGGTCGCCTGCGCCGACCCGGCCGCGTGAGCTGAGCCTGGCCGGCAAGGATCCGTGCACGCTGATTCCGCGATCAGACTGGCCGACGTTCTACATCGACAAGCCCGGCGAGTTGCGCCGAGACAAGACCCTCGGGTCACCGGAGTGCCTGTACCTCAACGACATGGGGGCGTTCGGACTCATCCTGGTGACCAACGCGGGCATTGAGTTCTGGCGGGATGTCAAGCGCAGCGCCGAGGTGACGGAAGCCGAGCCGGTGGCGGGCTTTCCGGCCATCACCGTGGTCCTGCCCGGGGACGACAACCGCTGCGATGTCGGCGTCGACGTCGCGGCGGGCCAGTACCTGCTCGCGGGCATCAACCTGTACGACGACAAGTTGTCGGAGGTTCCGGAGAAATGTGAGTACGCGCATCAGTGGGCTGAGTCGGCAGTGAGCACGTTGGCGGCGTCGTGAGCGGCGCGAGGTGGGATGGATATGTCAAACGCGAACTGGGCCTTCTACTCGCACCAGAAGTTGTACGACATGGTGCGGACGGAAGCGGCCGGCGCGGGGGCGATGGCGACCGCGGACCTGGCGTGGATGGAGTTCGTGACGCTGATGGCCGAGTCGCGGCAGAACATCGAGCGGCTGCTGCGCGAGACCGGCGCGACCTGGGAGGGCCTGGCGGGGGAGTCGATGCGGTCCGGTGTGTCGCCGCTGGTCCAGTGGACGGAGGATGCCACCGCTGCCGGTGAGGCCAGCAGTGGCAGCGTGCGCCAGGTGCGCGAGTCGTTCGCGTACACGTCCAACGCGATGCCCGAGCCGGTCAAGCCGGCCGTCGAGGGGTTCCCCCCGACGTTCGGGCACCTGTTCGCCGGCCAGACCGACCAGGACGAGCGCGATCGCCTTGCCCAGGAGGCAAAGCGGCAGGCGGTCGAGCTGATGGAGTTCTACTCGTCCAACGCCGGCGCGGCCGTCGAGAGCGTCGGGGCGTTCGTCCCACCCCAGGACGTGACCGTGACCGTCGCCCCGAACCAGGGCGCGGGCGGGCCGGCGGGGCAGGGCGTGACCGACATCGTCACCGCGGCCCCCGAGCCCGACCGGGGCGCCGCCGAGCCCGGCACCCGATCGCCGGCGCCCGACGCCGGCTTGCCGGACACCGCGCCCGGCCAACCATCCGGTCGGCACGCCGCCAACCCGCCGGGCGCGACGCACGCGTCGACCGCCCAACCCGTCGGCTTAGCCGGTCCGGCCACGACCACCCCGACCGGCGAGAGCACCAGGGTCGCCGGATCATCACCATGGTTCGGCAACGGCACCTGGGGACCGGGCCCGGCCGCGCGCGAGGCGGCGCGGTCGCGTGGTCGGGCCGGAAC
>NZ_DASZCQ010000281.1:0-33007 GCF_035942955.1 Actinophytocola sp. | reverse complement strand
GTGCAGGGGGTTCCGTTGAGGGTGAAGGAGGTGGGTTTGGCGGTGTTGCCGGTGTGGGTGGCTTGGAAGCCGAAGCCGCTGACGGTGCCGCCGTTGGGGTTGATCATTGCGTTGAAGCTGGCGTTGCGGGCGGTGATGTGGCCTGTGGTGGGGGTGTAGGTGGCGTTCCAGCCGGAGGTGATGGTTTGGCCGGTGGGCAGGGTGAAGGTCAGTGTCCAGCCGTTGATGGGGGTGGTGCTGGTGTTGGTGAAGGTGGATGTCAGGCCGGTGTTCCAGGCGTTGAGGTCGTCGCGGACGGTGCAGCCACCCGGCGGCGGGTTACCGGTCGTCGTCGTGGTCGTGGTCGAGGTCGGCGTGGTGGTGGTTGTCGTGGTGGTCGAGGTGGGCGGGCCGTCGGACAGGGTCGGCGTCGTCCAGTCCCGCCACTCGGCCAGGTTGCCGGCCTTGCGGCTCGAGATCCGGAACGTGCCGGCGGCGGTGCCGGTCTTGAGCAGGAACTTCTGGATGTTCTGCTGCAACGGGGTCCGCCATTCGGGGCGCGCGGCGCAGTGCGTGCCGTCCTGGACGTCGGACCAGTAGGTGATGTTGTCCAGCGCGCCGAGCGCCCGGTAGACCTCGGCTCCGCCGAGGGCCGCGACGCTGCCGGACCTGGCGGCCAGCCAGTCGATGTGCGGGTTCTCCATGATGAGCAGCCCGCGCGGCGCGACCATGCCCACCATTTCGTGGGTGTCCACCGGCAGCGTGGTCGGGTTGCCGGTGAACGAGCCGAACGCGTCACCCAACCATGGCTGCTCGCCGTATGCGCTGCTCAGCGGCTGGGCGCCGCTTTCGCCGGGAATTCCGCGGAAGATCGGAGCGCCGGCGCTGCCCGACTCGATCGGCATGGTCAGCGCGATGCGCTGGTCGAACACGCCGATGGCGAAGGCGCCCTTGCCGTACCGGGAGCATCCCGTGACGCCAAGCGCGTCCGCCCTGACAACGTTGCCGCCCGACTGCTCGATGACGTCGATGATCCGGCTCACGCCCCAGGCCCAGGCGGCCAGCAGCCCGGTGCTGCTCGAGGAGCCGTAGATGGTGTAGAACGCGCCCTGCTTGTTGTTCCGGGGCGTGCCCTCGCGGCCGACCGCGAGCGGGTCGTAGTTGATGATGGCGGCACCGCTGGCTCGGATGGTGGCCGTGTCCGCCCCGAACCCGCCCACCACGACGACGGCCGGGAACGGTCCGGAACCGCTCGGCAGCTGCACGCCCGCCGAGAAGCTGGCGGTGCGGCCGTTGTGCGTGACGTTCACGGTGATGCTCGTGCTCGAGACCGTTCCCGTGACGCTTGCCGGCTTGGCGGGCTTGTCGCCGTAGACGAACCGCTCCGCCAACTCCCTGATCTCGGCCCGCCGGCACCGCCACTCCGACTTCGCGGCGATGCGCGTGCCGTTCAGTTTCCGGAAGGGGTCGGGAAGCCGGGAGTTGGCCGGCGACGAGCCGGGCACCGACACCGGGCAGTCGGCGCCGTCGTCCTCCACGGGCGCGGCCGCGAGGCCGGCACTGGCCAGGGCCGGCGCCGGATCGACCGTGGTGAGCGCCGTGGCGCCGGCGCCGACGACGGCGGCCGCGAGCGCGGCGGCCAGGACCGCCCTCCGGCTGGCAGCGAACGACATGGCTCCTCCTGACCTCGCCTCGCGGACTGGCGTGAAACATTTCAGAAAACTGTTGAAACGACTCTAGAACGATGCAGTACGAAGGGTCAAGCGTCAATCACGTTCCGTATTCACCCGGCGAGGTCGCTTATCTGCGAGTTACGGCGTGAGCGGTCGCGAGGTCAGGGGCGACCGGCACACGCCTGAAGCCAGTCGCCCGACCAGAACCGCCCAGCCGCTTCCGAAAGGTTCCGGAAGGCATCCGATTGCTTTCGGAGGTGTGGACCTCAGCTCGTGGTGCAGCTGGCCACGGTGATGCCGTCCGCGGCCTGGCCGTTGGCCACCAGGCCGAACGTCGCGCTTGCGGTCGGAGCGAGGGCGCCGTTGTGCCCGGCGTTGGTGACCGTCGTGCCGGTCAGCACCCCTTCCCACACGGTGGCGATCGTGCGGCCGGTCGCCACGGTCAGCCCGACGGCCCAGCCCCGGGTGGTGCTCGTGCCCGTGTTGGTCACCCTGACCTCACCCTGGAAGCCGCCGTCCCAGCTGTTCACCGTGCGGTAGGTGGCCGTGCAGCCCGAGCCGCCGCCGGTGCCCTGCTGGGTCGTGGCGGTCGCCGGCGCGGACGCCGCGGAGATGTTGCCCGCCGCGTCCCTCGCCCGGACGGTGTAGGTGTAGGTGGTGCTTGGCGACAGGCCGGTGTCGGTGTAGGTCGTGCCCGGCGCGGTGTTCACGATGGCGCCGTTGCGGAAGATCTGGTAACCGGTCACGCCGACGTTGTCGGTGGACGCGGTCCAGGACAGCGATACCGACGACGAGGTCGTCCCGGTCGCGGTCAGTCCGGTGGGGACGGTGGGGGCCGCGGTGTCGATCGGGCCGCCGCTGTAGCGCTCGGCAAGGCTGATGCCGGTGGTGCTGCCCGCGCCGCCGAGGCGGACCTGGTGGTCGAGACCGACGAACTTGTTGTTGAACTGCCACAGCGCCGGCTTGAGCAGGTTGTACTTGGTCTCGTCCCAGGTGCGCCAGTCGTCGAGCAGCAGGCCGCCGGTGTCGCCGGAGTTGGGGTTGAGCACCCAGAACGTCTGGTGCAGGCCCTCGTCGACGATCAGGTCGCGCAGCGCGGTCATCCACCGGTCCTGCCGCTCGTCCTGCCCGAGCCGCCCGCCCCACTCGCCGATCAGCAGCGGCGCGATGTTCTCCTCGTGGATGTAGAGCCAGTTCGGCCGCCACACGTCGGTGGTCAGGGTGGCCCTGGTGAACGGCACCTGGAACCAGGGCTGGTTGAACACCAGCGGTCCGTAGTCGTGCGGGGAGTAGACCAGCTGGTCCTGGTTGGCGCCGAGGTTGACCGGGTGGTCGCGGACGCCGCGCAGGTTGCCGCCCCACCAGTTGTAGAAGTAGTTCGGCGTCAGGTCCGGGTCGGTGTTGGGGGAGCTCCAGGTCTCGCCCGGCCGCGGGTAGACCTCGATGCCCTCGCACAGGATCAGCAGGTTCGGGTTGATCGCCAGGATGCGCCGGCCCGCGGTCTCGCAGGCGTGCTTGAAGTTGTCGGTGTCGGTGGTGGAGTCCCACTTGGCCCGCGGCGGCTGGTTCGGCGTGCCGTGCGGCTCGTTCTTGATGTCCATCGCGACGATCGTGTCGTTGTCGCGGTAGCGGGTCGTGACCCATTCCCAGGCCTGGTAGAACTGCTCGGACGTGATGGAGCCCTTGAACCACATCGGGTAGATGTGGCCGGAGTTGTCCGCCTCGGCGCTGTGCACGTCGAGCATCACCTTGATCCCGAACCGCTCGCACAGCGCGAGCCAGAAGTCCCAGATCTGCAGGTTGTTCATGTTCGCCAGCTCCGGGTTGGCGAACGTGTTGACGTTTGGCCGCGCCACCGTCTGGCCGTTGCGCCACTCAAGCAGCAGCTGGGTGGAGATCGGCACCCGGACGATGTTGATGCCGCGGTTGGCCATCGCCTGGGTCAACTCGGTGATGTTGGCCGACCACAGGCCGTGGAACACCCGCTCCGAGGCGTTGAAGCCGAACCAGTTCGCCCCGGACAGCAACACGCGGTTGCCTTCCTCGTCGACGATCCGGTTGCCCTGGACGTGCAACCAGTCCCGCTCCGGAACCGCCACCGCAGCGGACGGAAGCGCCACCACCACGGCCGCCGCCGCCACCGCCGCGGCAGCGAAGGCCACCCACCGCCGCCGACCTGAACCTGTGCGAGTCACCTGACCAACCCCCTGAACTGGGAAAATGGGAACCACGATTCTGGGAGCGCTCCCAGCACGTAGTGTATTCGCCAGTGTCCGTTTCGCAACATCCCTCAGCACGCAGCCCCACAAGTCCCGGCGTGTCTCGCGTCCGCGGAAGCATGTTCCGCGCCGGCGTCGTGCCGTCGTCCGCCCGGTGATCATGCGGCCACCGCGGGCGGCGGCGGTCAGGGTTGATTCGGTGGGGGTTGTCTGATCGGCCCGACTCAGTCGGTCTGGGTCTGCGGGCGGGTGTTGGCCGGCAGCCAGGTCGGTGGGTGGGTCGGGCGGGGTCGGGCGTGGTTGCGGCGGTGCTCGGCCCTGGCCGCCAGGTCGGCGGCGACCTCGGCGCCGGCTGATTCCCATGCTCGGCGTCTGGCTTCGGCGAAGTAGGTTCGGGGGTCGGCGAGGATGGCCGCGACCCGCTCGTCGCTGTCCGGGACGTCCAGATCGGCCATGCCACCACCTCACCGGTTCGAAGTGCGGCTGTTCTCTGTCGTACCGGTGTCGTGCGGCTCGGTCAACCGCCGCGCGGCCGTAGCTGCTACATCCGCAGGGCGGCGGCGAGCAGGTCGGCCAGCAACCGCACCAGGGTCGGATCCACCGTCGCCAGCTCACCCGGGTGCAGCGCGTCGACGGTGAGCATGCCGACAACTTCCTCCGGTGTGGCCACCGGACCGAGCAGCACCGTGCGGTACTCCGGGCTGCCGTCCCAGGAGAACGGCAGCGGCTCGCGGCGCGTGTCGTCGATGAACGTCCAGGCGCGCCGGCTGATCATGCGCAGGGCCGCGTCACCGGCGGGCTCGCCCTCGGTGAGCGTCACGGTGGGGGCGCCGGCCCGGCCGGCGAACCGCTCCGGCCGAAGCCGCCGCGGCCGGCCGGATTCGAGCTCGAAGAAGCAGACCCGCACCCGCTCCGCCCCGGCCAGCCCGGCGATCGTGGCCACCGTCAGCTGAACGGCCGCCCCGCGCAGCCGGGCCTTGTCCGCCCCCTTTGCCGTGGTCAACGCGCCCACCACGTGGACGAACGGGTCCAGCGCGTCTTCCAGGGTGATCCGCATGGCCGCCCGTGCGGCCTGTGCCGCGGCAACCGCATCGGCCCGAGCCTGGTTCGCGCGACGCTGCTGCCACAACGGCAGTCCGACCGCGACGCTGGTCAGCACCGCCCCGATCGCGATGAACGCGATCCGGACCGCGCCCGCCGCCTGGCCGGACAGCGCCCCCAGCACCCAGGCGGCCGTGGCCGCGAACGCGGCAACCGGGACCAGCCACGGCCACTGCCCGACCCGCCAACCCGCCACCACCGCACCCGGAACCGAGCCGGCGAGCCGGTTCCGGACCGTCTCACCCACCGCAACCACTGGATCCTCGTGGGTGACCACAACTCCAGCATGCCACCGCCCGACTAGCGGAGATGACACAATTTCGACAACACGTTCGAGCCGGCGGCGGTTGTCGAGAACGAGCGTCCCCAGGGGACGCGCGGCTGTGCCGATCGGGCTTGCCGGCGCGGCGGCCGGGGATCAGCCCGGTGGCGCGCCCTCGCGTCAGATACGGCCGAACCGGGGCTTCCTTGGGGGCCGAGTCAGGAATATGTTGTTGGCCGCCACAAATTGCCTCGCCGACGACACGAAACGGATCATGTGATGAGACGACGCACGTTGGCCACCACCCAGCGAATGTCCGGTGTGGTGTTACTACTGTCCGCCCTGGTGGCGGCGACCATGTCCGGCGGCGCGGCCGCCGACCCCCAGGCCGGCCCCGCGCTCTACCTGAACCCCCGCGCCCCGATCCCCGCAAGGGTGGAGGACCTGCTCCGCCGGATGACGCTGGCGGAGAAGATCGGCCAGATGGACCAGATCGTCACCGGCGCGCTGCGCGACAACGTCAACCCGCCGGACGGCAACTGCGACAACTCCGGCGGCAACAACGATCCCCTGCAGCCCAACTGCCTGGAAAACGTCCTGATCAAGAACTTCACCGGCTCGATCCTGGCCGGCGGCACCGACAACCCGGTCAGCAACACCGGCCGGGGCTGGGCCGAGTGGTACAACACGATCCAGCGGCACGCCATCGAACGCTCCCGGCTGCACATCCCGGTGATCTTCGGCGTGGACGCGGTGCACGGCTTCGGCCACCCGTTCGAGGCGCCGCTGTTCCCGCACTCCATCGGGATCGGCGCGACGTGGGATCCCGCGGCGGCCAGGGCCGGTGGTGAGGTCACCGCGCGCGCCCTCGCGGCCACCGGGTGGACCTGGAACTTCGCGCCGGTGCAGGACCTGCACCGGGACAACCGGTGGGGGCGCACCTACGAGACCTGGGCCGAGCAACCCGCGCTGGCCGCCGCGCTGGGTGCGGCGTACGTGAGCGGGCTGCAGGGCTCCGGCCGCGACGGGCTGCGGGCCGCCGCGACGGTCAAGCACTTCGCCGGGTACTCCCAGTCGATCAACGGGCACGACCGGGTCGAGGAGCAGCTGCCGATCCGGTACCTGCAGGACGTCTTCCTGCCGTCGTACGCGGGCGGCATCGACGCCAACGCCGCCACTGTCATGGTCAACTCCGGCTCGATCAACAACGTGCCGGCGACCGCGTCGCACTTCCTGCTCACCACGCTGCTGCGCGAGCGGATGGGCTTCAAGGGCGTCGTCATCAGCGACTTCGGCGACGTCGGGGCACTGGCCAGCGCCTACCACATCGCCCCCGACTTCCCCGGCGCCATCGCCAAGGCGGTCAACGCCGGCATCGACGTGTCGATGACGCCGTTCGACTACGCCGGTTGGCAGGCCGGGCTGGCCCAGAAGGTGCGCGAGGGCGTGGTGTCCGAGGAGCGGATCAACCAGTCGGTGCGCCGGATCCTGCGGCTGAAGTTCGAGCTGGGCCTGTTCGAGCACCCGTTCGTCGACGAGAGCAGGGCCGACGCGGCCGTCAAGGCCGGCAGGGACGCCACGCTCAGGGCCGCGCAGCAGTCGATCACCTTGCTGCGCAACCAGAACAACCTGCTGCCGCTGCCGGCCGGCGCGAAGCTGGTCGTCACCGGGCCAAGCGCGGACTCCATGACCAACCAGCTCGGCGGCTGGAGCGTGAGCTGGCAGGGTGTCTTCGGCGCCGGGCACGTCTGCTGCATGGGACCGCCCGACCAGATCCCGCCCGGTACCACTGTCCTTAAAGGACTGCAGGCCGCCACGCCGAACGTCGTCCACGCACCCGACCAGGCCAGCGCGGTGGCCGCGGCCCCCGGCGCGGACGCGATCGTCGTCGCGGTCGGCGAGAAGGCCTACGCCGAAGGGCTCGGCGACAACCCGGCGCCCCAGCTGCCCGCCGACCAGAAGGCGCTCATCGCCGCGCTACAGGCGACCGGCAAGCCGGTCATCGTCGTGGTGATCGCCGGTCGGCCGCTCGGCCTCGGCCCCGGCCGGGACGCGGCCGGCCTGCTGATGGCCTACCAGGGCAGCACGGAGGCGGGCGCAGCGGTCGCCGACGTGATCTTCGGCAGGGTGAACCCAAGCGGCCGGCTCCCGGTGAGCTGGCCGTCCGAAGCGGACGCACCCGGCGGCGACTTCTGCGGCAACTGCCCGTCCCCGATCGGCGACCAGCCGAAGTTCTTCGACCAGTTGCCCAGCACCGCCTCCGGGCAGGGAAACGCGTACAACCCGTTGTTCCCCTTCGGGTTCGGGCTCAGCTACACCACGTTCGAGACGAGCAACCTGTCGGTCGCCGGCACGGTCGGGCGCAACGGCACCGTGGACGTCTCGGTGACGGTGCGCAACACCGGCAGCCGCGCGGGAACCCAGGTGGTCCCGGTCTACGTGCGCCAGCCGGTCAGCCGCATCGTCGTGCCGCCGCAGCGGCTGGTGGCCTTCACCAGGGTCACGCTCGACCCCGGACAGTCGCAGACCGTGCGCATGTCCTTCCCGGTGTCCACACTGGCCGTGACCGGAGGTGACATCGACGCAACCGGCCCGCGGCAGGTCGAACCCGGTTCCTACCAAGCGGTGGTGGAGAACCTGACGGCCGGCTTCACTGTCCGATGAGGGACTCGGGTGCCGGTGGCCGGTCGTGATCGTCCACCGGCACCCGCCTGTCGGCTGGTGGAAACCGGGTCCTCATCCGCCGGGGGCGGGTACCGGGGATCGCCCGCTTCGGCCGGTGGTGCGGAGTGGCTTGGTCAGGCGGCGCAGGAGTGGGGTGAGGAGGGGGCGGCGTCGCGGGGGGTCGTCGGGGAGCACCGGCGCGTCCGGGCGGGCGGACATGGCCTGGGCACGAACGTTTTCGAGCCCGGTGCCGGGAATGAATATACACATGGTCGGTCAGCTCATTCCTCGTCGTCGGATGAGGTGCAACGCCGGCGAGGTACCTCGTCGATATCGACCGTAGTACGGCTCGGCTCAATAGTCGGTAGAGAGCCGGTATTGTGCCTTTCTCGGGGTTGACCCATGAGAAACGCATGGGCCAAGCCATGAGGCGGGCACTGGCTTCGTGCGACCCATTCCACGCAAAATTGGGTATATGCAAGGGATGGGCCAAGTGCAGCCGTGGTTTATGTTGTCGCCTGATTGTCTTGCGCGGTTCGGGCGGATCTGCGTGACGGGTGGGGCCGGTTTCGTGGGCCGCCATCTCGTGCGGGCGCTGGTGGGTTTGAACCATCCGGTGCGCGTTCTCGATATCGCTCCGACCTGCGCCGAGGTGCCGGATGGTGCGACCTACTTGCAGGTGGACCTGCGGGACCGGGTCGCCACGCTGGCCGCCATCGAGGGAGCTGACCTCGTTTTTCATCTTGCCGGCAATGCCAACGGAACGCGCTCGGTCACCGATCCCTGGTTCGACTTCGAGTCCAATGCGGTGGCGACCTTCAATGTCGCCGAGGCCTGCGCGTCGTCGGAGGCCCGACTGGTGTACCTGTCGTCGGCCTGCGTATACGGAATTCCGCGAGCCACGCCGATGGACGAGAACCATCCAACCGAGCCATTTCTACCCTACGGCGCGTCGAAGCTGGCCGGGGAGCACGTGATCCGTGCCCTGGTCGGGGCGTGGCGGCTGTCCGCGGTGATCGGCCGGTCGTTCGTCGTGTACGGACCCGGGGAAAATCCGCGAACCGCCGGCGGTGAGGTTTCCCAGTTCCTGCGCTGGCACCTCAACGAGCTGCCGATTCCGGTGGCCGGTGACATCGACGCCAAAACCCGGGACTTCGTCCACGTGCACGACCTGGTCGCCGCGCTGCTGCTGCTCGCGGCCGGGACCGAGGACGGTGAGGTGGTCAATATCGGTTCCGGCGCGGAAACCTCGATGCGCCAGCTGGCCGACGTGGTCGGTCAGGCCACCGGCTATCCGGCCGAGCTGGCCGCGGATCCGCGCGTCCTCGACGACAGCTACCGGTTGGTTGCGGACATCTCGCGGTTGCGGGCCTTGGGTTTCCAGCCCTGCTACCCGCTTTCGGCCGGGGTGACCGCGCTGGCCGCCGAGCTGGGGCCGAGGCCGGAGCTGCCGACGGTCGCCGCGGCCGCCTTCCGCCGCGAGCAGCTGGTCCCCGCGGAGGTCTGAGGACATGCTTGCCATCAACGGAGGAACCGCAGTTGTCCGGCCGGGCACGGTGGCGCCATGGCCGGTCGTCACCGACGACGACCGGCGGGCGGTCCTGCGCGCGCTCGATCTGGGCACGCCGTGGCGCTGGCCGATCGAACCGGTGGTCGAGCTGGAGCGGGCATGGGCGCGGTTCACCGGCATGCCGCACGTGCTCGCGGCCAACTCCGGCACGGCGGCGCTGCACATGTGCGTCGCCGCCTGCGACGTGGAACCCGGCGACGAGGTCATCGTGCCGGCGGACACGTTCCTGGCCTCCGCCTCGTGCGTCCTGCAGGCCAACGCCATCCCGGTCTTCGTCGACGTCGACCCGGTCACGTACACCATCGACCCGGCCAAGGTCGAGGAGCGGATCACCGACCGCACCAAGGCGGTCATCGCCGTCGACCTCAACGGCCTGCCCGCCGACTACGACCCGCTGCGCGGGGTCACCCGCCGGCACGGCCTCGCGCTGATCGAGGACGGCGCGCAGGCTCACGGCGCGACCTACAAGGGCCGGCCGGTCGGGTCGCTCGGGGATGCCGCCGGATGCAGTCTCAACGGTTCCAAGCCGCTGTCTGCGTTGGGGGAGGGCGGGCTGTTCAGCACGGACGACGAGCGCCGGCGCGACCACGCGGCCCGGGTGCTGATGTTCGGTGAGGACGAGGGGCGCGGTCGGGGCGGCCGCGACTACAACTCGCGGCTCATGGGCTGGAACTACCGGATGGACCTGCTTGCGGCCGCCTTCGCCACCTCCCAGCTCGAGCGGCTGCCCGAGCTGACCGAGCGGCGCCGCGCCAACGGCGACCACCTCAGCGCGGTGCTCGCCGGGCTACCTGGCATCCGGACGCCGGTCGTGCCCGACTACGCCACCCACGTGTACTTCTTCTACCCGATCATGGTCGAGCCCGAGGCCCTCGACCTGCCGGACGTCTCGGTGGAGGCGTTTCGGGTGGCCCTCAAGAAGGCGATGGCCGCGGAGGGCGTGCTCATGCAGGAGTGGCAGCCCCGTCCGGTGCCGGCGCAGACCCTGTTCCAGGAGCAGCGCGGCTACGGCCGAGGCTGTCCGTGGACCTGCGGCCATGCCCGGCCGGGAGTCCGGTACGAGGCCGATGACTACCCGGTCGCCGCCGACATCTGCCGCAGGCGGTTGGTGCTCGGCCAGACCTTCAGCTCGCTGGCGCCGCCCAACGACACCGCCCTGATGGACCGGTACGGCGAGGCCTTCCACAAAGTGCTCGTCGAGCACCGGCCGGAGCTGTACGCGCTGGCGAAGACGGAGCAGGCGGCCAGGTGAACCCGCTGCACCGCCGCGCGCGGATCGCCGTGATGGCCGTGTTCTTCGTGACCGGCGCGACGTTCGCGACGTGGGCGTCCCGGGTTCCCGCGGCGCGGGACCGGCTGGCCCTGTCCGACGGCGAGCTGGCCATCGGGCTGCTCGGCCTGTCGGCCGGTGCGGTCCTCGGCCTGCTCGCCGCCGGCGCGGTGACCGTCCGGCTGGGCAGCCGGGCGGCGTCGGCCGTCGGGCTGGTCGTGATGTGCGGGTCGCTGTCGTTGATCACGCTCGTGCCCGGTCTCGCCGGGCTGGCCGTGGTCCTGTTCGTGCTGGGCGCCGGCAACAGCGTGCTCGACGTCGCGACCAACGTGCAGGCCGCGGTGGTGGAGCGGGCGTACGGGCGGCCGATCTTCGGCGGCTTTCACGCCTTCTGGAGCCTGGGTGGCCTCGCCGGGGCGGCCATCGGCGCCGCGGCCGCCGGGGCGGGTGTCGGGGTGGCCGGGCACTTCACGGCGATCGGCGCCGCGATGCTGCTCGGCGGGCTGGCGGGGTGCTCCCGATACCTGCCCGACCCGGCCGGCCGGGATGGCGCGCGCCGCCGCCCCACCGCATTCGCGCTGCCGGACCGGGCCCTGCTGGCGTTGGGCCTGATCGGGTTCTGCGCGTTCATGGCCGAGGGAACGGTCAACGACTGGGCCGCGCTCTACCTGACCCGGGTGGCACACGCCGGTGAGGGCACGGCGGCGCTGGCGTACTTCGGTTTCTCGATCGCGATGGTGGCCGGCCGGCTGGTCGCCGATCGGGTGGTGGTTCGGACCGGCCCGGCCCGGTTCGTCCGGCTGGCCGCCGGGGTCTCCACCGGGGGCATCACCCTTGGCCTCGTGCTGACGTCGCCCGCGGCCGGGCTGGTCGGGTTCGCGTTGCTGGGCCTGGGCCTTGCCGGCACGGTTCCGGTGATCTTCAGCGCCGCCTGCCGGGTGCGGCCCGAGTCCACCGGCACCGCGATCGCGGCCGTCGCGACCCTTGGCTACCTCGGTTTCCTGGTCGGTCCGGTGGTGATCGGCGGGCTTGCCGAGCTCCTCGGCCTACGCCTCGCACTGGCCGTCACCGTGGTGCTGACCGCGACGATGGGGGCGCTCGTTCCGCACGCCGGCGACGTCGAAGCCGGGCGACCCAGGTCCCGCAGCGGGGTGCGGTAGGTCTCCCTGGCGGTCATGGCCGCGAGGCTGGCGATCGCGCACGCGCCGGCGGTGAGGATGGCCGCCGGAGCCCAGTCGCCGCCGGCCCGGCCGACCCAGTAGTTGGACAGCGCCGGCGCGAAGCCGGCGAGGATCAGGCCGATCTGCAGTCCGACGGCCATGCCGCTGTACCGGACCCGCGCGTGGAACATCTCGGCGAAGAAGGCCGGATACGTCGCGTTCGTGGCGCTGAAAAACACCGAGATGGACAGGAATATCCCGAGGTACATCAGCGGAATGTCGGCCGCGGCGACCGCGTGGAAGAACAGCGGGCAGAACACGGCGACGCCGACGTTGCCGAGAACGAACACGGGCTTGCGGCCGATTCGGTCGGACAAAAGCGCGAAAAGGGGTTGGAAGATCAGCGCTCCGGCATAGCCGAAAATAACCACCCACAGCATGGTCACGGTGTCGATCCCGACCGTCTTCGTCGCGTACGACAATCCCCAGACCGGAATCGTGCTCGACGCGACGACCAGCAGCGCGCAGAACACGACCCGGACCGTGTCGACCCCGTGGGTGCGGATCAGCTCGGTCAGCGGAATGCGGGCCGCGTTGCCCGGCCGGCGCTCCACCTCGGCGAACGCCGCCGGCTCGACCAGCGTCACGCGGACCACGAACGCCACCGCGACGATGAGCAGGCTCGACCAGAACGGCACCCGCCAGCCCCATGCCAGCAGCGTGCCCTCGGGCAGGTTCGAGATCGGGATGAACACCAGGCTCGCCAGGATGAACCCCGCCTGAATGCCGTTGACCGTCCAGCACGTGAAGAACGCGCGCCGGCCGGGCGGCGCGTGCTCGAGGGTCAGCGCCGTGGCGCCCGCGGCCTCCCCGCCGACCGCGATGCCCTGCAGGAACCGGCAGGCCACCAGCAACACGGGCGCGAGGTCGCCGGCGGACTGGTAGCTCGGCAGGCAGCCGACGGTGACCGTGGCCGCGCCCATCAGCAGCAGCGACGCCAGCAGGGCGGTCCGGCGGCCGAACTTGTCGCCGACATGGCCGAGGATCACCGCGCCGAGCGGGCGCGCGACATAGGCGATGCCGAAGGTGGACAAGGACAGCAGCAGCGCCAGGTCGCCGGCGTCGGGAAAGAATATCCGGTCGAAGATCAGCGCCGCGGCCGACGCGTAGATATAGAGATCGTAGTATTCCAACAACGCGCCCAGAAAGCTGGCGACGGCGGCGCGGGTGCTCTGGTTCGCCGCCCGGGCGGGGGTGCGCGGGCGGGTCGAAGTCGTTGCCATGTCATGAACCTCCTAACTCGCCGCGCTCAGCGCCGCGCCGCCCCACCGGCGCCACGGTCGAGACCAGTGGATCCGGTAACCGTTGCGGCGCAACGCGGCGACGGTCCGCGGGACGTCCCGGTCCCACCGGTGGCGCCACACGGTCAGCAGGCGGTCGACCGGATCCGGCAGCGGTGCGCGCCGGGAATCCGACTCGAGCCGCCACCGCGGCACGAATCCTGGAACGCCCACAAAGGACAGTGCGGACAGCTGGATGTCGTAGACGTGCCGGGTCACCGCATGGTCCCGCCGGTCGGCGTCGACCATCACAAGGCGGCACGGGCCGGACGGGGCGGGCCGGCAGCCGGGCAAGGTCGCTGCGTCCCAGGCGACCACCACGCGGGTGGCGCCGAGGACGGCGGGCAGCACACCCAGGCCGGCGACCGCGGTGGTCGGGTCGTCGCCGCGGGGGCGTCGGGACAGCACGACGTGACCGGCGTACGGGTGTTCGCAGTCCTCGACCAGCATGTGGACCTGGGGGAGCGGGGGAGAGCCGGTCCACCGCAACGACCGGTCCGCCGCGGCGAGGATCGACGAACGGATCTCCGCCACCGTGCGTGGAGCTCTCATCGCCCCGGCAGCGGGGGGTCCTGCAGTGCGTCGGCGCCCGCCAGCACCTCGGCCGGGCCGCAGGCCGCCGAGACCACCCCGAGCACGGCGCGCAGCAGCACGCGGGCCACCATCGGATCGATCGCCCCGGCCAGGTGCGGAACGCTGGTGCGCACCGAGACCCGGTACACCACAAGGCATCCCGAGCCGTGCGGCTCGACGGCGTAGCCGCCAGACAGGTCCACGAAGTCGCCGTCGACCTGCTCGAAGTCGACCCGCAACCGGTCCGGGTCGGGCACGTCCCGCTGGGTCCAGCGGACCAGGCCGCCGCGGAACCCGGCCACCCAGCGGCTCGTGCCGCCGTCGACGGCGACGGACAGGATGTCGCCGGCGTAGCGGGGAAACCGGTCGTACCGGCGCAGGGTGGCGAACACCTCACCGGCCGGTTGCGGCGTCGCGAGCTGGATGGCGTGGTCGGTCATCGGGAACCCCCGGTCGGGGCGCCCGCGGACACCACGTTGACTCCCTGCAGCCGGGATGTCCGCAGCATCAGGTAGTTCGCCTCGCCGAACACCCCGCCGGTCAACCCGGTGCCGCCGTGGGTGGGCAGGAACGGGCGGAACGCCGAGTGCGAGTCGTTGACGTTGACCACCCCGCAGCCGGTGACCTCGCCGACGACCCGGTCGATCACCCGCTCGTCGTTGGTCCAGAAGGAGTTCCGCAGCCCGTAGGCGTTGCCGGCGACGAACGCGAGCACCCGGTCGAGCAGCGCGTCGTCCGAACCGGCCGGCTCCGGCACGACGACCGGGACCAGCGGCGAGAAGGTCTCGTTGCGCACCGCGTCCACCGTCGCGGCCAGCTCGAGCCCGTCGACGCGCAGCACGGTCGGCTCGACGAACAGGCCGGTCTCGGACACGCTGCCGTCCACCTCCAGCCGCCGGCCGCCGTGCCGCAGCGTCGCCCCCTTGGCCACGGCGTCGGTCAGGTCGGCGAAGAACTGGCCGGCCATCAGCACCGGGGTGAGCACGACGCCGGGCTCGTCCGGGTAACCCGGCTTCGTGCCGGCGGCGCAGCGCACCAACCGGTCCAGCAACTCGTCGGCGATCTCCGGGTGCGCCACGACCTGGTTGGGGATGTTGCAGATCTGGCCGGACTGCCGGAAGTTCTCGGTGATCGCGTGCACCGCGCCGGTGAGGTCGGCGTCGCGCCAGACCACCACGCAGTCGTTGCCGGCGAGCTCGAGGATCGGCTTCTTGCCGGCCGCCACCGCGGCGCGTTCGAACGCCAGCCCCTTGGCGCTGCTTCCGATGTAGACGATGTCGTCGACGTCGGGGCTGGCCAACCAGTCGTCCATCATCGGCGGGCCGCAGACGATGTTGAGCGTGCCCGGCGGAGCCCCGAGCTCCTCGAGCACCGGCACGACCACCTCGCGCAGCGCGTACGTGGTGGCGAGGGGGACGCTGCGCGGCGCGCGGATCACCGCCGTGTTCCCGGCGAGCAGGGCGGTCACGCCGAACAAGGCGTTGGGCGTCGAGGCGTTCTGCGGCGGGTTGACGCAGACCACGCCGTCGGGAACCCGGCGCACGATCGACCGGCGGCCCGCGGTGTCCCGGACGAACTCCATCTGTTCTGCGCACCAGGCCAAGGTTTCCGGGCTGAAGTCGGCGCGCTCGTACTCGTCGAGGCAGGGGCCGGCCAGCGAGCGTGGCTGTCCCTCGGCGACGAGGAGGTCGACGATGCGGTCGCGGCACTCGCGCAACCGCTCGCCGATCCGCACGCCCAGCTCGATCCGCGTGGCCAGCGGGACCCTGGCCCATTCCGGCGCGGCCGCCGCGGCCGCCTCGACGGCGTCGCGGATCATGTCCGAGTCGGCGAGGGCACATCCGCCGGCCACGGCCGCGCCGCCGTGCTCGGGGTCGACCCGGCCTTCGTCGAGGGCACGCTTGAGGGACAGGGCGGCGAAGGTGTCCTCGAGGATCGCCCGCACGGCAACGGTGTGCACGTACCGCCCGCGCGGATGCTCGACGTCCTTGCCGCCGATGTAGGCCGGCAGCATGATCGCGCTCATCGCCGCTCCCCGTCGCCGTCCGGCCGCGCGCCGGCCACCCGGTGCAGCGCGTCGCCGAGCAGGCCCGCGGCGACCGTGTTGCCGTCGGCCGGGTCGATCAGCAGGAACGCGCCGGTCGGCCGGCAGTCGGTGTAGTCGTCGATCGGCAGCGGGTCGGCCACCCGCAGGCGCACCTGGCCGATCGCCCCCGCCGGCAGCGTCTGGGGTTCCGGCGTCACCGCAAGGCTCTGCTCGTCGAACGTCGACACCAGACCGGTGATCAGGGCCTTGGTGGTCCGGGTGCCGTGCTTGAGCAGCAGCCGGCCGCTCGCCCGCAGGGGATCGTCGGCCAGCCAGCACACCGTGGCGTCCAGGTCGTCGGTGACCCGCGGCGGCCGGGCCGGCGACGCCAGCAGGTCGCCCCGGGACACGTCCACGTCGTCGCGCAGCACGATGGTCACCGCGGCGCCGGGGCCGGCGGACGGCACGGGGCCGTCCGGGGTGTCGATCCTCGCCACGGCGGCCGTTCGCCCCGCCGGCAGCACGACGATCTCGTCGCCTGCGGCGACCCGTCCGGCCGCCACCTGGCCGGCGTAGCCGCGGTAGCCGCTGGCGGCGTCGCGCACGGCGTACTGCACCGGCAGCCGGAACCCGACGTCACAGCCGCGCGGGTCGGGATCGACCGCCTCAAGGCGCTCGATCAGCGTCGGGCCGCCGTACCAGGGCGTGTTGTCGGACCGGGTGACGACGTTGTCGCCGGTCAGCGCGGAAAGCGGCACCGCGAGCAGCTCGTCGGCCCGGTACCCCAGCGCCAGCGCGTAGTCGAAAAGCTGCGCGCGGATCGACTCGTGCACGTCCTCGGCGAAGCCAACCAGGTCCAGCTTGTTGACCGCGAACGTGATCGTCGGCACGCCGAGCAGCGCCATGATCGTCAGGTGCCGCCGGGTCTGCGGGAGCATCCCCTTGCGCGCGTCGGCGAGCAGCACGGCGTGGTCGGCGGTGGAGGCGCCGGTGACCGTGTTGCGCAGGTACTGCACGTGACCCGGGGTGTCGGCGAGCACGAACGTCCGGCGCGGGGTGGCGAAGTACCGGTAGGCCACGTCGATCGTGATGCCCTGCTCGCGCTCGGCTCGCAGGCCGTCGACGAGCAGCGATAGGTCCGGGTCGGTCAGCCCGCGCTCGGCGCTGCTGCGCAGCACGGCCTCGAGCTGGTCGCTGAGCACCGACTTGGTGTCGTACAGCAACCGACCGACCAAAGTAGACTTTCCGTCGTCCACGCTGCCCGCGGTCACCAGTCGCAAAAGGTCTCCGGCCGCGCTTGTCCGCGATTCTGCGCGCTGTGTGGTCGTCTCGTGTGCCGCGGCATTACCCGGGCTCCGCCGTTCAGTCATCAGAAGTAGCCCTCCCGCTTGCGGTCCTCCATTGCCGCTTCGGAGAGCCGGTCGTCGGCCCGGCTCGCCCCGCGCTCGGTCAGCCGGCTGGTGGTGATCTCGTCGATGATGTCGGCCACGGTCGCGGCGTTCGACTCGACCGCCCCGGTGCACGTCCCGTCGCCGACCGTGCGGTACCGGACGACACGCTCGACGACCTCCTCGCCGGTGCGCGGGCCGCCCCACGGGCCGGACGTGAGGAGCATCCCGTCCCGCTGGAACACCTTGCGGGAGTGGGCGAAGTACAGCGAGGGCAGCTCGATGTCGTGCTGGGCGATGTACCGCCAGACGTCCAGCTCGGTCCAGTTGGAGATGGGGAACACGCGGACGTGCTCACCGGGCCGGTGCATGCCGTTGTAGAGGTTCCACAGCTCCACCCGCTGCCGCTTGGGATCCCACTGCCCGAACGCGTCGCGGATGCTGAACACCCGTTCCTTGGCCCGGGCCCGCTCCTCGTCGCGGCGCCCGCCACCGATGACCGCGTCGTACCGTTGCTCGGCAATGGTTTCCAGCAACGGCACCGTCTGCAGTGGATTGCGCATCCCGTCGGGCCGCTCCTGCAGCTGACCCCGGTCGATCCAGTCCTGGACGGCCGCGACCCGCAGCCGCAGGCCGAGCCGCTTCACCAGGTCGTCGCGGAACACCAGCACCTCGGGGAAGTTGTGCCCGGTGTCCACATGCAACAACTCCATCGGCGGTGGCGCCGGGGCGAAGGCGCGGACGGCGAGGTGGACCAGCACGGTGGAGTCCTTGCCGCCGGAGAACAGCAGGGCGATCCGGTCGAACTCCCCGGCCGCCTCGCGCAGCACGTGGATGGCCTCGGCCTCGAGCGCGGCGATGGTCGCGGTGGCCGCCCGCGTGGTGGCTGGGGCGCTCATCAGGCCACCTCCCGTCCGAACCGCTCGGCGCGGTTGAGGGCGTCGTCGATGGCCGAAAGGCACCCGTCCACGCTCATGGTCGACGTGTCGACCCGGACATCCGGGCTGTCCGGGACCTCGTAGTTGTCGCCGTAGCCGGTGAGCCCGGTGATCTCGCCCCGCCGCGCGCTCGCGTAGAGCCCCTTGACGTCCCGGCTCGCGCACACCTCGACGGGCGCATGCACGTGCACCTCGACGAAGTTGAGGCCGCGCGCCTCGTGCTCGCTGCGGACCTCGGCCCGGGACTCGCTGTACGGCGCGATCACCGAGGCGATCACCAGCACGTCGTGCGCGGCCAGCATGGTGGCCAGCCGTCCGATCCGCCGGATGTTCTCCATCCGGTCCGCCTTGCCGTAGCCGAGCTCCGGGAACAGGTCGCGGCGGAGCTGGTCCCCGTCGAGGTGCTCGACGGCCCGGTGCGGCCGGTAACGCTCGGCGAGCGCGCGGCCAAGCGTGGATTTCCCGGAGCTCGGCAGCCCGGTCAGCCACAGCGTGGTGGTCATCGCCTTTTCTCCTTCCCTGGCCCTCACGGGGCGTACTCGCGGCCGAGCAGCCGGCGCGCCACGGCAAGCTTCGTGGCGTTCTCGGTTCCGTCGGCGATCTGCAGGCCGATCGCGTCGCGCAGCCTGCGCTCGATCGGCTCGGCGGTGCTCCACCCGCGGTGGCCGAGGGTCAGCAACGCCTGCTGGATGGCGTCCACCCCGACCCGCGGCGCCCACCACTTGGCCATGTTCGCCTCGGTGCGGTGGTCGAGCCCCATGTCCTTGCGCCACAACGCCTCGTAGGCCAGCAGGCGGGCCGCCCGGACCCGGGTGGCGTGCTCGACGAGCGGGAATGCCACCCCCTGGTGCCGGCCGAGCGGGACACCGAAGGTGATCCGCCGGCGGGCGTACTCCATCGCCTCCTCGAGCGACACCCCGGCCGCCGCCACCGCCATGAGCGCGATGAGCGCGCGTGAATAGTCGAACCCGCGCATCACCCCGGCGAAGCCGGTGCCGAGCGAGCCGACGATGTCGCCTGGCCAGACCGGGCAGACGGCGAACCGCAGGGTGGCCCGCCCGCCGGCACGCAGGCCGAGGTCCTGCAGCGGCTCGCGGTGCACCTCGGGCCGCTGCAGCCGGGTGTAGAAGGCCGTGATGCCGCTGGCGCCCGGCCCGCCGGTGCGGGCGAACACCAGGCCGTGGGTGGCGAACGCGCCGAGCATGATGGAGGTCTTCGTGCCGTTGAGCAGCCAGCGGCTGCCGTCGGCGTCGGCACGCAGCTCGATCGCCGCCGCGTCGGTGCCGTGGTCGGGCTCGGTGAGGCACAGGGCAACGACCGCCTCGCCGGCCGCGATCGGCGGCAACCAGTCGGCGCGCTGCCGCTCGGTGCCGGTGCGCTCGATGATCCCGCCGATCAGCGCCGCGTTGAGGACCAGGAGGCTGGCGGTCAGGTCGACCTTGGCCAGCTCCTCGATGGCGATCCCGACGGCCACGGCGCCCTGGCCGCTGCCGCCGTGCTCATGGCCGATGCCCAACCCGAACAGGCCCGCCCTGGCCAGCTCGCCGACCATGGACGGCGGGAACCGCCCGGTCCGGTCGTGCTCGCGCGCGGCCGGCGCGACCTGGTCGGCGACGAACCCGCGGACCTTCTCGGCCAGCGCCTGCTGCTCGTCGGAGAACTGGAACTCCACTTTCCACCTCGCTTCCGCACGGCCCGGTCAGGCGGCGCCCAGCAGCTCGCGCAGCTTGAACTTCTGCACCTTGCCGCTGGGGGTCTTGGGCAGCTCCTCGGCGAGCTCGACCCGCTCCGGCCAGTACTGCTTGGCCATCCCGACGGCGGTGAGGTGCTCACGGAGCGCCGGCAGGTCCGGCGCCGGACCGTCCGGCACGATCACCGCGCACGCCCGCTCGCCGAGGCGCTCGTCGGGATAGCCGATCACCGCGACGTCCTTGACCCGCGGGTGCCGCAGCAGCGCCGCCTCCACCTCGACGACCGGGATCTTCACCCCGCCCCGCGAGATCATGTCCTTTTCCCGCCCGGCGATCCGGATCCCGCCGTAGCCGTCGTCGCGGGCCAGGTCGCCGGTGTCGAACCAGCCGTCGTCGGTCAGCGCCTGGGCGTACACCTGCGGCCGCCGGAAGTAGCCAAGGCACTGGAACGCGCCGCGCACCTGGAGCCGGCCGACCTCGCCGGGCGGCACCGGCGCGCCGGTGCGGTCGACGATGCGCACCGCCATGCCCGGCATCGGGGTGCCGTCGCTCTCGGCGGCCCGCATCGGCGGGTCCTCCGGCCTGGTGATCGTCGGGGCGCCGTTCTCGGTCATTCCCCACAGCGCGTAGACCCGGCAGCCGAGCACGTCACGGGCCTGCTCGACGAGGACCGGGGGGATCGGCGCGCTGCCGGTGGCGAAGGTGCGCAACGCCGACAGGTCACGTCCGTGCCGGCGCTGCGCGGCGATGAGGTCGACGAGGAACGGCGGCGCGCCCATGAAGAACGTCACGCGTTCGGCCTCGAGGACGCGCAGCATCAGGTCGGCGTGCCAGGAGTCGACGTGAACGCAGGTGGCGCCCAGCATGATCGGCATCACGAAGTTCCACGTGTAGCCGGCGTTGTAGGTGACCGGCGAGCCCATCGCGGTCACCTCGTCGCCGGTCAGGTGCAGTACCTCGGCCTGCATCCGGTTGGTGGCGTGCAGCGTGTTGTAGCTGTGCAGCACGCCCTTGGGCTCACCGGTGGTTCCCGAGGTGAACATGACGTAGGCGACGTCGTCCGGACCGGCCTCCCGCCCCGCGGTGTCGCCGAGCACGCTGCCCGGCGTCGAGGGGCCGGCCAGCAGCGCGGTGTCGAAGTCCAGCGCGCCGGTCAGTCCGGGTGTGGTCGGATCCGCGTCGGCGGCGCCGATCAGCACCCGGTGCCGGATCGTCGGCACCCGCCGCGCGACCTCCTCGCTCAGCTCGGCGTAGCCGAAGCCGCGGAAGCCGACCGGTCCGATGTAGACGGGACTCTCGGTCAGGCCGGTGATGAACCCGAGCTCGCGCTGCCGCATGATGGTCGGCACCGGACCCGCGATGGCCCCGATCCGGGCGCAGGCCAGGCACAGCGCCAGCAGCTGCCAGCAGTTGGGCAGCTGCAGGGTGACCACGTCGCCCCGGCCGACGCCGAGGCCGGCCAGCCCGGCCGCGATCCGCTCGACCGCCCGCTCAAGCTCGGCGTAGGTCACCGACTCCGGATCTCGACCGTCCACATGGTACACAACCACCGCGCGCCGGTCGGGGTGTCGCCGGGCGGCCGCGCGCAGGTCGTCCAGCAGCGTGGCGTCCCTGCGCCACAGACCCTCGGCGTAGTACTTCTCGGCCAACTCGTCGGGCACCTTCATCGCAGCAACCCTCCTCGGGGTCGGAGATCGGTCAGGGGACGGCACGGGTGTTCCCGCCGTCGACGAGCAGCAGCGCGCCGGTGACGAACGAGGCCTGCCGGCTGGCCAGGAACGCGGCCAGCGCGCCGAAGTCGTCCGGGTCGCCGACGGACCTCAGCGGCACCTCGGCCGCGGCCGCGGCGACGTCGGCGCCCGACGGTCCGCGCAGCGCCGGCGTGTCGTGGTAGCCGGGTGCGAGCACGTTCACCGTGACCCCGCGGTCGCCGAACCCGTGCACCAGGTTGCGGGCGAAGCCGAGCACGCCGAGCCGGGCCACGCCGGACAGCACGTTGTGCGGCATCGGCTGGCGCACCGACTCGGAGGTGATCATCAGCACCCGGCCCCAGCCGGCCCGCTCGAGGTGCGGCTTGGCGGCAAGGACCAGCGCGACGTGCGGGATCAGGGCGGTGTCCAGCGCCTCGCGGTAGTCATCGACGCCGAACTCGGACACGCTGCCCTGGCGCACGCCGCCGGTGTGGCTGACCACGATGTCGATGGCGCCGAAGTCGTGCCGGGTGTTGTCCACCCAGGCCCGGATGGCCGCCGGGTCGTTCATGTCGACGACCTCGCTGCGCACCTTGCCGTCGCCGAGTGCGTCGATCTCGCCGTGTGCCATGGCGAGCCGGTCCGCGCCCCGTGCGCACAGCGACACGTGCGCGCCCTCGGCGGCGAGCGCGCGGGCCACGCCGAGGCCGAGGCCGCTGCTCGCCGCGGCCACCATGGCGACCTTGCCGGCCAGTCCCAGATCCATCAACTCGTCCTCTCCCTGTCGACCGGCGTCGCGCCGGAATCTCGGGCCATGAGCGGGTATCCGTACCGGAGCAGCTGCGGGCCGGCCGCCACCGCGGCCAGCAGCCGCGCCGGCCGGGGCAGCTCCGCGCGCCACCGCTCGTCACAGCGGATCGCCACGGGTCCCCGGTTGAGCCGGTCGGGGTTGCCGGTGACGGTGTGGTTGCCGCCGAGGTCGACGCGGCCGGCCGGGTCGACCGGGTTGGCGCCGGCCAGGCCGGCGAACCGCATGATCTCGCCGATCACCGCCCTCGGCGCCCGACCCACGTCCTCGTGCCGCACGCGTAGGTAGTTTCCGTTGGCACGCAAGGAAAGCAGCTCGGACGCCAGGTTGGCGGCGGACCAGTCGCGCAGGCTGCGCGCCGCGCTCTTGCGCCGCACGTAGCTCTTGTCGAGCCGGTAGGAGAACACCGTCGCCCGCGGATCCCGGACCACGTGCAGGACACGGACGTCGAGATCGTCCCGGCCGAGCAGGGCCGCCGCCTCGGCCGGGGTCTTGGAGCCGTCGACGACGACCCGGGCGGCGCACCGGTCGGCGATGGCGCGGTACAGCTCGGCGAAGACCGAGGTGGCCCACGCCACGTCTGCGGGTGGGTGCAGCGGGCCACGCGACTCGGCCAGCCTGGCCGGGGTGTGCCTGGGGCGGAACCGCCTTTCCTGCACGGACACCATCGCCCGCGCGGTGTCCATGTCCATGCCGTCTACTGAGGACGAAATATCCGACCACAGTGGACACTCGGCGAGAGCGGCGCCGCAGCCGCAGGTCGAGTTCGTGCCCGAGTTCAGGATCCCGTTGCGCCACAGGAAATGCAGCTCGCCGACGTGCACGGCGCCGGGGACCTCGTTGAGCACGTTGCCGATCATGGTGCTGCCGCACCGGGTCATGCCGGTGATGTAGAGGATCGTGGGCGGCACGGTCACACCTCCGCCACCTTGTTCGCCTCGACGAGCACGAAGTGCTGCGGCAGGTGCACCGCGAGGCCCATCCGGCTGCGCGCCTCGAGGGTGTCTGTGCCGTCCTGCTCGGTCCTGCGGTGCAGGATCAGCGCCGACACGCCGGGATCGAGGAACGTCACCGCGGCGCGGAAGTCGCCGAGCAGCACGCAGTCGCGCGGGATCATCCGGGTGCGGGCGATCCGGATCCCGGCCTCGGTCAGCTTGTGCAGCAGACCGGACTCGACGGCCTGCCAGTAGACCGCGGTGTGCGCGACGATGCCGTCGCAGGAACCCCCGGTCTCCTCGACGATCGCCGAGGCCGAGGCCAGTACGTCGACCGCGTCCTTGCCGGTGCGCACGCTGCGCATCCCGGACAGGGTCAGCAGTCCCGGCACGGCGCCGCGCTTGTCGCCGTGCAGCAGGATCTGGTTCTCCCTCGTCCCGAACCGGACCAGCAGCCGGTAGTCGATGAACGCGGCGAGCAGGCGGGGCGAGTTGAGCAGCCGCGCCGGCACCGGAACGGCCACGCTGATGTCGGTGAGCTGGGCGCATTCCAGCGTCGGCTGCAGCGACGACTCCGGGGTGGTCTCGAAGGTGGTGCCGGAGACGATGTGGTCGTCGGTGTCCGGTTGCGGCTCGCGGATGTACGGGATGTCCTCGTCCCGCACGGTCGCCATCTTCATCAGGTGGCGGACGGTGAACCGGGGCCGGTGGGCGAACAACGGGAATGCCTCGGGGAGGTAGGCCCGGAACGGCACCACGATGTCCCGCTCGTTCGAGCTGAGCGCCGCGGCCTGGGCGAACTCCTCGCCTGGCGTGCTGTGGGTCATCGACGGATCGGCGAGCACCTGGCGGGACTGCTTGATCTGTGCGTCGGTCATGGCTGTCCTTGCTTTCGGTGGGGACTGGACGAAGGGGATGTCGCCGGACCCGCAAACCGCCGCTAGGCGGCGACCGCCACCCGGCCGTGCACCGCGTGCACGATGTCTCCGGCCAGCGAACGGGGATCGGGCGAGCGGAACACGTTGCGGCCGATCGCCACGCCCGCCGCGCCCGCGCCGATCACCGCGCCGACCCGGTCCAGCAGCGCGGCCCGGTCGTCCACCGGCGGGCCGCCGGCCACCACCACCGGGATGGGGCACCCACGGACCAGCGCGGCCAGGTCCTGCGCGGTGCCCGGATAGCTGACCTTGACCAGGTCGGCGCCCAGGTCGGCGGCGATGGTGGCGGCGTGGGCCACCAGCGCGGGGTCGGTGGTGTTGTTGATCCGTGGTCCGCGCGCGTACATCATCGCCAGCAGCGGCAGGTTCCACCGGTCGCACAGCTCGGCGACGTTGGCCAGGTCGGCGATCTGACCGGCCTCGTGCCGCGAGCCCATGTTCACGTGCACGCTGACCGCGTCGGCGCCCAGCCGCATCGCCGCCTCGACGCTGGCGACCAGGTACTTGGCATCCGGGTCCGGGGCGTGCTTCGTGCTGGCGCTCAGATGCACGATCAGCGAGGTGCGCGCGAAATGCCCGGGGTCGACGCTGCGGGCGGCGCCCTTGTGCAGCACGACCGCGTCCACACCGGCCTCGACGAGCGCGCCGACCAGGCCGTTGATCGAGTCACCGGACACGATCGGCCCGTCGGTGATCGAATGGTCCAGCGGGACGATCATCAGCCGGCCGTCGCCGCGGTCGCTGAGCCGGTTGAGGCGCAGCCGGGTGCCGAACGCGTGGTGCGTCCTGCCGACCGGCCGGGTGTCGGCGCTCAAGGCTTGCCAGGTCAACGAAAGCTCCCTTCGACTGGAGACCGGCGGTCAGGCCGTGGCGAGGGCCGGCTCGGCCCGGCCGGCGCGACCGAGACCGAACTGGCGGTACAGCGCGGACACCGCGTCGTGGACCTGCTCGGCCGGCACCAGGAACGTGATGCGGGCCTGGCTGGCGGACACGCACTCGGCGTCGATGCCGGTCTCCAGGAACGCCCGCATGGCCAGCGCGGTCAGGCCGGGCCGGCTCAGCAGCCCGGTGCCCACCGCCGAGACGGTCGCAAGGGACCGCCGCACCCAGGCGGCGCCGCCGTTGCCGGCGATCCGGTTCACCGCCGCCCGTGCGTCCACCACGGCGGACTCCGGGATGCAGCAGGACAGCTCGAGCTCGCCGTCGGGCCGGGTCCGCCAGGTCACCGAGTCGACCGTGATCTGCCGCTGCGCCAGCGCGTCGAAGATCGCCGCCGCGGTGGGGAGCCGGCCGCGGGAGGTGCGGACGAACAGCTGGCCGACGGCGAGCTGGTGGGTGACGGCGGCCACGCCGGCGCGGCCCTCGATCGTTCCCGGGTCGAGCATGCCCGTTCTCCTTCCGATGATCGTGCTGCCCCGGCCGAGCCGGGCGGAGTTGTGCACGGTGATGTCGATGCCGTGGGCGGCGGCGAGCTCGACCGCCCGCGTGTGGATCACCCGGGCGCCGGAGAACGCCATCTCGGCCATGAGGCCGGCGTCGATCTCGGGCAGCCGGGCCGGCTTGGTGACGATGCGCGGGTCGGCCCTGCGCACGCCGTCGACGTCGGTGTGGATCTCGCAGCGGTCCGCGCCGTGCGCCACGGCCAGCGCGACCGCCGAGGTGTCCGACCCGCCCCGGCCGAGCGTGATGACCGGGCCATGGTCACTGGCGGCCTGGAAGCCGGCCACCACCACGACGTGCCGCTCGGTCAGCCAGCGGCGCACGGGCTCGACCGCGACGCTGGCCACCACCCCGTGACCGGGCCGGCCGACCGCGCGCAACCCGGCCTCGGGCCCGGTCAGCGACACCGCCGGCACACCAAGCCCGCGCAGCGCGATCGCCAGCAGGGCGGCCGAGGCGGTCTCGCCGGTCGCCAGCAGCTTGTCGGTCTCGACGGGGTCCGGCGCCACGCCGACCAGCCCCGCCGCGCGCAGCAGGTCGTCGGTGGTGTCGCCGCGTGCCGACACCACGACGATCACGCTCGCGCCGCGCCGGTGCGCCCTGGCCACCCGGCGCGCGACCAGGACGACCTGGCGGTCGGTGGCCAGCGAGCTGCCGCCGTACTTCTGAACCAAGATCTCCAATGTCGCTCCAGGAATTCGGCAGACCATATCCCACAAATGGGTGACATCTGTCGCCACACGAATTGACGGGTCGAATACGACCTGAGACCAGGCTATGGCGCTGAGTTAATCGCGGGTTATGCCCGCACCAGCGCCGGACGCCGGAGTCGCCCCGCGGCGATCGTAACCGGCGAATAACCGTCCCGGGCCATCCTGGGCACTCGGCCGTTCCCCCGTGGGAGGCATTGTGAGAACTAGCTGGATAATGGCGTTGTTCGCGGGTGCTTTCGCGGTGTCCTGCACGGAGTTCGTGGTCGTCGGTCTGCTCCCGCAGATCGCCGGGGACCTTGCGGTCTCCGAGGCGGCGACCGGGCAGCTGGTGACGCTCAACGCGGTCGCGTTCGCCATCGGCGCCCCGCTGCTGGCCGCGGTGTTCGCCAGGGTGGACCGGCGGCGGGTCCTGCTCGGCTCGCTGGCCGTGTTCGTCGTCGGGCACGCGACCGCCGGGCTCGCGCCGAACTTCGCCGTGCTGCTGGGATCGCGCATCCTGTCCGGCGGGATGATGGGCCTCTATCTGGCCACCGCGATCGCGGTGGCGGCCAAGCTGGCCCGGCCGGACAAACGGGCCACGGCGATGGCCACGATCGTCGCAGGCGTCAGCACGGCGACGATGCTCGGGGTGCCGGTGAGCACCCTGCTCGGCCAGAACTCCGGGTGGCGGCTGCCGATGCTGGGCATCGGCGGGCTCGCGCTGCTCGCGCTGGTTCTGGTGGCGGTCGTGGTGCCGAGGTCCGGAGCGGACGAGGGGCCGCCGCTGGGTGTTCGGCTCCGCGCGCTCGGCAGCCGGCCGGTGATCATCGGGCTGAGCGCGATCGTCGTGTTCTGGGGCGCGTCCTTCACCGTCTACACGTATCTGGTGCCATTACTGCAAAACCGGGCCGGAGTGTCCGACGCCCTTGTCACCGTCGTGCTGTTCCTCGTGGGCGTGTGCGCGGTGGGCGGCAACCTGCTCGGCGGGCGCGGCGCCGACCTGCGGCCGCGGGCCACGCTGCTGATCACCTCCGCGGTGACCGCGGCGGCGCTGCTCGCGGTGCTGCCGGTGGTGACCACCCCGGCGGGCGCGATCGTCCTGGTCGGCGTGTGGCAACTGGCCGCGTGGTCGTTCGTGCCCGCCGTCCAGGCCGCGCTGTACCGGGCCGCGGGTCCTGGCGGCGACCTTGCCGTGTCGTTCGCCGTCTCGGGCTTCAACATCGGCATCGTCGCCGGCGCCGGACTCGGCGGGCTTGCGCTCGACCTCGGCGGGTTGACCGCGGTCTCGATCCTCGGCGCGGTGCTCGGCCTGGTCGCGCTCGGCATCGTCGCCGCGCTGGTGACCGTCCGCGGGCCGGCGGCCCAGGCGCCCGCGCCAACCGAGCCGGTCCCGGCCGGCGTCAGGGAGGGATGATCCGGATGCGGACGAGCTACCTTGCGGTGCTGTTCGACCTGGACGGCACGCTCATCGACTCGACGGCCGCGGTCCGCAGGGCCTGGCGGCGATGGGCGGTCGAGGAGGGGGTCGACGTGCGCCGGCTGGCCGGCATGTCGGGCAAGCCGGCCAAGCGGATCGTGGCCGATCTGCTGCCGCCGGACCGGTTCGACGCGGCGCTGGCGCGCTACACCCACATCGCCACCCATGACCTCGACGGCGTGGTGGTGCTGCCCGGCGCGGCCGAGGCCCTGCGGGCCACCGGCGACCGCCGGGCCATCGTCACGTCGAGCTCGCGCGATGTGACCGTGGCCCGGATGGCCGCCACCGGGCTGCGCCCGCCCGCGGTGGTGGTGACCGCCGAGGACGTGCCGCGCGGCAAGCCCGACCCGGCCGCCTACCTCCTCGGTGCGCGGCTGCTGGGGGTGCCGCCGGCGCGTTGCCTCGTCGTCGAGGACACCACGGTGGGCGTGGCCGCGGGACGGGCCGCGGGCTGCACGGTGCTGGCCGTCGGCGGCACCGTGCCGGTGGGACCGGACGGCCCGCACTTCGCCGTCGAGGACCTTTCAGCGGTCCGGTTCGACACCACCCCGGGGGAGGTCGTCGTGACCTACCCCGACCGATTGGCAGCAGCCTGACTCGACCTGCGACGAACTTGTCATGTCTGATGACCACGAGCTCGCTCGCCGGCTCGCCGCGGCCGCGGGCGACCTACTGCTCCAACTGCGGCTGGACCGTCCCCGGCTGACCGGGTCCGAGCTGGGCCGGGCCGGTGACCGGGTCTCGCACACGCTGCTGACCCGGGCGTTGCGCACCTGCCGGCCCACCGACGCGATCCTGTCCGAGGAGGGCGGCGACGCCCCCACCCGTGCCCGGCCACACCGGGTGTGGGTGGTGGACCCGCTGGACGGCACCCGCGAGTTCGCCGAGCGGGACCGGACGGACTGGGCCGTGCACGTCGCGCTGGTCGTGCGCGACCAACCGGTCGCAGGCGCGGTGGCCATGCCGGCCGCCGGCATCGTGCTCGGCACCGACCGGCCGCCGCGGCTGCCTGATCGCGACCGGCGGTCCGGCCGGCGGATTCGGATCGCGGTCAGCCGCACCCGCCGCCCGGCCGTCGTCGACCGCGTGCGGGCGAACCTCGACGTCGACGTCGTGCCGATGGGTTCGGCCGGCGCCAAGACGGTCGCCGTGCTCACCGGCGAGGTCGACGCCTACCTGCACGCCGGCGGGCAGTACGAGTGGGACAGCGCGGCGCCGGTCGCCGTCGCAAGGGCGGCGGGTGCGCACGCGTCCCGGCTGGACGGCAGCGCCCTCGTCTACAACAACCCGTCGCCGCGGCTGCCCGACCTGCTGGTGTGCCATCCCGCGCACCGCGACACCCTGCTGGGTGCGCTCGCCCGGTCGAGCTGACCGCTAGGCACCGAGGAGTTTGACCGCCGAGGCGCACAGGACCACCGCGAGCGCGCAGCGCAGCACGCCGCCGTGCAGGCGGCAGGACAGCCGGGCGCCGAGCCAGGTTCCGGGGATGGCGCCCAGCAGCACCGGAATCGTCACGGCGATCCGGAAGTCGCCGAACAGCAGGTGCCCGGCCGCCGCGGCGGCGACCAGCGGAACCGCCTGGGCCAGGTCGGTGCCCACCAGCTCGGCGGCCGACAGCCGGGGATACAGCGACATCAGCACGATCATGATCAAGGAGCCGGAGCCGACCGAGGTGCAGCCGACCACGAGCCCGCCGAGGACGCCGACCGCGACCAGGGGCGCGGGCCGGGCCCGCAGCGTGAGCCGGGGACGGGGCCGGGCCGCGCCGTCCCGCGTCCACACCCTGATCACCATGGCGGCCGCGGCAAGCAGCAGCGCCACGCCGAGGGCGCGCCGGATCAGCAGGTCGACGTCCACGGTGTCGGCGAGCGTGCTGGTGAGCAGCGCCGCGGTGAACGCGGCGGGCACCGAGCCGGCGCACAGCCGGGCGACCACGTCGGTGCGCACGGTTCCGTTGCGCAGGTGGACGAGTGAGCCGACCGGCTTCATGACCGCACTGGCCACCAGGTCGCTTGACACCGCGGCCAGCGGCGGCACCCCGAAGAACAGCACCAGCAACGGCGTCATGAGTGCGCCGCCGCCCATCCCGGTCAGGCCGACGACGACGCCGACACCGAACGCGGCGAGCACGAGGGTCCAGTCCACGAGGTCACACCGGTTCGTCGGAGTCGAACCGGCCAAGCGCGCGCAGCAGCTCGGCCGGGATCTCGGCGGGCAGCGTGCCGCCGGCCGACCGCCGCAGGTAGCGCACGGTCTGAGTGCCGCGCGCGACGAGCCGGTCGGCGCGCTGGAAGTCGAAGTCGAGCACCACGCGGTTGCCCGCCTCGGCCCGCGGGGTCATCAGCACCTCGATCACCTCGAAGGCGAGGCATTCGGCGTAGTAGTTCATGGCGGTCGACAGCGTGACCATGACGACCGTCCCGTCCCGCAGCGCGCCGAGCACGCCGGGCGCGTGGTCGGCGAGAAACCGCTCCCGGCAGCGCCCCTGCCAGCACACGTAGTGGCAGAAGTAGACGGTGCCGGCGGCGCTGGTCTCGGCCAGCGTCGTCAGGTGCCGGTACCGGTAGCTGCGCCTGGTCACGCAACCGAGCCCGCGATCGCCGGGGCCGGGGATCGCAGCTCACCGCGCACCGCCCGGTGGAAGATCCGCCGGGTGGTCTCCGACGGCGGCAGCTCGAGGTCGTCGCGCAGCCGCTGGACGCACAGCCGGTGCCAGTTGCGTACCTGGCCCAGCTCGCCCCGCTGGCCGTGCAGGAGCATCAGGGTCTGGTACATCTCCTCGTGGTAAGGATCGATCTCGAGGATCCGCCGGCACAGCTCGATCACCGCCGCGTGGTCGCCCCTGCGCAGCGCGTCGGCCCGCAGGTAGGTCAGCGCGTACAGCACGAGCGTGCGGTAGCACTGGCGGTGCGCGGTGATCCAGTCGGCGCTCTCGGCCGCAAGGAAGTCACCGACGTACAGCTCGGCCGCCCGCCCGTACGCGGCCACCGCGACCGCGTGGTCGCCGCGGGCCTCCGCGGCCCGGCCGGCGGCCATGCTGGCGTCGAACTCGTCGAGGTCGATCCGGATGCCGTCGCCGGTCCGCAGCAGGTAGCCGTGGTCGCGGCTGACGACGTCGACGAACCGCGCGGCGGAGATGCCGGCCTGCTCGAGGGTTCGCCGGACCGAGTGCATGGCGACCTTGAGCAGGCTCGTGCTCGGCGACCATTCCCCGTCCGGCCACAACGTCTCGAACAGCGTTTCGCGCCGGACGAGGCGACCGCGGTTCATGAGGAGATACTGGAACAGGTTTCGCGCCTTTCCGGCACGCCAACCGTTCACCGGTGTCCCGTCGACATGCAGTCCGAAATCGCCCAAGCAGCGTACGGTTACCTCGGATATACCCATGGTTCGTCCGGATGTGTGTTCCGCTTCGGCCGGCGTCACCGCGCCGCGAGCTGTGCGACCCGGTCGCCCGGCGGATCCAGTGCCGGGTCGGCGTTCAAGATCGCGTGTTGGAGCTGCCGAACCCGGCCGGACGGCTCCAGGCCGAGCTCGGACACCAGCGCCTCGCGCAGGGCGCGGAACACCTCAAGCGCCCGCCACGTCCGCCCGGCCCGGTACAGCGCGGTCATGTACTGCGCGCACACCGTTTCGTGCATGGGATAGCGGGCGTTGAGCTCGCCGAGCTCGCCGAGTATCTGGTTGTGCCGGCCGAGCCGCAGGTCGGCGTCGATGCGTGCCTCCTGCACACCGAGCCGGCTCTCCTCGAGGCCGCTGATCTTGACACCGAGCGGCGGGCCGGCCTGCACGTCGACCAGCGCCGGTCCGCGCCACATCGCTAGCGCGGCGTTGAGCAGCCGGGAGGCCCGCTCGTAGTCGCCGCAGCTCAGGGCGCGCTGGCCGGCGTCGGCCAGCTGCTCGTACCGGTGCACGTCCAAGCCTTCCGGTGGCAGGTCGAGCAGGTAGCCGGAGTGCCTGGTGGCCAGGATCTCCTTGCCGAGGCCCGGCGGATCGTCGGGATGGGCGTCGTCGATCAGCTTCCGCAGGTGCAGCACGTAGGTCTGGACGGACTGCACCGGGCTGCGTGGCGGGGTCGGCCCCCACAGCTCGTCGGTCAACGTCCGGACCGTGACCACCTGACCCGCGTGCACCGCGAGCAACGCGATGACCTGCCGCATCTTGCTGGCGGTCGGGGTGATGATCCGACCGTTCTCCTCCACTTCCAGCGCGCCGAGCACCGAAACCCGCATCGCGCACCTCCTAGGTTGGCCAACGGCCCCGGTCCGGCGCCGTTCCTGGTCATCCACGTTCGCACACGAGATACCGCCGGGAGCAGTGCGTTGATCATGAATAGGGCCATGAGAACCTCGGGCTCGACCCATGAGGAATGCATCCCCCGAATGGGGGCTGAGCTATATAACGGGTCGGGCATGACGGTTTCATACGGTGACCTGTGAGACGGCCACTGGTCCGCCGGGAAGTGTCGCGGACAATATTCTCTTGCGTCAATCGTGATACGAGCTCGACGATCGTGGAGGTCAAGGTGAGAGCGAACGCATATGCCGGGCACGACGTGCAATCGCTGTTAACGGCGCTGCGTGGGCAGACGTCCCGGCCGCGCCAGGCCGAGTTGGTGATCGAGCGGTTCAGCCACTGGGCCAACCGGAACGACGCGGCGCTGCTTCCCACGCAGTGCTTCGGATCGGTGCGAATCGGGTCCTGATGGACGGCGCGGCGACGATGGCCCCCCGGCTGGGGTTCAAGCACCACTTACGGGTGGAGGTGGCGCCCGGCAAGGGGGCCTATCTGTTCGACGAGCGTGGCGTGACGATGCTCAAGGGACCGCACATCGACGCGCTTGCCGGGCTGCTGGACGGCACGCGGGACCTGGAGAACCTGTTCGAGGCGGCGCCGGACGGCATCACCCCCGAGCAGGTCGCCGCGATCGTGCTGCGGCTGTCCGAGGCGGGGTTGCTTGCGGTGCGGCCGCCCGAGCTGGCCGGGGCCGCCCCGGCCGTCCTGGCCTACTGGGAAGCCGGCGGCCTTGACGCGGCGGCGGCGATCACCGCCGTCACGGCCGGGTCCGTCCGGGTGTCCGGCGTTGGTGCGGTCGACCCCGCCGCCACGCTGGCCGCGCTGCGCGCGGCCGGCGCCGACGCCCACCGCGCCGACCCGCTCGACCCGCCGCGC
>NZ_DASZCQ010000280.1:0-24433 GCF_035942955.1 Actinophytocola sp. | reverse complement strand
GGGCTCAAGCAGGACGTGGGTGGGCTCAAGCAGGACGTGGGTGGGCTCAAGCAGGACGTGGGCGGGCTCAAGCACGACTTCGCCGAAATGGCACAGAGAGTCGACGTGACGCAGGAGGATGTCGGTTGGCTGAAGCGGGGTATGCGTGTCCTACTCGAGCATCAGGGGCTCACGATTGAACCCGACCACGCGGACGGCACGGACGCCTGATCGGCTGCCGTGTTCAGGCGGCGATGGTTCGGGTGAGGCGGTGTAGGGCGGTCGCCGGGACGGTGAGGTGGGCGCCGGTGGGGTTCTTGGAGTCGCGGATGGCGATGGTGGGGGGTGGTGGCGGGGTGGGCGATCTCGACGCATGCCTCCGTTTCGGAGCTGAGGCTGGACTTACGCCACGGAGCGTGACCGAACTCCAGCTGGTGTCTCACCCCCTGTCGTAGCTCGTTTGCGGTTGAGGCTGGCCGAGGAGATGCCGATCCGGTCGGCGGCCGGGCGGGTGGTGAGCTTGGCCTTGCGGCGGAGGTCGCGTAGCTCGACGGCGAGTGCCCGGGCCAGGGACGCGCTGTGCTTGTCCGGCATGGTGCGATCAGATCAGCAGCGCGCCGGGCCGAGGAATTACACGATTGGGCGTAAATCCCAGAATGGGGGGACCTCCCCGGCCCTGTGACGCTGCTGGCATGACCCGAACAGCCGCCGTTCCACCGCTTCCCGAGCCCGAGCTCGACGAGAACGGCAACCTACGACCGTTCACCGCCGACCAGTGCATGGCCGTCTGCACGAACCGAGCCGCCACCTATCCCAGCGCGCGCTTCCTGGTGGTCGCGCTCGCGCCGGACGGGTCGGACATCGAGGACCTCGGCCGGGGTCTCGCGCTGCCGACCACGCCGTCGCGCACCTGCCAACGGTCGGGATCAGCGGCAAGCTCCGCTCCGCACACGCTGCTCGACATGCTTCGCCGCACCATGGACGCGCGCCTGATCTGGGTCGACGCCGAACTCGAGCCCTGGCCGGACTAGTACGTGATGGCGAACGCGGGGTCGGACAGCAGGGCGCCGACGTCCGAGAGGAACTGCGAGCCCTGCTGGCCGTCGATCACCCGGTGGTCGAAGCTCAGGGCGAGCTGGCAGATCTTGCGCGGCACGATCTGGCCGTCCACCACCCAGGGCATGTCGCGGATCGCGCCGAGGGCGAGGATCGCGGACTCGCCGGGGGTGATGATCGGGGTGCCGGTGTCCACTCCGAACACACCGACGTTGGTGATCGTGATCGTGCCCCGGAGCATGTCGGCGGGCGGGGTCTTGCCCTCCCGGGCGGTCGACGTGAGCGCCTCGATCGCCTCGGCCAGCTGGCGCAGCGACATCCGGTCGGCGTCGCGCACCTTGGGCACGATCAGGCCGCGCGGGGTGGCGGCGGCGATGCCGAGGTGCACGTACTCCTTGTAGATGATCTCGCCGGCCGTGGCGTCGAACACCGCGTTGACGTCCGGAGTTCGTTGCACGGCAAGGCATACGGCCTTGGCGGCGAAGGTCAGCGGGGTGAGCTTGACGCCGCGGAAGGCCGGGTGGTCCCTCAGCTTGGCGCGCAGCTCCATCATCGGGGTGACGTCGACGGTGAGGAACTCGGTGACGTGCGGCGCCGTGAACGCACTGTCCACCATGGCCTGCGCGGTCGCCTTGCGCACGCCCTTGACCACCACGCGGCGCTCGCGCGTAGCCGGGTCGTAACCCTCCACAGTGGACGCATCGGGGACCGCACCGCCGGCGGCCCGCTCGACGTCCTCGCGGGTGATCACCCCGCTGGCGCCGGAGCCGGACAGGGCGCGCAGGTCAACGCCGAGCTCGCGGGCGAGCTTGCGCACCGGGGGTTTGGCCAGCGGGACGTAGTAGCTGCCGGCCGGCTCCATCAGCTCGGCCGGGGTGTCCGGCACCACCGGCAGCGGCTCCGCGGGCGGAGCCGGTGGGGTGGGCGGGGCCGGCGTGCGGGCGAAGGCGCTCTGCAGGGAGGCGGCCGGCGCCTTGGTGTCCTTGCGGGCCCGGCGCTTGGCCGCGCCGGACTTCGGGCCGTAGCCGACCAGCATGGCCGTGCTGCCGTTCTCGGTCTGCTCCTCGGCCTTCGGCTCGGCGGAGGCCGAAGCGGTGGGTGCGGCGCCGTGCGGGTCGACGTCGATGGTCAGGATCGGCGACCCGACCTCGACGGTCTCCCCCGGCTGGGCGTGCAGCTCGGTGACCACACCGGCCCACGGGCAGGGCAGCTCGACCGCGGCCTTGGCGGTCTCGATCTCGACGATGATCTGGTTGACCGCCACCTCGTCACCCGGCTGGACGTGCCAGGTGAGGATCTCGGCGTCGACCAGCCCCTCGGCGGTGTCCGGCAAGGGGAACACCTTGTAGTCAGGCATGCGTGATCCCCTTACCAGGCAAGCGAACGGTCGACGGCGTGCAGCACCCGGTCGAGGTCGGGGAGGAAGTCCTCCTCCAGCTTCGACGGCGGGTACGGGGTGTCGAACCCGGTCACCCGCAGGATCGGCGACTCAAGCGAGTAGAAGCACTCCTCCTGCACCCTGGCGGCGATCTCCGCGGACAGCGAGCTCTCCCGCGGCGCCTCGCTCACCACCACCAGATGCCCGGTCCGGCGCACCGACTCGTACACCGGCTCGAGGTCCATCGGCGACAGCGCCCGAAGGTCGATCACCTCGAGCGACGTGCCCTCCTCCGCGGCCGCCATGGCCGCGTCCAGGCAGGTCTTCACCATCGGCCCGTAGCTGACCAGGGTGGCCTTGTCGCCGCGGCGCAGCACCCGCGACTTGAACAACGGATACGGCTCGGCGTCGACGTCGAGCTGACCCTTCTCGTAGTAGCGCCGCTTGGGCTCGAAGAACAGCACCGGGTCGTCGCAGCGGATCGCCTGCTGGATCATCCAGTACGCGTCGACGGCGTTGGAGCAGGCCACCACCTTCAGGCCCGCGGTGTGCGAGAAGTACGACTCCGGGGACTCCGAGTGGTGCTCGACCGCGCCGATGCCGCCGCCGAACGGGATCCGGACCACCAGCGGCAGCTTGATCTTGCCCTGGCTGCGGAAGTGCAGCTTGGCCACCTGGGACACCAACTGGTCGAACGCGGGGAAGACGAACCCGTCGAACTGGATCTCGCACACCGGCCGGAACCCGCGGATGGCCAGACCCACCGCGGTGCCGATGATCCCGGACTCGGCCAGCGGCGTGTCCAGCACTCGGTGCTCGCCGAAGTCCTTCTGCAGCCCGTCGGTGATCCGGAAGACGCCGCCGAGCTTGCCGACGTCCTCGCCCATCACGATGACCTTGGGGTCGGCCTCCATGGCCGCCCGCAGGCCCTGGTTGAGGCTCTTGCCGAGCGTGACGGTCTGGGTGCCCGACGCCGCGCCGGCGGTCTTGTTCATGACCGGGGTAGCCATCAGTGCGCCTTCCTAACACTCGAGCCCGCAAGCGACTCTTCGGCCGAGAAGCCGGCCAGGTACTCGAGGAACTCGTCGCGCTGCGCGTCCAGCTGCGGGCTCGGCTCGGCGTAGACCTGGCTGAACATGCGCTCCGGCGGCGGATCCGGCATGTTCACGCAGAACTCGCGCAGCTCCTTGGCGAGCTGGTCGGCGTCGGCCTGCACCGAGTCGAGGAACTCCTGATCGGCCATCTCGTGCCGGATGAGGTGCACCCGGACGCGCTCGATCGGATCCTTCAGCTTCCACGCCTCCAGCTCGTCGGACAGCCGGTAGCGGGTCGGGTCGTCGGTGGTGGTGTGCGCGTCCATCCGGTACGTGTAGGCCTCGATCAGCACCGGACCGTTGCCGTGCCGGCATTCGTCGAGCGCCCACCGGGACACGGCCAGCGAGGCCAGCACGTCGTTGCCGTCCACCCGCACGCCCGGGAAGCCGTAGCCGCGGGCCCGCTGGTAGAGCGGCAGCCGGCTCTGCCGCTCGGTCGGCTCGGAGATCGCCCACTGGTTGTTCTGGCAGAAGAACACCAGCGGCGCGTCGTACACCGACGCCCAGACGAAGCCCTCGTGCACGTCGCCCTGGCTGGTCGCGCCGTCGCCGAAGAAGACCATCGTGGCCTCGCCGTCGTCGTCGCCGACCTTGCCCTCGAACCGCTGGCCCATCGCGTACCCGGCCGCGTTGAGCACCTGGTTGCCGATCACGATCACGTACAGGTGGAAGCGCTTGGCGATGGGATCCCAGCTGCCGTTGTCGGTGCCGCGGAAGATGCCGAGCAGCTCCTCCGGCCGCACCCCGCGGCACCAGGCCACGCCGTGCTCGCGGTAGCTGGGGAAGGCCATGTCCTGCGGCTTGAGCGCCCGGCCGGCGCCCACCTGGGCGGCCTCCTGGCCGAGCAGCGGGACCCAGATGCCCAGCTGGCCCTGCCGCTGCAACGCGTTGCACTCCCGGTCGGCCCTGCGCACCAGGACCATGTCGCGGTAGTACCCGCGCAGGTCCTCGGCCGTGACGTCGGCGACGTAGCGGTCGAACACCGGGTGCTCGAGCCGTTCACCCTCCGGCGTAAGGAGCTGGACCAGCTCCGCGCCACCTTCGCTCGTCGCACGCAAACCCGCGATCACCTGCTCGGCCGTAGGGGTGGCAGCGGTGGCGGCGGGTGCATCCCCGGGTTCCGGGTGCGTCCACTGTTCTGGGGACGACATGCGCGTTCTCCTTGGTGCCGTGTCACAGGGTCACTTGTGGCGACTGACTGTGGCTAGTTACTGGCCGCGCCGCCGGATGCCACCGCCTCGGGTAGTAGGCGGTCGGTCGACCGTCGGCGCTGACGGTCCTTGGCTTCCATCCTGACATGAGCACACCCCGTCTTGTGAGCCCACTGGGTGCGATGCTTCCCGATCGCAGCGCGCTGAACTGGGAAAACGATAGGACGCCCGATCGTAGGTCGTCCTCGAGCGCGGCTGGAAGGTAGCCGGCGGAAACACCGTGACCGCCCGGTCGCGGCTCGTGAACGCGGCTGCTCATCCGCCGTCGACGGGTGTCGCCCGCGGGCGCGGGCGGGAACTGACGCGCCCGCGGGCACCTTCGAGGATGCCGGCCCCGCGGCGCGCCACACCTCCCTCCGCGGTCCCATTCGCTCTCCCTCTCAGGGTTGAGCCGGATGGCAGGATCGAACGGGTGGACTCCGCAACGATGCACAAGAGCATCCGCCAGACCTGGGACACCGACATCCTGCCGAGCCTGGTCGAGTACGTCGCCATCCCCGCGCTCTCGCCCGCGTTCGACGCCGACTGGGCGCGGTCCGGCCACCTGGACGCGGTCGTCGAGCACATGCGCTCGTGGATCGAGCGGCGCGGCCTGCCCGGGGCGACGGTCGAGATCCTGCGGCTCCCCGGCCGGACCCCGGTGCTCGTGCTGGACGTGCCGGCGACCGAGGGCGTCCCGGCCGAGGCGGGCACCGTGCTGCTGTACGGGCACCTGGACAAGCAGCCGCCGTTCGGCGAGTGGTCGTCCGGGCTCGGCCCGTGGACCCCGGTGCTGCGCGGCAACCGGCTGTACGGCCGCGGCGCGGTGGACGACGGCTACTCCGGCTATGCGGCCACGACGGCGATCGAGTCGGTGCTCGCCGCGGGCGGGCGGCACGCCCGGTGCGTGGTGATCCTGGAGACCTGCGAGGAGTCCGGGAGCCCGGACCTGCCCGAGTACCTCGAGCGGCTGCGCCCGCGCCTCGGCGAGGTGTCCCTGGTGGTGTGCCTGGACTCCGGTGGCTACGACTACGAGCGGCTGTGGCTGTCCACGTCGCTGCGCGGCCTGATCGCGGCCGTGGTGACCGTGCGGGTGCTGGCAAGCGGGCTGCACTCGGGCCTGGCCAGCGGGATCGTGCCCAGCTCGTTCCGGGTGCTGCGGCTGTTGCTCGACCGGCTGGAGGACGCCGAGACCGGCCGGGTGCTGTTGCCCGAGATGCACGTGGAGATCCCCGCCGACCGCATCGCCGAGGCCCGCGCGTCGATCGAGACCACGCCCGGGGCGGTGCGCGAGGCGTTCGACCTTCCCGACGGCCTGCGGCTGATGGCCGAGGACGAGCTGGAGCTGCTGCTCAACAACACGTGGCGGCCGACTCTGTCGGTGATCGGGGCGTCCGGCTTCCCTGAGCCCGCCAACGCCGGCAACGTGCTGCGCCCGCACAGCACGCTGGCGCTGAGCTTCCGGCTGCCGCCCACCGCCGACGCCAAGGCGGCCCTGGTCGCCCTGCGCGCGGCCCTCACCACGGACGTGCCGTACGGCGCGCAGGTCGCGATCGGCGGCATCGAGGCCGAGAACGGCTGGAACGCCCCGGCGATGGCCCCATGGCTTCGGTCTACTTTGGACAACGTGAGCGACACGGTGTTCGGCAACCCGTGGCGCACGGCCGGCGTCGGCGGCTCGATCCCGTTCATGGGCCTGCTCGCCGAGGCCTACCCGGACGCCCAGTTCGTGGTCACCGGGGCCGCCGGCAAGGACAGCAATGCCCACGTCCCGGACGAGTGGCTCAACCTCGACCAGGCCGCCCGCGTCACGCACGCCGTCGCCATGATCCTCGACGCGCACGCCGCGCGGTTGGGCGGGCCGGGTGCGGCATGACGGCCGCGTGGTCATCGACGACCCGTGGGGGGCCGGCGCCTAGCCGGTGCTCGCCTGATCGCGTTCTTCCTCGATGCGGAGTTTGGCGAACCTCAAGTGTGAAAGGACGGGCGAGCTTGGCTGATGGCTCAGACTTGAACGGTGACTGAACGAGCGGAGCACGCCAGGTTGGCCGAGTCGCCGACGGCCGAGTCGCCCTGGCGGCTCTGGGGGCCGTACCTGGCGGCCCGGCAGTGGGGGACGGTTCGGGAGGACTACTCCGACAACGGCGACGCCTGGGGGTACTTCGGCTTCGACGCGGCGAGATCGCGCGCCTACCGGTGGGGCGAGGACGGCATCGCCGGGATCTGCGACCGGCACGGGTTCCTCAACTTCGCGCTGGCCCTGTGGAACGGCCGAGACGAGATCCTCAAGGAGCGGCTGTTCGGCGTCACCAACAACGAGGGCAACCACGGGGAGGACGTCAAGGAGCACTGGTGGGTGCTGGACGGCACGCCGACCCACTCCTGGATGCGCGTGCTCTACCGGTACCCGCAGGCCGCCTACCCGTACCGCGAGCTGCGCGCGATGTCGGCCGAGGCCCGGCGCGAGGACCGCGAGCCGAAGCTGGCCGACACCGGAGTGCTCGACGAGGACCGGTTCTTCGACGTCACGGTGACCTACGCCAAGGCAGCGCCGGACGACATCTGCGTGGAGATCACGGCGGTCAACCGGGGGCCGGACCCGGCGCCGCTGCACCTGCTGCCGCAGCTGTGGTTCCGCAACACCTGGTCGTGGGGCCGGGACGCCCGCCGGCCGGCGCTCATCGCGTCCACAGCGGACGGTTGGGCCAGGGTGGTGGCCGAGCACTCCCGGCTGGGCCGGTACACGCTGCACGCCAGCGGGGCGCCGACGATGCTGGTGACCGACAACGAAAGCGACGCCATCCTGCTGTTCGACCGGACGGTGAACCCGAGCCGCTACACCAAGTCCGGCATCGACAACCACGTGGTCAACGGCGTCGCCGACTCATGCCAGGTGGTGCTGCCTGGCACCGCGTCGCAGCCCGGCACCAAGGCGGCGGCCTGGTACCGCTTCGACGCGGTGGAGCCGGGCGAGGAGGTCACCATCCGGCTGCGGCTGATCGCCGGGTCCGGGCACGGCCGGGCGTTCGGCCCGACCTTCAAGTCCACGATGGACACCCGGGAGCGGGAGGCCGACGAGTTCTACGCCAGCCTGCCGATGCCGGCCGAGGCGGACGAGCGCAAGGTGGTCCGCCGGGCGCTGGCCGGTCTCATGTGGACCAAGCAGATCTACCGGTTCCGGCTGCGGCACTGGCTCGACGGCGATCCGGCCAGCCCGCCTGCGCCCGCGGCGCGCCGCCAGCACTACGCGCGCAACGTGCACTGGCGGCACCTCGACGTCGCCGACGTGCTGTCCATGCCCGACGAGTGGGAGTATCCCTGGTTCGCGGCCTGGGACCTGGCCTTCCACATGGTCGGGTTCGCGTTCGTGGATCCGGCGTTCGCCAAGGAGCAGCTCCTGCTGCTGTGCCGGGAGTGGCTGATGCACCCCAACGGCCAGCTGCCCGCGTACGAGTGGTCGTTCGGCGACCCCAACCCGCCGGTCCACGCCTGGGCCGCCCTGCAGGTGTACCAGGCCGAGCTGGCCGCGACCGGCTCCGGTGACCGCGCCTTCCTGGCCCGCGTGTTCCACAAGCTGCTGCTCAACTTCTCCTGGTGGGTCAACAACAAGGACGCCGACGGCAACTACCTTTTCGAGGGTGGCTTCCTCGGCATGGACAACATCGGCCCGGTGAACCGGTCCGCCCGGCTGCCCGAGGGCTGGTGGTTCGAGCAGTCCGACGCGACCTCGTGGATGGCCACCTACTCGTTGCACCTCATGCAGATCGCGCTCGAGCTGGCCCGCGCCGACGAGGCCTACGAGGACGTGGCCACCAAGTTCGTCGAGCACTTCCTGTCCATCGCGCAGGTCTCGGCGCGGTTCGGCTCCGACTCCCGTGGCATCTGGGACGAGGAGGACGGCTTCTGCTACGACCTGGTGTCGCGGCACCGGCCGGACGGCACCGTGGAGTCCCAGTTCGTCCACGTCCGCTCGATGGTCGGCCTGATTCCCGTGCTGGCCTGCGCGACGCTGGAACCGTGGGTGTTCACCGAGCTGCCCAACTTCGCCGCACGGCTGAACTACCTGCTGCGCCACCAACCCGAGTTCGGCCAGTTCATCACCTGGCAGACGGGTGCGAACGGCTGCCGCCGCGCCCTGCTGTCCCTGCTCGACTCCGACAAGCTGAGCCGCGTGCTGGCCACCATGCTCGACGAGGCGGAGTTCCTGTCCCCGTACGGGATCCGCTCGATGTCCGCGGCGCACCGGGACGGCATCGCGGTGGAGATCGCCGGCGAGCACCACGGGGTCGGCTACGAGCCCGGCGAGTCGCACACCCCGATGTTCGGTGGCAACTCCAACTGGCGCGGCCCGATCTGGTTCCCCACCAACGCACTGCTCGTGGAGGCGCTGCACGAGCTCGACGAGTTCCACCACGGCGCCTTCTCCGTCGAGCTGCCGACCGGATCGGGCAACCGGGTCACGCTCGGCGCGGCCGGCCAGGACCTGTCCCGCCGGCTCGCCGCGCTGTTCCTGCCGGGGCCGGACGGCCGGCGCCCGGCCGACGGCAAGCGGATCGAGGCCAGCGACTCACCGCTGTGGTCCGACCACATCACGTTCAACGAGTACTTCGACGGCGACACCGGCGAAGGGCTCGGCGCCTCTCATCAGACCGGCTGGACCGCCCTGGTCGCGGTGCTGCTGCTCGGTTGGCCGGCCACCCGGGCCGGACGCGGCTGACCTGCCGGTGTCCGGTTAAGACAGCGCAACGAGTGAGTGCCAGGACGCGCCTGACCCGCGGCCGCGGTTGGGACTGGGCCAGACGAAGTGGCAGGATGCGGACACTCGAGCTGATGATGACGAGGAGTGACATCGTGGTACGTCCATCCAAACTCAGGGTGCTCGCCTTGTTGCCGGCGCTGGCCATCGCGGTCGCCGGCTGCGGGGACGACTCCACCCCGCCCGCCAGCCAGCCGACCGGCGGGGGTGGCCAGCCGCAGGTCGCGCTCGTCCAGCCGGGCACGCTGACCAACTGCACCGGGCTGCCGTACAAGCCGTTCGAGTACGAGGAGGGCGGCAAGGTCATCGGGTTCGACATCGACCTGGTGGACCTGGTGGCCAAGAAGCTCGGCGTCACGCAGAAGATCGTCGACACCCCGTTCGACGGCATCCAGTCGGGCGCGGACTTCAACGCCGGCAAGTGCGACCTGTCCTCGGCCGGCATGACGATCACCGAGGACCGCAAGAAGGACATCGACTTCTCCGACCCGTACTTCGACGCCACCCAGGCCCTTGTCGCCAAGAAGGGCTCCGGTCTCGACGACATCACCAAGCTGTCCGGCAAGAAGCTGGGCGTGCAGAACGAGACCACCGGCCAGGACTACGCCGAGAAGAACGCCAGCGGCGCCTCGCTGGTCAACTTCGAGGACCTCGGCCTTGAGCTGCAGGCGTTGGAGACCGGCGCGGTCGACGCCGCGATCAACGACAACGGCGTGCTCTACGACTGGGTCAAGGACAAGCCGGACTTCGAGGTGACCAAGGAGTTCGACACCGGCGAGCAGTACGGCATCGGCGTCAAGAAGGGCAACACCGAGCTGCTGAAGGTGATCAACGACGTGCTCGCGGAAGTCAAGTCGAGCGGCGAGTACGACCGCATCTACGAGAAGTGGTTCGGCAAGAAGCCGACCAAGTGAGTCGCTGACCAGGGGGCCTACGCTGTGATCGCGTAGGCCCCCTTTCGCTCGTGGAGAATCCCCGACTCGAGGAGTGCCATGGCCCTGTCCAAGCGGAAACGCGCGCAGGTCTTCCGCGGCGTGCAGTACGCGATCCTCGTGGCGGTCATCGTGATCGTCGCGTTCACCGCCAACTGGGGGCGAATCGCCGACGCGTTCCTCGATGCCGAGGCGGCCGGCGGCATGTTCCCGGGCGTCCTTACCGTCGGCCTGAAGAACACCGTGATCTACACCGCGCTCGGGTTCAGCTTCGGGGTGGTCCTCGGGCTGATCCTGGCGCTGATGCGGCTGTCCAGCGTCCGGGTGTACCGGGTGCTCGCGGCCATCTACATCGAGTTCTTCCGCGGCCTGCCGGCCCTGCTGGTCATCCTGGCCGTCGGCACGGCCATCCCGCTGGCGTTCCCCGGCGTCATCCTCGACAAGTACGTGGCGCTCATGCTGGCGCTGGGCATCGTCGGTGGGGCGTACATGGCCGAGACGTTCCGGGCCGGGCTTCAGGCGGTGCCGGCCGGGCAGGTCGAGGCCGCCCGCTCGCTGGGCATGTCCACGACGAAGACCAACACCTGGGTGGTCATCCCGCAGGCGTTCAAGATCATCCTGCCGCCGCTGACCAACGAGCTGATCCTGCTCACCAAGGACTCGTCGCTGGCGCTGTTCCTCGGCTCGACGGTCGACGAGTACGAGCTGACCCAGTACGGCCGCGTGGCGCTCAACCAGTTCCGCAGCCTCACCCCGGTGCTCGTCGCCGGCGTCTGCTACCTGATCATCACGATCCCGCTGTCCTACCTGTCCCGGTACCTGGAGCGGCGTACCGGCGGAAAGAAGATCAGTTCCCCCGAGTCGACCGGGCTGGAGGTCGCCGCATGAGTAGCCAGGTAACGGGAACCGCGTCCGACGTCGCGGTGGAGATCACCGGGTTGACCAAGTCGTTCGGCCCGCTGCAGGTGTTGCGGGGCATCGACCTGCGGGTCAACCGGGGCGAGGTGGTGTGCGTCATCGGCCCGTCCGGCTCGGGCAAGTCCACCCTGCTGCGGTGCGTGAACCTGCTCGAGGAGCCCGACGGCGGCACGGTGATCGTGGACGGCGTCGACCTGACCGACCCCGACTGCGACATCGACTCCGCGCGCCGCCGCATCGGCATGGTGTTCCAGTCGTTCAACCTGTTCGCCCACCTCAACGTGCTGAACAACCTGACCATCGCGCAGCGCAAGGTGCTCGGCCGCGACCGGGCCGCCGCCCAGGAGATCGCGCTGGCCAACCTGGAACGCGTTGGCCTTTCGGAGAAGGCGAACTCGCTACCGAACCAGCTGTCCGGCGGTCAGCAGCAGCGGGTGGCCATCGCGCGCGCGTTGTCCATGGATCCGGACGTGATGCTGTTCGACGAGCCGACCTCGGCGCTGGACCCCGAGCTGGTCGGCGACGTGCTCAACGTGATGCGCAAGCTCGCCATCGAGGGCATGACCATGCTGGTCGTGACGCACGAGATGCTCTTCGCCCGCGAGGTGGCCGACAAGGTGCTGTTCATGGACGGCGGGCTCATCGTCGAGGAGGGCCCGCCGGATCAGGTCATCGGCGACCCACAACAGGAACGCACCCGCACCTTCCTCGCCCGCGTGCTCAACCCGATCGGCCAGCGCGAGGGCGACGGTTAGTCGTAGCACAGGAACCTTGCGTGATGCCTTCCCATCGGATTGTCTGGGATCCGGTGGGAGGATCAGGAAAGGTTCACCATGGCAGAGCCCGACGCGCCCGGTGCCGGCATTCTCGACCCGCTCGAGGAATACCCGCCGACGTGGGCGTACATGGACGCCGAGGACGTGGTGCGGGAGGTCCTCGAGCGCGACGCCGGCGGGGTCTTCCGGTTGCGGCGCAGACCATCCGTGGCGCCGGTGCTCACCGTGTCGGACCGGTTCCTGGTGGGCACGCTGGATCTGCGCGCGGTGGAGCTGCCGTACCTGCTGGAGTTCATCCGCTGCCGGTTCCAGCACGCGCCCGACCTGCGCCAGGCCAAGCTCGCCGGCATCGAGTTCAACCAGTGCTGGCTCCCCGGGCTCGACGCCCGCAACCTCAGCAGCGAAAACGACCTGAAGCTGGTCGACGGCACCGTCGTCGACGGCCCGGTGGACCTGACCGACGGAGACATCCGCGGCTCCCTCGTGCTGGCGGGCTGCCGGATCAACGTGCCCGACGGCATCGCCCTGCACGCCTGCCGGCTGACCCTGGCCGGCGCCGTGTCCGCGCCCCGGCTGCAGGTCTCCGGCGAGGTGCGCATCCCCGGCCTGCGCGCCGGCGGCAACGTGAACCTGGCCGGCGCCCGGCTGTCCAACCGGAAGGGATTCTCGCTCAACGGCAACGGGTTGCAGATCGGCGGCAACATGCACATGACCAGCGACCCGGCAACCGGCCGGTTCGCGTCGGTCGGGCGGCTGTTCCTGCCGAGCGCCCGCATCGAGGGCGACTTCTCGCTGCGCGGGGCGATCCTGGAGCCCCCGCCCGAAGAGGTCACCCAGGTCCCGGTCGACGAGCGGTTCTTCGACCCGGAGGCCACGCTGATCGCCGACCGGGTGCACGTGGCCGGCAACGTGGACGTCGACCAGGGCTTCGAATCCACCGGCACGCTGCGGATCGTCAACGCCTCCATCGGCGGCACGCTGCGGCTGACCCGGGCGACGGTCGACCTGTCCGGCGGCGCCGAGTCGTTCGAGGAGCGGGCCGACGGCTCGGTGCAGGGGCCGTACCCGCATCGCGCGCTGCACCTGGACGGCACGGAGATCCGTGGCGGCATCGACGCGCGCAACGCCCGGATCGCCGGCCAGGTGCGGGTGGTGGACCTGGTCGCGCAGGGCAGCGTGGTGCTCGACGGCGCCGTCGTGTCCAATCCCCACGGCGACGCGGTGGAGGGCAGGCGGTTCACCACCGGCGGCAACCTCGACGGCCGCGGGATCACGGTGTTCGGCTCGATCCTGTTGCCTGGCGCGAAGATCGGGTCCAACGTGGACCTCGGCGGCAGCCGGTTGAGCAACCCCGGCCACTACCGGGACGGCAACCCCAAGCCGGCGGTCGACCTCCGGGTTGCCCAGATCGGCCGGGACCTGATCTGCGCCGACCGGTCCGGCCAGCCGTTCTCCACGCAGGGGGAGATCCGGATGCGCCGCGCGGAGATCGGGCGGGAGACCAACTTCCGCGGCGCCGAGCTGGGTTCCGAGCTGACGGTGACCGCGCTCAACGCGTTCGGCCTGATCACCCAGGAGCTCCGGCTCGACGTCGGCGTCGCGCCGCGCGGCCGGGTCAGCCTGCGGCACGCCCGGTGCGCCTCGTTCGCCGACAACGAGAAGTTCTGGAACGCCGAGGAGCGCATCGATCTCGACGACTTCCGCTACGACGCGCTCATCCGGCCGATCGCCCTTGACGACGACGCGCAGATCAAGCTGCGGCTGAAGTGGCTGCGGCACGCCATGCGGGACGTCTACCGGCCCGGCCCGTACGACCAGTTCGCCGCCATGCTGCGGGCGAGCGGCAACGAGGAGCACGCCGCCACCGTGCTGATCGCCAAGCAACGCCGGCGCTACGTGGCGCTCTCCGAGGGCTACCGGGTGCTCGGCCCGCTGGTGCGCGTCTGGAGTTGGCTGCAGCTCTGGATGGTCGGCTACGGCTACCGCCCGATGCGGGCGCTGTTCTGGCTGATCGCCTGCCTGGCGTTCGGCACGACCTGGTTCGCCGTCCAGCCCGTTCCACAGCCGGTGTCCGTCGACGACGCCAACCTGGTCTGGAACGCCCCACTGTACACATTGGACCTGGTCATCCCCATCGTCGACTTCGGACAGAAGAATCGCTGGGAGTTCGTCGGAGTATCCCAATGGATCTCCACCGCCCTGGTCGCCGCCGGCTGGATCCTCGCCACCACCGTCGCCGCCGGCCTCACCCGCATGCTCCGCCGCAGCACCTAGGAGCACCAGCGCGGCCCCCGGCCATCCGCCCGGCACCCGAACTTCGCCGAGCCCGACACATCCAGCCAGCCCCCCACCCGTCCTGGGGTGGGGGGCGGGTTCGTGGGCCAGTCTAGCCGCACGAACCAGCTGTTGATCTTGATTGCCCGGGTGGGTGTGGACAACTTGCCGGGCTGTGGATGGCGGGGTTGACAGGTTCGTAGCCGAATGGCCCTTCCGAATCCGGGCGGCGTGACGGAGGATGCCGTCTCATGCGGAGCGCGACTCGAACCCTCGTCCTGTCCGGCCTGGTCACGGTGGCTCTCGGGGTGGTGACGGCGCCCATGGACGCGGCGCCGACCACCGGGGTCGGGCAGGTGTTCATGGTGAACCCGGTGCAGTCCTCGGGAAACCAGAACCTGGTGGACGCCAGGGATTCCGCGGCGGCGGTCGCATCGTCCGACTACGTGCTGGTGCCGCTGCGGAACCTGGACGGGTCGGGGACGCTCACCGGGCGGTGGGTGAACGTGCGCGCCGAGACGGGCACGCCGGCGCGGGCGCCGGACGGGCGGTTCGTGTACGACCGGCACGAGGACCAGTTCGAGCAGGTCATGGCGTACTTCTGGGTCAACCAGGCGCAGGAGTACCTGCAGTCGCTGGGGTTCGGCTCGACGCTGCCGGCGGTCAACGCCGAGTCGCAGGACGTGCGGACCAACCAGTGGGGCGCCGACAACTCGTTCTCCTGGGACAAGCATGACCTGATCAAGCTCGGCAAGGGCGGGGTGGACGACGCCGAGGACGCCGAGGTGATCGTGCACGAGTACGGCCACGCGGTGCACGACGCGCAGGTCACCGGGTTCGGCGCGTCGCACGAGGCCGGCTCGATCGGCGAGGGCTTCGGCGACTACCTGGCGGTGACGGTCGGCCTGGCCGCGGCCGCGCAGTACGGCTGGCCGGTCAACGCCCCGGCGCCGTGCGTGGCGGACTGGGACTCGGTCAGCTACACCAGCACGGCGCCGCACTGCCTGCGCCGGGTGGACGGCGCCAAGACGTACGGCGACCAGGTGGGCGAGGTGCACCGGGACGGCGAGATCTGGTCCAGGGCGCTGTGGGACATCCGCACCGCGCTTGGCGCCCCCACCGCGGACCGGATCATCGTCAACGCCCAGTTCGGCTTCGCGCCGGACACCTCGTTCTCCGCCGCGGCGTCGACCACCATCGCGACCGCGCAGGCCATGTTCGGCTCGGCGGCGGCCAACGCCGTGCGAGCGGCGTTCGCGGCCAGGGAGATCCCCGGCATCTAGCACACCCGTCAACCGCTCGCCAGGCGACGGATACCATGCCTCGGTGCCAGAACTGAAACTCGAGATCACGATGCTGCACGACAGGGTGTTGGTGCGGCTCACTCCCGAGGAAGGGGAACGGCGCAGCAGTGGGGGCATCGTCATCCCGGCGACGGCGCAGGTGGCGCGGCGGCTGGCCTGGGGAGACGTGCTCGGCGTGGGAACGAACGTGCGCAACGTCAAGGTGGGTGACCGGGTGCTGTTCAACCCCGAGGACCAGTTGGAGGTCGAGGTCCAGGGTCGGCCCTACCTGGTGATGCGCGAGCGGGACATACACGCCATGGCCAGTGAACGCACCGAGCACGGGACCGGCTTATACCTCTAGGGAGGGTGTCGTGGGGCAACACCTTTGGCCCGAGACGCATGCGGAGCAGACCGACCTGCTCCCACCCATCCTGGTGGTACCCCCCGACGAGGCGCCGACGGTCCGCGCTCCGCACCCGGACCACCAGCGCAAAGCGCTGCGCCGCGCGGGAATTGTGGCCGGCGCGGTCTTCGGCGTGCTCGCCGTGCTGTACGTGGTCGACCTGCTGGTGACCAGCGGTGACGTGCCGCGCGGGGTGACGGTGGCCGGGGTCGACGTCGGCGGGCTGTCCGACGCCGAGGCCGAGCAGAAGCTCCGCCGGGAGATCGAGCCCCGGCTGAGCCAGGTGCAGGTGCGGGTCGGCGACGCCGACGAGGTGATCGACCCCGCGCAGGCCGGGCTGCGCCTCGACTGGAAGGCGACCCTTGAGCGGGCCGGCGACCAGCCGCTGAACCCGATCACCCGGATCGCGTCGTTCTTCGGCAGCCGCGAGGTCGGCGTCGCCACCAGCACGGACAACTCCGCGCTCACGGCCGCCGTCGAGGCGCTGCGGGTGAAGACCAACCGGGAGCCGGTCGAGGGCGGGATCAGGTTCGACGGCGTCGACCCCGTCGCGGTGGAGCCGCAACCAGGCCGGATGCTGGACGCCGAGCCGGCCCGCAAGAAGATCATCGACGACTGGGCCCGCGGCGGGACGATCGAGCTGCCGGTGACCAGCACCCCGGTGAAGACGACCTCGGAGGGCGTGCACGCGGCGCTGGACCAGATCGCCAAGCCGGCGGTGTCCGGACCGGTGGTCGTGCACGGCGAGGGCAAGGACGCCACGCTCGAGCCGCCGGCCATCGCCGCGGCGCTGCTCTTCGAGCCGGACGGCAACGGCGGCCTGACCGCCAAGGTCGACCCGGCCAAGCTCGTCGAGGCGGTGCAGCCGCAGCTGGCCAGCACCGAGAAGGAGGGCAAGGACGCGGCGATCGTCTTCGAGGGCGGCCGACCGACCGTGCAGCCGTCGCAGGACGGCAAGGCGATCGACTGGGACAAGAGCTTCGCCGGGCTGCTCGACATCCTCAAGCAGCCCACCGGCCGCGAGGTCAAGGCGCTGTACACCACCAAACCGGCCAACGTCACCACCGAGCAGGCCGAGAAGCTGGGCATCAACGAGGTGATCGGCGAGTTCACCACGGGTGGGTTCGCGGCCGACTCCGGCCAGAACATCCGGACCGTGGCGCGGGAGGTCAACGGTGCCATCGTCAAACCCGGGGAGACGTTCAGCCTCAACGGTTTCACCGGCCCGCGGACGGCCGCGCAGGGTTACATCGAGGCCGGTGTGATCAAGGACGGCGCACCGGGACGCGAGGTCGGCGGCGGCATCTCGCAGTTCGCCACGACGCTGTACAACGCCGCGTACTTCGCCGGCATGAAGGACGCCGGCCACAAGGAGCACAGCTACTACATCAGCCGCTACCCGGCCGCGCGCGAGGCCACGGTGTTCCAGAACGCCAACGGCGGCAGCGTGATCGACCTCAAGTTCACCAACGACGCGCCGACCGGCGTGGCGATCCAGACGATCTGGACGCCGTCGAACATCACGGTGAAGATCTGGGGCACCAAGCGCTACATCGTCGAGTCCATCACCGGCGCCCGCACGAACTTCGTCGAGCCACAGGAGAAGCCCGGTCCCGCCGAGAAGTGCATACCCACCAACGGGATCCAGGGCTTCACCACGTCCGACACCAGGGTGATCAAGGACCTGTCCGGCCGGGAGATCCGCCGCGACACCCGGACCGTGCGCTACAACGCACAGCCCAAGATCGTCTGCCCGCCGCCCGCCTAGGCGCTGGTCCCCGCGCGGGACTTCGGGTAGACGGCCGCGGCGATCATCACCGCGAGCACGGCCGCGATGACCTGGAAGATGTGCCGCCACCAGTCAAAACCGCCGGTGTAGCGTACGCCGACCCAGGTCGCGACCAGGTTGCCGATCAGGGCACCCACGATGCCGGCCACGATGGTCAGCCAGAAGGGGATCTTCTGCTCGCCCGGCGCGATCATTCGTCCGATGACGCCAAGGATGATGCCCGCGATGAGTAGGCCAATGATGGACCCGAACGACCACGTCATGTCTGCTCCTTAGCGAGTGCCGCACACTCTCTGTGAAGAGAGTGCCACTCCTCGGCCCGCGCCGCTCGCCGAAACGGGCGGTTTTCGTTTCGCGGCCGTCCGTGCTGGGCATCTAGCTCGCAAAGCACGAGGAGGCGCGCCGATGTCAACCCCAGGGAGCATGGTCAGAACGGCCCAACGCAGTACCCCGATCGCCGTGCTCGGCCGGGCCGGAATGGTCTGCTACGGCGTCGTCCACCTGATCGTCGCCTATCTCGGCGTCCAGATCGCGGTCGCCGGCAACGGCCAGTCCGCCGACAAGTCCGGCGCGGTCGAGGAGATCGCCTCGACGTCGTTCGGCGGGATGCTGCTGTGGGTGCTGGCCATCGGCCTGTTCGCCTTTGCGCTGTGGCAGGTGCTGCTGGCCATCGTGGGGTACGGCTGGCGGCACAAGAAGCGCACCCGTGTGTTCAAGCGGATCGGCGCGGCCGTGCGCGCCGTGATCGCCGTCTCGATCGGCGTGACGGCCGTCAGGGTCGCCTCGGGCGCCGGCAGCGCCGGGGACGGTGATCAGCAGCAGCAGAACTTCACCGCCAAGGTGCTCGAGTTACCCGCCGGCCGGATCCTCGTCGGCCTCGCGGCGCTGATCGTGCTCTGCTACGGCATCGCCGCCGTCTCGTCGGGCGTGCGGCGCTCGTTCATGAAGGACCTGAACACCTCGGAGCTACCGGCGGGCAGCCAGCAGTGGGTCCGCAGGCTCGGCATGATCGGCTACATCGGCAAGGGCGTCGCCATCGGCATCGTCGCGATCCTGCTCGGGCTCGCCGCCTTCCGATCCAACCCCAACGAGGCCGGCGGCCTGGATGCGGCGCTGCGCACCCTGGCCGACCAGCCGTTCGGGACGTTCCTGCTGATCGCCGTGGCGCTCGGCTTCGCCGGCTACGGCGTCTACTGCTTCGCCGCGGCCCGTAGCCACCGGACCGCTTAGAAGGCGGCCTCGTCCAGGTCCATCAGGGAGTTGTCGGCCGACTCGACGATCGTGCGGCCGGCGGACAGCTCGGGCAGGACGTTGCGGGCGAAGAACGAGGCGACCGCGATCTTTCCCGCGTAGAACGCCTTGTCCTTGTCGGACAGCGGGTCGGCGGAGTCCAGCCTGGCGATCGCCACCTCGGCCTGCCGCAGCAGCAGCCAGCCGATCATCAGGTCGCCCGCGGCCATCAGCAGTCGCACGCTGTGCTGGCCGACCCGGTAGACGCTGCGCGGGTCCTCCTGGGACGCGGTCAGGAAGCCGATCATCGCGCCGAGCATGCCCTGCACGTCCTCGAGGGCCTGCTTGAGCAGCAGCCGCTCCTCCTTGAGCCGGCCGTTGCCGTGCTCCGCCTCGATGAACTCGGTGATCTCGCCGGCGATGTGGGCCAGCGCCTGACCCTTGTCCCGCACGATCTTGCGGAAGAAGAAGTCCAGCGCCTGGATCGCCGTGGTGCCCTCGTACAGCGAGTCGATCTTCGAGTCGCGGATGTACTGCTCGATCGGGTAGTCCTGCAGGAATCCCGACCCGCCAAGGGTTTGCAGCGACTGGGCGAGCTGCTCGTAGGCCCGCTCGGAGCCGACGCCCTTGACGATCGGCAGCAACAGGTCGTTCACCCGGTCGGCAAGGGCCAGCGACTCCTCGTCGCCGTCGCCGGTCCAGATCTGGTCCTGGTACGTGGCGGTGTACAGGTAGACCGCCCGCAGTCCCTCGGCGTACGCCTTCTGCAGCATCAGGCTGCGCCGCACGTCCGGGTGGTGGGTGATCGTCACCCGCGGCGCGGTCTTGTCCAGCATCTTGGTCAGGTCCGCCCCCTGCACCCGCTCCTTGGCGTACTCGAGCGCGTTCAGGTAGCCGGTGGACAGCGTCGCGATCGCCTTGGTGCCGACCATCATCCGGGCGTACTCGATCACCTGGAACATCTGCGCGATGCCGTCGTGCTTCTCGCCCAGCAGCCAGCCCTTGGCCGGGCGGCCGTGCTGGCCGAAGGTCAGCTCGCAGGTGGTGGAGACCTTCAGGCCCATCTTGTGCTCGACGTTGGTGGCGTACACGCCGTTGCGCTCGCCGAGCTCACCGGTCTGGGAGTCGAAGTGGTACTTGGGAACCAGGAACAGGCTCAGGCCCTTGGTGCCGGGGCCGTGCCCCTCGGGCCGGGCCAGCACCAGGTGCATGATGTTCTCGGTCAGGTCGTGCTCGCCCGAGGTGATGAAGCGCTTGACGCCCTCGATGTGCCAGGACCCGTCCGGCTGCTTGATCGCCTTGGTCCGCCCGGCGCCGACGTCGGACCCCGCGTCCGGCTCGGTGAGCACCATCGTCGCGGCCCAGCCACGCTCGATCATCAGCTGCGCCCAGTGCCGCTGCTCCTCGGTGCCGTTGCGGTGCAGGATCATCGCGAAGTTCGGCCCGGCCATGTAGATGAACAGCGCCGGGTTGGCGCCGAGCAGCAACTCGGAGGCGGCCCACTGCACCGACGGCGGCAGCCCGAGGCCGCCCAGCTCGTCGGTCAGGCCGATCCGCCACCACTCGCCGTCCAGCAGCTGCTGGTAGGACTTCTTGAAGGAGTCCGGAAGCGTCACGCTGTGGGTCTTGGGGTCGAACACCGGTGGGTTGCGGTCACCGTCGGCGAACGACTCGGCGAACGGTCCCTCGGCCAGCTTCGCGAGCTCGCCGAGCACCCCGCGGGCGGTGTCGGCGTCCACGTCGGACAGCGCGCCCCTGCCGAGCCGGTCCTGCACGCCGAGCACTTCGAAGAGGTTGAACTCCAGGTCCCGGACGTTGCTCCTGTAGTGGCCCATGTCGTTGCTCCCTGTCAGCGGCGGGGCTCGGCGATGCTACTCGTCGGTAATATGAGGATATTACCTGCGGGTAACCCCCGGCAAGGACAGTGGATCGCATCCCGCTTGACGATCGCTATGGCCTGCGTCACGTCCTACGCCTCGGCCAAGTCATCGTTGTCATCGGGTCCGTCGTGTCGGGTGTCGTCCGGGGAGAGCACGCCGAACCGGAACGCGACCGCGACCGCGTGGGTCCGGTCCCGGGCGGCCAGCTTGCGCAGGATGCTCTTCACATGGGTGCGGATGGTCTCCACCGACACGAACAGGATCTTGGCGATCGCCTGGTTCTCCAGCCCGTCGGCGATCAGCTGCAGCACCTGGTACTCGCGCCGGGACAGCGGCTGCTGCACCGGGCCCGGCAGGTGCGCGAGCTTGCCCCGCGGCGCGGTGAGCATCGGCGTCAACGCCACGTCCAGGTAACGCCGCTCCGCGTGCACCGTCCGGATGGCGTCGACCATGGCCCCCTGCTCGGCCGAGCGCAGCACCAGCCCGTGCACCCCCGCGGCCAGCGCGCCGGCGACGTACTGCGTGGTCCGCTGCGGCTCGGCGACCAGCACCAGCACGGTCAGCTCGGGGTCGCTGCCGACCAGCATGTGGCTCAGCTGGCTGCGCGGATCCAGCGCCGAGTCGACCAGCATCACGTCCGGCCGGAAGCGCTCGCACAGCTGCAGCGCGGCGTTCGGCCGGTCCGTCGCCCCCACCCAGCGCAGCCCCGGCGTCCGGTGAATCAGGGCCGACATGCCGTCCCGGAACAGCGGAACCCCGTCCACCAGCGCGACCGCGAGCCCACCCATGCGTAACGGCCGCCGACTGCTGCTGCCTGACATTCGTCCTCCCGGCCTTCACCCGTTGGTGGGGTGACGCGTCCGGGGCAGCTCTGTGACGTGTTCCCTGCTCCTTGTCCCGATCGGCCGGCCAAACGGGCCAAGTGGACGTATGCCTGTACGTATGGCGGACAGTTAGTCACGCGATGTTGGCACTGATTACAGTGTGCGCCACTCTCACGGTCGATGGTCTGCGAGCGACAAAGGGTGTAGTTGTGATCTGGGAGCCCGAAGACCGGACGAGTAGAGGGGGCGGATTCGGTGGAGGCTGGCACCAACCGCAGTGCTCAGGACTGGTTCCGACGCATGCTCGAGACCGGGCTCGCACCGGGCCTGCGCTCCCTCGGCTTCACCGGCGCCGGCCGCCGCTTCCGGATGGCCGTCGACGGCCACTGGGCCGAGGTCGCCGTCATCCAGGCCCGCTCCGTCACCGAGGGCCGCGTCCGCTTCACCCTCCACCTGCGCGTCAGCACCCGCGACGAGTGGGTCGAGCAACTCCGCGTCCGCCCGTACTACCCCGCCCCGGCCCGTGACCCCCGTCCCGCCTGGGAAGCCCCCATCGGAGCGCTGATCCTCGTCGCCGGCCACCCCATCGAGGACCTCTGGTGGGAGCTCGAGGTCGGCAAACCCTTCGACTCCTTATCGGCCGAGGTCCTCACCACCCTCCGCGTCCACGGCCTCCCCGCCATCTCCCACCACCTCCACACCCCCCGCTAGTTGTGTATGCTCAGCCCGCCCCGCGGATGTAGTTCAATGGCAGAACATCAGCTTCCCAAGCTGAGAATGCGGGTTCGATTCCCGTCATCCGCTCCAGGCCCGCCTCGCGATCATGGGAGCGGGCCTTCGTGATCTTCCAGGGTCAGCCCGCGATGATCGTCGCGGCGAGCGCTGTGCGGTGATCTTTGGTCCAGGGCGGGCCCAGGGTTGCGCGGGGGGCGTGGAGGACCTCGGCTGCGCGGTCACCGAGTATGCGGGCCGCTTGGCTTTCCACATCTTTGGCGTCAGAGAGGTGGAGAGCCCAGCCGCGGTCGCGGGCGAGGTCGGCCAGTATCTGGCGGTACATGAGGAGTCGGTGCGGGCCTCGTAGGGGCGCGGCGTTGGATGGCGAGGTCGTCTGGGAAGTCCAGGGGCCAGGAGCGCAGGGATATCGAGACGATCGGCTCGGGTAGGGCGGCGGCGAGCTGATCCAGCGAGGCTGATGTTGCCCGGACCGCCGACGCGCGCACCTCCGCAACCAGCGCGGCTACGGCGGTATCGTCGAGCGGTTTGCCCTCGTGGTGGATCGGCGCCGCCGGCATGCCGGGCTCGATCAGCTCGATCCGCCGGCGGTCCACGACCTGGTGGTCGGCCGGTGCCGTGACGGCCACTGCCCAACCGAGATGATGGGCGATGCCCAGTCGCACGCGGACGACTCTACGTCGGATGGGGATACGGCCAGCAGGTAGTGTGCTGCCTCGGCACGCTGGAGGGAGCATGGCAGACGAGACCGGCAGGTTCGGCGACACGGCACAAAGATTGGCGAGGAATCCGCTAGGTATTATCGCCTTGTTCATCGTGCTGGTGTATGGATTGGCCGCCTTGGTCACGGCTTTCTCCGGGTCTTTGTCCTCCGCCGAGCGGTTACCACTGATCTATTTTCTGGTTGTCTTTCCAATCCTTGTTCTGGGGGTCTTCGCGTGGTTGGTCAGCCGGCACAGCAACAAGTTGTTCTCTCCTCGAGATTTTCAGAACGAGGAGAACTACGTCAAAATGCTGTCCGCGACGGCCTCCCTCGCTGTCGCGTCGGTCAAGTCTGAGACCACGGTGTCGGAGGAGACGCTCGGCGACCTTGTCCGGACGGTGCGGGAGTCCGCCGGCGTCGCTCGAACCGTCGGTCCCGGACCGCATGCGGGCAACCGGATACTGTGGGTCGACGACCGGCCCGAGAACAATATTCACGAGCGGCGCGCGATGGAGGCCATGGGTCTGGTGTTCACGCTCGCGTTATCCACGGGCGAAGCGCTCGACCTGCTGAGCACGAAGCGCTTTGCGGCGATCATTTCGGACATGGGGCGGAAGGAAGGTCCGGACGAGGGCTACGTTCTGCTCGAGAGCGTGCGCCGCACGGACAAGCACACTCCTTTCTTCATCTACTCGAGCTCCAATGCTCCCGAGCACAGACGTGAGGCTCGGAGCCGGGGTGCTCAGAGCAGTACCAATGATCCCCAGGAATTGTTCGGGATGGTCATGCGCGCCGTCGTCAATCCGGCTGAGCATGTGAGTTAGCTCGCCACGTGGTCGTGCGGCGGGATGAACCGGGGGTGTCGATGCCCGGGGCGAGGCGATCACTCACAGGGTGGAAAACGCTGCCGTGCGGTCGTGCGGGGGTGAAAGGGCTGGTAGGGAGGCTGGTAGGCGATCACTTCGGGTGTGGTCGTCGTAGCTGAGAGGAAGCACGGCAATGCCTCGTCTTCGTGATGCACTCACCGTCGTGGCTACCGGAATCGTGCTGACCGTTCTGGGTGCGGGAACCGCTGCGGCCACGACAGCGGACTGCGTGCCGACCACCGAGTGCCCGGCGGTCGAGACCTGCGCGGGCGGGCTGAATCTCGAGGGGTTGCTCAACCTCGAGGGCCTGCTCGGCGGCCTGTTCGGCGGAGGATGCTGCTAGGTCACCCGTGCGGGCGTCTCCGGG
>NZ_DASZCQ010000279.1:0-22108 GCF_035942955.1 Actinophytocola sp. | reverse complement strand
GATCCGGCCACCGCGCGGACCGCTCTGGTGGAGGCGCTGACCGCGGCCGAGCGGCGGGTGGGCGAGCTGATCACGTCCGTGCCGCGGTACCGGGCGGGGCTGCTGGGCTCGGTCGCGGCGGGGTGCGCCAGCCTGCGTGAGGTGCTCGGGTGACCGGCCAGCCGCCGTCGAGCAGCGCGGCGCCGCTTCCGGGCGACGCGCTGGAGGCGGTGCAGCAGGCGTTGGGCGCCGAGCACGCGGCCGTGTGGGTGTACGGGCTGGTGAGCGCGTTCCTGCCGGCGTCGTTCGGCGCCGCGACACAGGAGGGGATGACCGCGCACCGGGCCCGGCGGGACGCCACCGAGCGGCTGCTGGCCGCGGCCGGGACCACCCCCAGGCCCGCCGAGCCGGCGTACCTTCCGCCACGGCCGGTCACCGACCAGGCCTCGGCGATCGCCGTGCTGATCACCGCGGAGTCCGACGCCACGGTGGCCTGGCGGGCGGTGCTGGAGCGGACCGACGACGGCGAGGTGCGGCGGGCCGCGCTGGAGGCGCTGACGGCGGCGGCGGTGCGGGCGACGCGGTGGCGCAAGGCGGGCGGCCAGGCGCCGGTCGCACCGGCGTTGCCGGGGCAGCCGGCCTAGCTGATCTCGTCGCCGAGCCGGACGGCGTCCTGGCAGATGGCGTCGAGGACCGCCTCGTCGGCCTTCTTGTCGCCCTTCTCGGCGCCGGGGTCGAGCGCGGACTCCACGATGATCACGTTGCGGTCGTGCTGGACGGCGCTGTAGCCGCCGCCGGCGACCGACTTCAGCTGCGGCACCTTGACCCGGCCCTCGAGGATGAGGTCGTTGACGTTGCCGGTGCCCTCGGTGTCGGCCAGCCTGCGCAGCTCGGCCGCGTCGTCGGCGGTGCCCATCCGGACCACCGAGACGTTGGTGTAGACCTTGCGGCCGTCGGTGGTGGTCGTCGTGTACAGCGCCCGGGTCAGCTGCTGGCACGGGGTCTTCTGGAAGAACCCCTTGATGTCCTCGTAGGAGTGCTCGGCGCAGTTGGAGTCCTGGATCGGCGTGGGCACCTCGGCGACCGGGGTGAACTCGAACTGACCCGGCTTCTGCTGGACGGTCGGCTCCTCCTGGGAAGCCGGCGGCGGGCTGTCGTCGTTGATGTACCACCAGACCAGGCCGGAGATCACCGCGACGGCCAGCAGGCCCAGCCCGCGCAGCACCCAGACCAGCACCGGGTTCTGCAGCGGCGGGGGCGGCTCGGTGTGAAAATGGATCGGCTCCCGCCCCTCCGGCGGTCGCCGGAGGATCGGCGCGGTGTCACCCAACTCTGGGCCATGTGGAGCCGACACGTGGGGCACCGTAATCGGTCAAACCGTACGGCTCAATGCATCCAGCACGAGGTCGACGTCCTCGTCGGTGTTGTACAGGTGAAACGCCAGGCGGGCGCGGCCGGCGCGGACGCTGGCCCGGACGCCGGCCCTGGCCAGGCGCTGGGCGGCGTCCGGCAGGTCGAGGGAGATGATCGCGGAGCCGCGCGGGGGCAGGCCGAGGCCGGTGAGGGCGGCGTCGGCGAGGCGGACGCAGTGGTCGTGGACGGCGGCCAGGTCAAGGTCGGCCAGCCACGGGACCGACGCGGCGGCGCCGACCTGGGCGAACCACACGGGCGACAGGTCGAGGCGGCGGGCGTCCGGGGCCAGGCGCAGCGGCAGGCCGTAGACCGACTGCCAGGGGTCGTCGCCGGCGTACCAGTTGGCGGCGATCGGCCGGGTGCGCTCCAGCCGGTCCGGGCGCACGGCCAGCCAGGCGGCGCCGCGCGGGGCGAGCAGCCACTTGTAGCTGCCCCCGACGACCCAGTCGGCCCAGTCCAGCCGCAGCGGGCGCCAGCCGACGGCCTGGGTGGCGTCGAGCAGGACCGGGGTGCCGGCCTCGCGCAGGGCGTCGAGGTCGGCCACGGTGCCGTCCGCGGACTGGACGACGCTGACCACGACCAGGTCGTGCTCCCTGGCCGCCGCGGGCAGTGCGGCGTCGTCGACCTCGGTGACGGTCATGCCGCGGGCGGCGAACGGGAAGGTGGCGCTGGTGAACTCGCGGTTGACCGTCACGACCCGGGTGCTGGTCGGCAGGCTCGCGGCGACCAGGGAGATCAGCTGGGAGACGCTGGCGCCGCCGGCCACCGAGGTGTGCGGGACGCCGACCAGGCGCGCCCAGCCCTCCCTGGCCATGGCCACGTGCTTGTCGTACTCCGGAGGCTCGGTGGATCCGGTGCGCCACAAGGAGATCGCTTGGGCCACGGCGTCGGCGACGAAGGCGGGCGGGATGCCGACGCTGGCCGTGTTGAGGTAGCCGGCGCCGATGTCGAAGCTCTGGCCGAAGGCGGTGCGCATGCCGGCGACGTTACCGTCGAGGCGTGTACAGCGAAGAGATCGAGATCAGGACCGGATCCGACGAGATCGTCCGGGATCTCACCCGGGAATGCGAGCGGTTTCTGTCCGACGCGGGGGGCGGGGACGGGCTGCTGCACGTGTGGGTACCGCACGCCACCGCCGGATTGGCGATCATCGAGACCGGCGCGGGCAGTGACCACGATCTGCTCACCGCCCTTCGCCGGCTCCTTCCCCCGGACGCCGACTGGCGGCACCGGCACGGATCACCCGGGCACGGCCGGGATCACCTGCTGCCGGCGCTGCTACCGCCGTACGCCACCATTCCGGTGCTCGACGGGCACCTGGCGCTGGGCACCTGGCAGTCCGTCTGCCTCGTCGACACCAACCGGGACAACCCGGTCCGCCGGCTGCGGCTGAGCTTCCTTGCGGGTGGCGGTGAGAAATAGCACCACAAGTCCGGCGGCGGCCATGGACGCCAGGACGATCACGCCCGTACGCACGTCCGGAGCATCCGGGGTGCCGAGCAGAAGGCTGCGCAGGCCCTCGGTGGAGAACCGGAACGGCGTCCACGACCACAGCAGCGCGCGGTAGGCCGGGTTGAGCAGCTCCGGCACCTGGCCGGCGACGGCCGGAGCGATCAGGTAGAGCGGGCCGAGCACCGCGGCGGCGCGCAGGCCGAACAGCCGCACCAGCGCGCCCTGGACGGCGGTGAAGGCGAACGCGGTGAGCAGCAGAAAGCCGAGCACGCCGGCGCTGAGCGGCAGGGTGTCGTCCCAGAGCAGGAAGTAGCCGGCGACCACGGCGGTGGCCAGGACGCTGTTGGTGAGCGCGAGGGTGAACCGGGGCAGCAGGCCGGCGTTCAGCCGGAACCGGGCCACCAGCGCGGCGAAGCCCAGCGTGGCGACCAGGCCGGCGATCCAGAGCAGCGCGCTGGCGCCCAGCGGCGCGGTGCGGCCGGCGACCGAGGCGGGGTGCACGGTGACGGTCTCGACGGTGGGGCCGCCCGCGGCCTGGGCGAGCCGGTGCGCCACCTCGGTGAGGATCTGCTGGGCGAACTGGGCGCCCTGCGGGTTGATCGCGCCCGAGACCACGATCCGTGCTGTGGATGGCGCGGCCGTGACGTCGAGGTAGCCGTAGATTTCCTTGCGGTCCAACAAGTTCGCGGCCTCGGCCGGGCCGGTTACCCGCCATGCGACGGCGTCGCCGCCCTGGCCGGCGACGCGCTGGGAGATCTGGGCGCCTGCGGCCTGGTTCGGCACGGCGACGGCGAGCGGCAGCCGGTCCGGGCGGGCGGTGGCCTGGGCGCCGAAGGTGAGCAGGCCGAGCACGGCGGCGACGAGCGCGCCGGCCAGGCCGAGGAGCAAGGCGAGCGCGAGCGGTCGTGGCGGGTGCGACGTGGCCATCGCGGTTCCTTCCAGTTCATCGCCTGTTGAATTTATACCGGGGAAGCTACGCCTCCTCCCCGCCGAAGTCAACTGATGTTGAATAAGTCCGCACTGGCCGGTGAAAGTCGTGGTCAAGTGGCCCTCAACCGGGCGTTCCGGACCGTGTCACGATGGCGCCGTGATCCTCGTGCTCTGGGACATCGACCTCACCCTCGTCGACTACAGCGGGATCGGCCGCGCCTGGTACGGCCAGGCCCTCAGCAACGTGCTCGGCGTCCCCATGCGCGGGGTTCCGGCGTTCCCCGGCCGCACCGAGCGCGCGATCACCACCGAGCTGCTGACCGAGCACGGCGTCACCGCGGACGAGGAAACCGTGCAGAAGATGTTCGCCGAGCTGATCCGGATCGCCGAGGCCGCCCGCCCGGAGCTGACCACGCTCGGCCGCGCGCTGCCCGGCGCCCCCGAGGTGCTCGCCGACCTCGCCGCCCGACCCGGCGTGGTGCAGTCCCTCGTCACCGGCAACCTCCCCGAGGTGGCCGGCCTCAAGCTGGAGCCGTTCGGCCTTGACCGGCACGTCGACCTGGAGGTCGGCGGCTACGGCTCCCTCTCGCTCGACCGCCACGACCTGGTGTCCGACGCCATGACACAGGCCGGCGCCAAGTACGGCACCTCGTTCGCCCCGTGGTCCACGGTGGTCATCGGCGACACCCCCAACGACATCCGGGCCGGCCTGCACCACGGCACGATCACCGTCGGCGTCGCCACCGGCCGGCACACCGAGGAGGAGCTGCGCGCCTCCGGGGCGCACGCGGTGCTGCCCAGCCTGGCCGACACCCGCGCCACGCTGGAAGCAGTGCTCGGTTAGCCGCGTACCAGGCGGGTGAGGTGCGCCACCGCCTCGTCAACGGGGATCTCGGTGCGCTCCCCCGAAGCCCGGTCCTTGACCTCGATGACGCCGTTGGCCAGGCCGCGGCCGACGACGATGATCGTGGGGATGCCGATGAGCTCGGCGTCGGCGAACTTCACGCCCGGCGTGGCCGTGCGGTCGTCCAGCAGCACGGACAGGCCGGCGGCGTCGAGGTCGGCGGCGAGGCGCTCGCCGCCGGCACGGATGGTGTCGTCCTTGCCGGCGATCACGATGTGCAGGTCGGCGGGGGCGACGGCGCGGGGCCAGATGAGGCCGAGCTCGTCGTGGGACTGCTCGGCGATGACGGCGACGAGGCGGGAGACGCCGATGCCGTAGGAGCCCATGGTGATCCGGATGGGGCGCGAGTCGGGGCCGAGGGCGTCAAGGGCGAAGGCGTCGGCGTACTTGCGGCCGAGCTGGAAGATGTGGCCGACCTCGATGCCGCGGGCGGCGACCAGGGTGCCCTTGCCGTCGGGTGACGGGTCGCCGGCGCGGACCTCGGCGGCCTCGATGGTCCCGTCCGGGGTGAAGTCGCGGCCGCAGACGAGGTCGACGACGTGGTGGTCGAGCTTGTCGGCGCCGGTGACCCAGGCGGTGCCGGGCACGACGCGCGGGTCGACGAGGTAGCGGACACCGTTGTCCTGCAGGGCTTTCGGACCGATGTAGCCCTTCACCAGGAAGGGATGGGCGGCGAAGTCGGCCTCGTCGAGGATGGCCACGTCGGCGGGGGCCACCGACGCCTCGAGGCGCTTGAGGTCCACCTCGCGGTCGCCGGGGATGCCGATGGCGAGCAGCTCCCAGTTGTCCGCGCCGGGGGCCCTGGTCTTGAGCATGACGTTCTTCAGCGTGTCCGCGGCGGTGAACGTCCTGTCGAGACCGGCGGCGTTGAGGAAGTCCACCAGGGTCTCGATCGTGGGGGTGTTGGGCGTGTGGTGCACCTGCGCGTCCGGTTTGTCCTCAATGGACTGCTCGGGTGGTGCGGGGGTGACAACGGCCTCGACGTTGGCGGCGTAGCCGGACTCGGTGCTGCGGACGAAGGTGTCCTCGCCGCTCGGGGCCTCGGCAAGGAACTCCTCGGAGGCCGAACCGCCCATCGCGCCGGACATCGCGGACACGATCACGTACTTCAGCCCGAGCCGGTCGAAGATCTTGATGTAGGCGTCGCGGTGCTTCCGGTAGGACTCGACCAGCCCCTCGTCGGACAGGTCGAAGGAGTACGAGTCCTTCATCAGGAACTCGCGGCCGCGCAGGATGCCGGCCCTTGGGCGCGCCTCGTCGCGGTACTTGGTCTGGATCTGGTAGAGGATGACCGGATAGTCCTTGTAGGAGCTGTACTCCCCCTTGACGGTCAGCGCGAACAGCTCCTCGTGGGTGGGGCCGAGCATGTAGTCGGCGCCCTTGCGATCCTTGAGCCGGAACACGTTGTCGCCGTACTCGGTCCACCGGCCGGTGGCCTCGTAGGGCTCGCGGGGCAGCAGCGCGGGGAACTGGATCTCCTGGCCGCCCATGGCGTCCATCTCCTCGCGCACGATTCCCTCGATCTTGCGCAGCACCTTCAGGCCCAGCGGCAGCCAGGAGTACCCGCCCGGGGCGACGCGGCGGACGTAGCCGGCGCGCACCAGCAGCTTGTGGCTGGGCACCTCGGCTTCCGCGGGATCCTCGCGCAGGGTGCGCAGGAACAGCGACGACATCCTGGTGATCACGGCAAGCACTCCTCGCAATGGGTGTGCCGGAAAGGGTAATGAACGATCCAGGGTCGGCTCCAACGGGTTACGCGGTCCGGGCGGTCAGTAACCTGTAAACTTCGAACGGAGGTGACGCAGCACATGGTCGAGGGGTCGCTGCGGCTGGTCCGTGAGTTCGTCAACACGCTCGACGTGGAGGGCGGAACGGAGGCACTGGCCGGCCCGGACGATCTCGGCGACTGGTTGCGGGACAACGATCTGCTGGGCGCGGGCGAGGCGGTGACCGGGGCCGACCTCGGCCGGGCGATCGCGCTGCGCGAGGCCGTCCGGGAGCTGCTCGCGGCCAACCACGACGGCGCGCCCGCGGCCGACGGCGCCCTGGCGACGCTCAACACCGCGGCGCGGCGCGCCCGGCTGCGCCCGGAGTTCACCGCGGCCGGCACGGTCCGGCTGGCGCCGGCCGCCTCCGGGGTGGACCGGGCGGTCGGCGGGCTGCTCGTGGTGATCGCCGAGGCGATGCGGGACGGCCGGTGGCGCCGGCTCAAGGTGTGCCACAACGACGCCTGCCGGTGGGCGTTCTTCGACGCGTCCCGCTCGGGCGCCGGCAAGTGGTGCTCGATGGCGGTCTGCGGCAACCGGAGCAAGGCGGCCGCCTGGCGCACCCGCCACCGCGACCGCCGCTGACCTTGTCACGGCGGTTCGGCATGTGGAACGCTCCGGCGCGGCGAATTGTCGCGCACTGGAGGGATTTCCATGGGGGGTTCGAGCGCTGGTCGTCGCGGTGGCCGCTGCCGCAACGGCCGTGGTCGTGCCGTCGGCGCCGGCGAGCGGCTGGCGGCGCCCAACCCGTTCCTTCGCTGCTCCCCGATGGATCCACTGTCCGGCGGTGGCCCGTCAGGTGATCAACACCGTGCGGGAGCGCCAGGTCGCCGACGTTCGGCCTTTTCCGGGTTCCGGCCGCAGCCCTAGATCACCCGGGTGTTGCCGCCGTCCACGGGAATCTGGGCGCCGGTGGTGTGGGTGAAGGTGTCGGTGCACAGCTCGACCACGGCGCGGGCGACGGCCGGGGAGGTGACCTCGGCGCCGAGCAGGTTGCGGCGCTTGTACTCCTCGACGGTCAGGCGGTAGTGGGCGGCGCGCTCGGCGAGGATCTCGTCGGTCCACAGGCCGGTGTCGAACACGGCGTCCGGGTGCACGATGTTGACCCGGATGCCCTCGGCGGCCCATTCCAGGGCGGCCACCCGAGCCAGCTGGGTCGCGGCCGCCTTGGACGCCGAGTAGGCGGCCGCGCCGGGTCCGGGGGCGGGGACGTTCCTGGACGCGACCAGCACCACCCGGCCGCCCCGCGGAGCGCGCGCGAGCAGCGGGTGGACCCGGGTGAGCAGGGCGGCGACGGCGTCGGCGTTGACGGCCATCGTGCGCCGCCACACGGCCGGGTCCAGCGCGTCGATCCGGCCGGTGGCGGGGAAGACGCCGGCGCAGGGGATGACGACGTCGAGCCCGCCGAACCGCCGCACGCCGGCGTCCAGGGCGTTCGCCACGGCCTCGTCGTCGGTCACATCCGCTTGCAGGCCAAGGTAATCCGGCCGGTCGGCGGGGGTCGGGACGAGGTCAAGACCGATCACGCACGCGCCCCCGGCGAGCAGCTCCTCGGCGCACGCCCGGCCGATGCCCGACGCGGCCCCGGTGACAAGGGCGATCTCCCCGGTCAGCCGGCCGGATCCGCGACTGCGGCGCAGCTTGGCCTGCTCCAGCTCCCAGTACTCCAGGTCGAAGATGTCGCCGGCCGGGAGGGCGCGGTAGCCGCCGAGCGCCTCGGCCCGCTCGATGATCCGGGCGGTGTGGGCGTAGATGTCGCGGGCGATGTCGGCGTCCGCGGCCGTGGGGCCGATCGTGAGCATGCCGAGCGCGGGGTCGAGCACGACGCGCGGCGCCGGGTCCAGCATGGTCAGGTCGCGGCCGGCGGCGTGCGCGGCGAAGTAGCTCCGGTACTCCTCGGCGTAGCCGGCCAGGTCCCGGCCCACCAGCGGCACCCGCTTGGTGCGGATCACGTGGTCCGGGGTGGCCGGCCCGCGCCCCGCCAGCCTTGCCAGGCTCGCCAGACCGGGGTCGCCGGCGAACGGGACGGCGTGCTGGCTCACGATCATCGGCCGACCGGCCAGTGTGGACACCTCGGCCCGGATGGCCGCGAGATCGGCGATCGGCGCTCGCGGCGACTCCGATGTGGACTGTCGACTATGGACTGGCGCGCGGGCGTCGAGGAAGTCCTCTGCGGCGCGGACGAGCTCGATATGCCTGTCGTAGGCCTGCTTCGGGCCGGCGCCGACGGTGAACAGCCCGTGGTTGAGCAGGACCATGCCGACGGTGCCCGCGTGTGCGGTGGCGGCGAACAGCTCGGCGCACCGGCGGGCCAGCCGGAACCCCGGCATCACGTAGGGCACGACCACGACGCGGTCGCCGTAGATCATGCGGACGAGGGCCGCACCGTCGGCGGTGTTGGTGACCGCAAGGACCGCGTCGGCATGGCTGTGCAGCACCGCCGGGTGCGGAAGTGCCGCGTGCAGCAGGGTTTCCACGCTCGGATCCGGGGCGGCGGCGTCCAGCAGGGCGCAGCGCAGCTCGTTCATCATCTGCCGGTCGGTCAGCTCCGGCACGGTGAGCAGTTCCCGCAGCCGACGAAGCCGGAGCGGCGCGAACCCGGCCGGCTCGATCGTCGCCAGATCCCAGCCGCTTCCCTTGACGTACAACACCTCCACCGGGCTTGCGGTCACGTCGGCGACCGTGGTCTTCACCGACGTGTTGCCGCCGCCGTGCAGCACGAGAGCGGGATCGGCGCCGATCAGCCGGGAGGCCTCGACCAGCTCGTCCAGCGCCGTCACGGCCGCTCCCCGCGGGCCGGGCGGATCAGCCGGCGCTCGGTGACGATCGCGGTCACCAGGTCGGCCGGGGTGACGTCGAACGCGAGGTTCAGCGTGGCCGTCCCCGGCGGAGCGACCACGGTCTGTCCGATGTGGACCAGCTCGTCGGGGTCCCGGACCTCGATCTCCACCGCGTCCCCCGCCGGGCTGGCCGGGTCGATCGTCGACTCCGGCGCGGCGACCAGGAACGGCGCCCCGGCCCTGGCCGCGGCCAGCGCCAGCGGGTAGGTGCCGACCTTGTTGATCACGTCACCGTTGGCCGCCACCCGGTCGGCGCCGACCACCACCGCGCCGGCCAGGCCCCGAGCCAGGATCGACGGGCCGGCGGCGTCCACCACGAGGGTGTGCGCGATGCCGAGCCGGGCCAGCTCCCAGGTGGTCAGCCGGGCGCCCTGCAGCAGCGGCCGGGTCTCGTCGACGTAGACGTGGCCGAGCGCGCCACGCTCGCGCAGGACGCGCAGCACGCCGAGCGCCGTGCCCCACTCCACGCAGGCCAGCCCGCCGGCGTTGCAGTGGGTCTGCACGTCGATCGGTCCGGCAGCGTGCTCGAGCAGCCAGTCCGCGCCGCGCCGGGCGAGCGCCCGGTTGTCCCGCACGTCGGCCTCGAGGATCTCCAGCGCCTCGGCCAGCACCGCGTCCGGGCCGTCGCCAAGCCGGGCGAGCGCGCGGTCGACGCCCCAGGCCAGGTTGACCGCGGTCGGCCGGGCGGCCCGCAATGCCTTGATGTCGCGGTCGCGGTCCTCGGGCTCGTCCCGCACGGCCAGCGCCACGCCGAGCGCGCCGGCCACGCCGAGCGCCGGCGCCCCGCGGATGGCCAGCCGCTTGATCGCGTCGACCAGCTCGGCCGTCGTGCCGATCTCCAGCATCCGCACGTCGTGCGGCAGCCCGGTCTGGTCGACCGCGACGATGCGGCCGTCCCGCCAGTCGATCGTGCGCATGGTTCATTGTCGGTGGGCGGGGCTACGGTGCGCGGCATGACCATGCGAATGGGTGGAATCACGATCGACTGTGTCGACCCTGGCAGGCTCGCCGACTTCTGGACCAAGGCGCTGGGCACCACGATCGACCAGAACTACGACGGCGAGTACATCATGCTGGCCAGGCCGGCCGACAAGCCGTACCTCGCGTTCCAGAAGGTGCCCGAGGAGCGCGCCGGGAAGAACCGCGTGCACCTCGACTTCGGCACCGACGACCGGCGGGCCGAGGTCGAGCGGCTGGTCGGGCTGGGCGCCACCGCGGTGGCCGAGCACAGCGTGCCGGGTCTGACCTGGACCGTGCTGCAGGACCCGGCCGGCAACGAGTTCTGCGTGGGCTCGGAGCACGGCTGACGGAGGCGGTTCGGATCCGGTGGTGGGTGGGCGGGGGGCTGGTCGGCGGGGTGTGGGTGGGGCGGGCCGTTGGCGACGCCGGACGGCGGTCCCAGCGTGGCCGGGCGGCGCGGCTGGTCGCTGTAATTCAGTTGCCGGTAGCGCCGCGATCGTGGATTGTGCACGCCAACGGGCCCGGATTGCGTCCGGGCTGGGCGAGACGAGGAGGTGTGCTGTGAACACGACCGCCGTGGACGTGGCACGCGCCCGTCCCGCCCCACGTGAGGTTGCCGCGCGCTGATCGCCGGCGGCCGGTGGGGCATCCCTTTCGTATCAAGGAGAACCCACCAGTGCTCACGCACGATCAGTATGACGCGTACGACGATTTTGACGACGAGCCGCGGCCGGCAAGGGCCCGGCGCAAGCACCGGTTCGACGACGAGAAGCAGCCGGAGCGGTCCGGGCGGTTGACCGAGCACGCCCGGGAGCTGCTGGCGAAGGCCCGCGAGGACGCGCTCACCAGGGACATCGAGCTGCCACCGTGGGCGGACCGGTGGACCACCTGGGGCGACGGGGAGCACGGGCCGCACCCGCGCCCGGACTGGCTGATCACCGAGCTGTCCGCCGTGGACACCGAGCTGGGCGTGCTCAAGACCGGCAAGGAGGCCGACGTCCACCTCGTCGAGCGGAGCATTCCGGACACCGACCGGTCCTGCCTGCTGGCCGCCAAGCGGTACCGCAGCAACGAGCACCGGCTGTTCCACCGGGACGCCGGCTACCTCGAGGGCCGGCGGGTCCGTAAGTCCCGGGAGATGCGGGCCATGACCAACCGCACCGCGTTCGGCCGCAACCTGCTCGCCGAGCAGTGGTCGGTGGCGGAGTTCGCGGCGCTGTCGCGGCTGTGGTCGATCGGCGCCCCGGTGCCGTATCCGGCGCAGCGCAACGGAACCGAGCTGCTGCTCGAGTTCCTCGACGACGGCGAGGGCGGTGCGGCGCCCCGGCTGGCCCAGCTGCGGCCGGACCCCGAGGCGCTGGCCGACCTGTGGGAGCAACTGGTCGCCGCGCTGGAGCTGATGGCCGCGGAGGGCCTCACGCACGGCGACCTGTCGGCGTTCAACCTGCTCGTGCAGGACGGCCACCTGATGCTGATCGACCTGCCGCAGGTCGTGGACGTGGTGGCCAACCCGCAGGGCCGGGAGTTCCTGGCAAGGGACGTGGCCAACATCGCCGGCTGGTTCTCCGCGCGCGGACTGCCCGACGCGGTGACCGATCCGCTCGCGCTGACCGAGCGGCTGCTCGACGCGGCCGGTTTGGGGTGACGGCTACGGCTCGGTGCGCTCCGGCTCGTCGCCGGGTGCCGCCGGGGTGGCGCGCGACCGGCGGGCGATGAGCAGGCCGGCGACCAGCACCACCACCAGCCCGATGAGGACCCACACCCACGGCGGCACGCCGCCGTCGTCGGCCGGGGCGGCGGCGGGCGCCGGCACGGGCGTCGTCGAACCGTCCGTGGTCAGCACCGGCCCCGGCGGGCCGGTCGCCGGCGGCGTCGTCGTTGTCGGACCGGGAGACGCCGGCACGGTCAGGGTGAAGTTGATCGCGCCGCTGATCGGGTCGCCGTCCTCGGCCTGGACCTTCCAGGTGATCGCGTACGGGCCGGCCGGTCCGACCGCCCGCACCACAGGCACGGTCACCGTCGGCCCCTCCACCGCGATCTGGCCGAGCGTCCACTGGGTACCCGGCGAGCCCGCGACCGTGATCTCCATCGGCGACACCGGTTCGCTGAACGTCAGCAGCAGCTGCTTCGGCACCGCGTCAAGGGCGGCGCCCTGCGCCGGGGTGCTGCTCCTCAGCTCGGCATGGGCGAGCGCCGGGGTGGCCGTGGCCAGCACGGCGAGCGCCGCGAGGCAGAGCGCGACGAGCGGACGCCTGAGATCCATGGGCCCGATCCTGCCAGCCCGCGTCCGGCCGACTACGGCGGGTGTCGCGGCACGGTGCCACAGTAAATCCGTGCGCCAGTTCACCGTCTACGGTTCGTCGCACTGGATCGTGCTCGGGATCTTCGTGCTCGGCGCGGTCGCCGTGGTCGCGCTCGGGCGGCGGCGGGAGGCCGCGGCGGCGCGCCGGTTCAGCCGGATCATGGCGGGGCTGGTGCTGGCCCTGCAGCTGGCCATCCAGGCGTACTCGATGTCGGAGTTCGGCGTCGACCACGGCCTGCCGCTGCAGCTGTCCGACCTGGCCGCGTTCGTCACCGCCTATGCGCTGTGGTCGCTCCGGCAGTGGGCCTACGCGCTGACCTACTACTGGGGACTGACGCTGTCCACCCAGGCGCTGGTCTCGCCGGCGCTGCGCGGCGACGACTTCCCGTCGGTCGGCTTCCTCGCGTTCTGGCTGATTCACCTGTTCGTGGTGTGGGCCGCGATCTACCTCACCTGGGGGCTGCGGATGCGGCCCGGCTGGCGGGACTACCGGTTGGCCGTCGCGGCCACCGTGTGCTGGGCCGCCGTGGCCTTCACCGTCAACGCCGCCGCCGGCACGAACTACGGCTTCCTCAACGCCAAACCCACCCAGGCGTCGCTGCTCGACGTGCTCGGCCCGTGGCCGTGGTACCTGCTCCCCGAGCTCGCGCTCGTGCTCACCGTGTGGGCGCTGATGACCTGGCCCTGGGTCCGGGCGCGGGTGCCCGTCCGCTGATCGGGTACGCTGTACCGGTATCTACGACGCGCGCTGGGATCTCCCCGAGACGTGCATCCGGAGAGGAACCCGTGCCACACCCTTCATCCTTCGCCGAGTTCGGCCTGCCCGCCCCCCTGCTGCGCGCCCTGGCCGACGCCGGGATCACCACCCCGTTCCCCATCCAGGCCGCGACCCTGCCCGACGCCCTCGCCGGCCGCGACGTGCTCGGCCGCGCGCAGACCGGCTCGGGCAAGACCCTCGCGTTCGGCCTCGCCCTGCTGTCCGCATTGGACGGTGGGCGGCCGCGCCCGCTGCGGCCCCGCGCGCTGGTCCTGGTGCCGACCAGGGAGCTGGCGCTGCAGGTGACCGAGGCGCTGACGCCGCTTGCGAAGTCGCTCGGCCTGTGGTGCCGGGCCGTCGTGGGCGGCATGCCGTTCCACCGCCAGGTCGACGGCCTGCGTCGCGGCGTCGACCTGCTGATCGCCACGCCCGGCCGGCTGTCCGACCACGTCCGGCAGGGCACCTGCGTGCTGTCCGACGTCCGGCACACCGCCATCGACGAGGCCGACCAGATGGCGGACATGGGCTTCCTGCCCCAGGTCCGGGCCATCCTCGACCTGACCGACCGCACCGGACAGCGCATGCTCTTCTCGGCCACCCTGGACGGTGACGTCGACGCGCTGGTCCGGCGCTACCTGACCGACCCGGTCACCCACTCGGTCGCGCCCGCCACCGCTAGCGTGTCCACAATGGACCATCATGTCCTGCTGGTCTCCCGGGAGGACAAGCCCGCCGTGGTCGCCGAGGTGGCCGCAAGGGACGGCCGCACGATCATGTTCGTGCGCACCCAGCGCCAGGTCGACCGGCTGGCCAAGACCCTGCGCGCGCTCGGGGTCCGGGCCGGGGCGCTGCACGGCGGCAAGACGCAGGGCGCGCGCAACCGCGTCCTCGGCGAGTTCCGCGACGGCGGCATCCCGGTCCTGGTCGCCACCGACGTCGCGGCGCGCGGCATCCACGTCGACGGCGTCAGCCTCGTCGTCCACGTCGACCCGCCCGCCGACTCCAAGGACTACCTGCACCGCGCCGGCCGCACCGCAAGGGCCGGCGAGTCGGGGACCGTGGTCACCATGGTCACCCACGACCAGCAGCGCACCGTGCTCCGGCTGACCGAGCGGGCCGGGGTGCGGCCCACGCGCACCAAGGTCCGCCCCGGTCACGTCGAGCTGGTCCGCATCACCGGCGCCCGCCCACCCACCGGCGAGCCGGTGATCGAGCGCGAGCCACCCGCCCAAACCCGCCGCGCCCTGCGCCCTCGGCCCGGCCGCGACTCCCGGTTCGCCGCCAACCGCGGCCGGGCACGCGCCCCTCGGCGGCCCGCCCGGGCGCAGTCCCGGGTGGCCTGAGCCTCGCCGATCCCGGCAAGGCCCGGGGACGCCGGACACGCCGATGCCCGGGTCAGGACGGGGTGAGGGCGGCCACCGGCCCGATCACGATCACCGCGGGCGGGCGGATTCCGCGCGCCGCGCTGTCCTCGGCCACTTTGTCCAAAGTGGAGCGTAGGGTGCGCTGGTTGCGGGTGGTGGCGTCCTGGATCACCGCGACCGGGGTGTCGGCGGGGCGGCCGCCGGCCAGCAGGGCGTCGGCGAACTGGGCGATGCGCTCCACGCCCATCATGATCACGATGCTGCCGCGCAGCCGGGCGAGGGCGGACCAGTCGGTCAGCGAGGCCTCGTCGGACGGTCCGACGTGGCCGGACACCACGACCACCTCGTGCGCCACGCCGCGGTGGGTGACCGGCACGTCGGCCACGGCGGGCGCGGCGAACGCGCTGGTGATCCCGGGCACAACGGTGACGGGGACGCCGGCGCGCACGCAGGCCTGCACCTCCTCGAAGCCGCGGCCGAAGACGTAGGGGTCGCCGCCCTTGAGCCGCACGACGAAGCGGCCGGCCAGGGCGTGCTCGACGATCGTGGAGTTGATCACGTCCTGGCTGGCGGCGCGGCCGTAGGGGATCTTGGCCGCGTCCACCACGAGCACGGACGGCGGCAGCTCGTCGAGCAGCTCGCGCGGGGCGAGGCGGTCGGCGATCACGACGTCGGCGCGGGCCAGCAGGCGGCGGCCGCGGACGGTGATCAGCTCGGGGTCGCCCGGGCCGCCGCCGACCAGGGCGACGCCGCCGCGCTCGGGGACGGGGGCCTCGGTGTCGCGGTGGTCGGAGACCCGGCCCTCGCGCAGGGCGTCGAGCAGGCCGTCGCGCACCGCGGCCGAGCGGCGGGGCCGGCCGCCGGACAGGACGCCGATCAGCATGCCGTCGTGCGTGCCGGTGGCCGGGGTGACGGCGCTGCCCTCCTGGCCCGCGTCGGCCCGGACGCAGAAGATGCGGGCCCGCTCGGCGTCGGCCGACACCACGGCGTTGACCCCGGGGTCGGAGGTGCAGCACAGCACGTACCAGGCGCCGTCGAGATCACCGTCGGCGTACCGGCGGGGATGCCAGGTCAGCTCGCCGGCGTCGATCATCGACTGCACCGCGGGCGTGACGCTTGGCGAGATCAGCTCGACCGTGGCGCCGGCGGCGACGAGGCGGGGAAGGCGGCGCTGGGCGACGGTGCCGCCGCCGACCACGACGACCCGGCGGCCGGCGAGGTCGAGCCCGACGAGGTAGTGCTGCTCAGCCATGTGGCACAGCATGCCCGCCGGCCAGACCTGCCCGAATGGCTGCCCTCGCGCCGACTGACCGCGGCGGCCCGCGCTGGTTCGATCGCCGCATGAGTGCGATGTTCGAGTTCGCCGGGGGCGCGCTGTCCGTGATCCCCGGCAGCAGCGAGACCGAGATCAGCTTCGAGCTGTTCAACGTGGGCGACGAGGCCGGCCACGCCGAGGTGGGCGTCGAGGTGGACGGCACCTACGTCACCACGTGGACCTCGGCCGAGATCTACCCGAACTACGGCGACACCCCGAAGTTCAGCGTGGGGTACGTGGCGCCGGGTGAGCACGAGGCGCTGGTGTACGTCAACCCGGGCTCCGGGGCGAACGACCACCTCAAGCAGTGGTTCCAGGTCTGAGACCTCACGCCGCGTCCGGCAGGTCGGCGATCACCAGCCGGTAGCCGACGCCGCGCACGGACTCCACCTGGACGCCGGGGGCGGCGGCGCGCAGCTGCCGGCGCAACCGCTTGACCGCGGACACCACCGCCTCGATGTCGCCGAGGTAGGGGCGCTCCCACACGTGCGTGGTCAGCTCGGCGAATGTCCACACGCGACCGGGATCGCGGGTCAGCGCGAACAGCAGGTCGAACTCGCGCGCGGACAGCTGAACCAGGCTGCCGCGCCAGCTCGCCTCGCGCAGGTCGGCGTCCAGCCGCAACTTTCCGAACTCGACGACCCGATGGGTCGGGATCGGCGCCTCCACGGGCGGCGCCAGCACCTCGGGCTGGCTCAGCGCGGCCCGCAGGCTCGCGGTGTCCGGTAGGTACAGCACGGCGATCCGGCCGCCGGTGGCACGGGTGATCGCGGCGATCTCCTCGGCGCTGGTTCCGACGCAGAGCACCAGGGGCGCGTTGAGTGTGTCGAGCACGTTTCGTGCATCCACGTGCCACCTCCCCGCGTCGACCCCGGTAACACGACAATCGAATGAGCGATCGCTTCGTTACGGATCCGGGTCAGATCACGGGCAGTGTCGGGTTGATCACTGGCGCAAAACCCGTGGTAACCGTGAAAAAGACCCCGTCGCGACCGGATACCGCCCGTGTTTAGTCCTTCACCGGATCCACCCTTTGCAGGAACGTCGACGCATACCCGTAGTGAGGACCGGGCACTGCGGGCTGAGCTCACGCGCGGCCGGAGCATGCCGCGCGGGAATGTGAGGGCGACCGAATGTCACGACGACCCCAAACCCGCCGGCGAGGCCGAGCGTTACTCGGCCTCCTCGCCGCGCTGCTCGCCATGCTGGGCGTGCTCGTCGCGCCCGCCGCGGCGGCCCCCGACCCCGACTCCGCCAAGATCGAGCAGTCGGTGACGAACGCCTTGGCCGCCAAGGACAGCGCCGATTTCTGGGTCATGTTCGGCCAATCGGCTGATTTGTCCGGGCCGTCCGCGGTCACCGACTGGGCGGCACGGGGCGCGGCCGTCGTCAACGCGCTGCGCCGGACCGCCGACGCCAGCCAGGCCGAGGTTCGGGCCCAGCTGGACGCGCAGAAGGTGAGCTACCAGTCGTTCTACATCGTCAACGCCATCCGGGTGATCGGTGGATCGTCCGCGCTGGCCCAGTCGCTGGCCAAGCGCGGCGACGTGACCGGCATCCTGGCGCCGCGCACCTACGAGATCCCCAAGCCGATCGCGGGCAAGGAGGAGACGAAGGTCGACGCCGTCGAATGGGGCATCGACGCGATCAACGCCGACGACGTCTGGTCCACGTTCGGCGTGCGCGGCGAGGGAATCGTGGTGGCCAACGTCGACACCGGCGTGCAGTTCGACCACCCGGCCCTTGCCGGCAAGTACCGCGGCAACTCCGGCAACGGCACGTTCGACCACAACTACAGCTGGTTCGACCCGTCCAACGTGTGCGGCAACCCGTCCGTCGTGCCCTGCGACAACAACGGGCACGGCACCCACACCATGGGCACCATGGTCGGCGACGACGGCGCCGGCAACCAGATCGGCGTCGCCCCCGGCGCGCGCTGGATCGCCGCCAAGGGCTGCGAGTCGAGCAACTGCTCGGACAACGCGCTGCTGCGCTCCGGCGAGTGGATGCTCGCGCCGACCGACCTGACCGGCGCGAACCCGCGGCCGGACCTGCGGCCCAACGTCGTCAACAACTCCTGGGGCCTGGCCAACGGCTCGGCGGTCGACCCGTTCTACCGGGCGATCGTGCAGGGCTGGCGGGCGGCCGGCATCTTCCCCTCGTTCTCCAACGGCAACTCCGGCGCCGGCGGCTGTAACACCTCCGGCTCTCCCGGCGACTACGTCGAGTCCTACGCCTCCGGCGCATTCGACATCAACGGCGCGATCGCCGGCTTCTCCAGCCGGGGCCCCGGCGAGAACGGCATGATCAAGCCGAACGTCTCCTCCCCGGGTGTGAACGTGCGCTCCTCCTTGCCGGGCAACGGGTACGGCCCCAACTCCGGCACATCCATGGCGGCCCCGCACACCTCGGGCACGGTGGCGCTCGTCATGTCGGCGGCGCCGTCGCTGATCGGTAACGTCGACCAGGTCGCCACCCTGCTCAACGCCACGGCCACCGACACGTCCGACCTTGCCTGCGGTGGCACGGCCGGGAACAACAACGTATGGGGCGAAGGCAAGCTCAACGCGTTCGCCGCGGTGGACCAGGCGCCGCGCGGCCCGACCGGCACGCTCACCGGCGTGGTCACCGACTCGGCCAGCGGCAACCCGATCAGCGGGGCCACCGTGCAGGTGACCGGCCCGAGCAACCGGAGCCTGACCACCGGCGCCGACGGGCGGTACACGTCGACCCTCCCGGTCGGGGACTACACCGTCACGGCATCGATCTTCGGCTTCGGCTCGGCCTCCGGCTCGGCCACGGTCGCCGAGGGCCAGACCGCCACGCTCGACCTCGCGCTGACCCGGTTGGCCAGCGGCAACGTCAGCGGTGTCGTGCGGAACTCGACCGGGGCCGCGGTGGCCAACGCCAAGGTCGAGATCCTGGGCACCCCGCTGCCGCCGACCACCTCGGCCGCGGACGGCTCGTACTCGTTCGCCAACGTGCCGGTCGGCGAGTACCAGGTGAAGGCGTCCTCGGGCGGCTGCTTCGACCAGCAGACCCAGACGCTCAACGTGACCGGCGACGTCACGCTGGACTTCACCATCCCGCAGCGCACCGACGCGTTCGGCAACACCTGCGTGATCGAGGCCGGCAACTACGTCGAGGCCGACACCCCGGTCGCGCTGACCGGTGACGACGCCTCGACCACCGTCGAGCTGCCGTTCGACCTGTTCTTCTACGGCAGGAACTACCGCACCGCGTTCGTGTCGACCAACGGGAACATCAACTTCCAGGCGGCCAACACGGCGTTCAGCAACACCGCGCTGCCGGCGGCCGCGGCCCCGAACGCGGCGATCTACGCGTTCTGGGACGACCTGGTCCTCGACGGCTCCAGCCAGGTGCTGACCAAGGTGGTCGGGGCGGCCCCGAACCGCGAGTTCGTCATCGAGTGGCGCAACGCCCGGTTCTTCGATGCGGCCACGCAGCGGGTGGACTTCGAGGCGGTGCTGTCGGAGAGCAGCGAGATCTCGCTGCGCTACCGCAACCTCGACCCGACCTTCCCGGCCGAGACCGGCTCCGGGGCCACCGTCGGCGTCGAGAACGAGACGGGCACGGATGCCCTGCAGTACTCGTTCAACACCGCGTCGCTGGACGACTCGCAGTCGATCCGGCTCGTCCCGGCGCCCAGCCCGGTGCTCGCCGGAACCGTGACCGACTTCAACGACGGCCAGCCGCTCGCCGGGGCGACGGTGACGGTGATGAGCGGCGCCGGCCGGATCGGCGGCGCGTCGACCGGCCCGAACGGCGCCTACCGGTTGCGGTTGCCGGCCGGCGAGTACGAGTTCCGGGCCGGCAAGGACCTCTACGCCGGCGTGACGGACACCGTCGAGGCCGTCAAGGACGTGGTGACCACGAGGAACGTGGCGCTGCACACGCCGCGGGCCGCGCTCACCGGCGGGCCGCTGTCCTTCCTGGCGCAGGCCGGGCAGCTGCGGACCGCCACGCTGAACCTGGCCAGCACGAGCGATCTCGACCTGAACTACACGCTGGCCAGCAGCAAGCCCTGGCTGTGGACGGTGCCGGGCTCGGTCACCGTGCCGGCGGGTAGCACGCAGGCCCTGACCGTCCGGGTCGACCCGGTCGGGCTGGCCCCCGGCGTGCACACCGCGACCATCGACCTGACCACGAACGCCGGGCGCTCCCCGACGCTCACCGTCCCGGTCACGCTCGTGGTTCCCGCCTACCGCAAGGGAGTCGACGCCGGCGGCGCCGGCTCGTTCACCGACGCCAACGCCGACGGTTGGGTCGCCGACCAGGCCTGGTCCGCCGGTGGCTTCGGCTACATCGGACCCGGCTTCGTGGAGACCACCGGCCGGGGCATCGCCGGCACCACCGACGACACGCTGTACCAGAGCCAGCGGTCGGGCATGGCCGGCTACCGGTTCGACAACCTGCCGGCCGGGAAGTACCAGGTGGAGCTCGACTTCGCCGAGCTGCGGCCCGGCACCGCCGCCGGTCGCCGGGTGTTCGACGTATCGCTCAACGGCGCGGTGGTCCTGCCCGGCTACGACGTGACCGCCGCGGTCGGCACCCTCACCGCCGACCGCAAGACCTTCACGGTCACCGTCGCACAGGGCGGCACCATCGAGGTCTTCTTCGGCGCACGCCAAGGAAAGCTGCCGCCGATCCTCAACTCGCTCCGGGTGACCCACCGCCCGGACCTGTAAGGAGGAGTAGGCAGTAGCCACGGGGTCGTGAGTCTTTTACGGGCCTATCGCACCGGAAAAGGCTCACGACCCGTTCAGGGCAGGTAGAGGCGCTGCTTGATGCCCCAGATGAGGAACGTCGGGGTGGCCGGGCCGACGGCCGCGCCGCCGCCGGCGAGGCCTTCGAGGGGGGCGGCGGAGAGTTGGCAACCCTCCACCCTGTACCCGTTGTCGGCGAGGGCGTCGCGGGCGGGGCCGAGGCCTTCGAGCTCGTGGACCACCACGACGACGCGGCTGGCGCCGACGCCTGCGCAGACGCGGAGCACGTCGGAGCGGGCGGTGCCGACGAAGATGGCGTCGGGGCGGGGCATGCCGGTCAGCACGCCGGGGAGGTCGCCGTCGACGAGGCGGACGTCGACGCCGTGCACGCTGGCGTTGGCGACGATGCGCACGCACAGGCCCTGGTCGCTCTCCATGGCCATGACCGCGGCGCCGAGCCGGGCGGCCTCGATGCCCAGCGCGCCGGAGCCGGCGAAGACGTCCCAGACCAGGGTGCCGGGCCGCGGGGCGAGCTTGGCCAGGGCAAGGGCGCGCACCTCGGGGCGGATGCTGACACCCTCGCGGTGGGCGAACCGGTCCTCGTCGAGCGCCCAGCCCTCCGCCGGCGGGATGAGGTCGCCGCCGGCCAGCCAGCTGTCCTTTCCCCCGCTGTCGCCGTCGGCAAGGCACAGCACGATGTTGGGCTCCTGCCACTCCCTGCCGGCCGCCTCCGCCGTGTCCACTATGGACAGCTTCTCGGCCGGGCCGCCGTAGTCCTCCAGCACGACGAGGTAGCGGCGCCAGCCCTCCAGCGCGGCGCCGAGCTCGGCCGGCCCGGTGCCCGGCGCGGTCAGCACGGCCACCGCCCGGCGGGCCCGGCAGACGTTCACCGCGGCGTCGAAGTCGGTGCCGCGCGCGTTCACCACGGTCACGTCGTCCCACGGCCGCTGCACCATCGCGGCCACCCGCTGCAGGCACGACACCGCCGGCCAGCTCACCGTCGGCAGGCCGCGGTCGCGCAGCTGCCGCAGCACGCCGAAGAAGCCCGGGTCGCCGTCGGCGAGCACCACGACCGGCTCGGCGGCGGCCACCGAGTCCGCCACGCTGTCCAGCACGGTGGCCGGCAACCTGGGGCCCGGCAGCTCCACCTCGCGCGGGCCGCCGCCCCCGGACACGGCAAGGGTGTCCAGCAACGTCCGGCGGCCGACGAGCAGCCGCGCCGAGGCGATGGTCGGGAGAGCGTGTTCGGGCAGCCTGCGCCCGTCGACACCGATCACGGTCACGGTCGCGGTCATATCTTCATGAGATCACGGCGGGCCGACGTTGGGGAGCGCCCAATGTCGCCACGTTTCCCACCTTGCCCGGCGCGGCGGGACGTCATGGAGCGGACGTCCCGCCG
>NZ_DASZCQ010000278.1:0-22667 GCF_035942955.1 Actinophytocola sp. | reverse complement strand
GGCATCCGAGCCCGCCTCGAAGTACCCGCGGTGCACCGCGCGCACCACGTCCGGCCGGGTGACGTTGAGAATCTCGTTGCAGCCCTCGAGCCCGGCGAAGTCGTCCAGCGAAAGGTCCGCCGCCTGCAGCATCGTGCCCATCGCGCCGTCGGCGACCAGGACTCGTTGGCTCAGCGCGGAAAGAAAGTCGGACACCTTAGTCATACCCCCGCACGTGGTGGTCCTCGTTGGCCTGGCGGATCGACTGCACGATCGGCTCGACCTCGCGTGCCGCCTGCAGCCCGTACGCCTCGTCCACCCGCTTCTGGAAGGTGTCCGGGTCCAGCTCGTACTCCTGCGGCCCGCGCGCCTCCAGCACCAGGGTGGCCACGGTGCAGCCGACCTGGGCGGAGCGGACCTGGGACAGGCCGGCGGCCAACCCGGACAGGAAGCCCGCCCGGAACCCGTCGCCGACGCCGGTGGGATCGACCACGCCGCGGTCCGGCACGACGCCCACGGTGGCCGGCGCGGCGCCCGCCGACTCGATCCGCACGCCGTTCTCGCCGAGCGTGGTGATCCAGGTGCCGACCCGGTCGAGCACCTGCTCACGGGTCCAGCGTGCCGTAGTGAGTAGCAGCTCGCTTTCGTACTCGTTGGTGAACAAGTACATCGCACCGTCCACAAGAGAGCGGATCTCGGCGCGGCCGAGCGTGGCGAGCTGCTGCGACGGGTCCGCGGCGAACGGGTAGCCGTGCTCGCGGCACTCGTCGGTGTGCCGCAGCATCGCCTCCGGATCGTTGGGCGAGATCAGCACCAGGTCCAGCCCGCCGGCGCCCTCGGCGATCGGCCGCAGCGCGATCCGCCGCGCCTCGGTCATCGCGCCGGGATAGAACGAGGCGATCTGGTTCTGGTAGTCGTCCGTGGTGCACAGGAAGCGGGCGGTGTGCTTGGTCGTGGAGACGTGCACCCAGCGGGTGTTCACGCCGTGCGCCTCGAGGAAGTCCCGGTACGAGTCGAAGTCCGTGCCGACCGCGCCGACCAGCAGCGGGTGGCCGCCGAGCCGGCCGAGGCCGAGCGCGATGTTCGCCGCGACCCCGCCGCGGCGGATGTCCAGCCGGTCGACGAGGAACGACAGCGACACCTTGTCCAGCGAGCCCGCCAGGAACTGGTTGGCGAAGCTGCCGGGAAACACCATCAGATGGTCGGTCGCAATCGATCCGGTTACCGCGATGCGCACGGTGCCTCCTCCGCTCGTGGTCTCAGTCGACGATCTCCCGGAGAGCGTCGGCGCGGTCGGTCCGCTCCCACGGCAGGTCGACGTCGGAGCGGCCGAAGTGGCCGTACGCGGCGGTCGGCGCGTAGATGGGGCGCAGCAGGTCGAGATCGCGGATGATCGCGGCGGGGCGCAGGTCGAACACCTGGGTGATCGCCTGCTGGATCTTGGTCGGGTCGATCGTCTCGGTGCCGAACGTCTCGACGAACAGGCCGACCGGGGCGGCCTTGCCGATAGCGTAGGCGACCTGGACCTCGACGCGGGAGGCGAGGCCGGCGGCGACGGTGTTCTTGGCGACCCAGCGCATCGCGTACGCCGCACTGCGGTCCACTTTGGACGGATCCTTGCCGGAGAAGGCGCCGCCGCCGTGCCGGGCCATGCCGCCGTAGGTGTCCACGATGATCTTGCGACCGGTCAGGCCGGCGTCACCCATGGGGCCGCCGATGACGAACCGGCCGGTGGGGTTGACCAACAGCCGCACCGTCGAGGTGTCCAGCTCGAGCTCGGCGAGCTCGGGCTCCACCACGTGCTCGCGGATGTCCACCGCCAGCATCCGCTCGAGGTCGATGCCGTCGGCGTGCTGGCTGGAGACCACGACGGTGTCCAGCCGCACGGCCTGGTCGCCGGCGTACTCGATGGTCACCTGGGTCTTGCCGTCCGGCCGCAGGTACGGCACCACGCCGTTCTTGCGGACGGCCGTGAGGCGCCGGGAGAGCCGGTGGGCCAGCGCGATCGGCAGCGGCATCAGCTCGGGGGTGTCGGTGCAGGCATAGCCGAACATCAGGCCCTGGTCGCCCGCGCCCTGCCGGTCGATCTCGTCCTCGGCACTCTCCACTCGCGACTCGTACGCGGTGTCCACGCCCTGCGCGATGTCCGGCGACTGGGCGCCGATCGCCACGTTCACCCCGCACGAGGCGCCATCGAAGCCCTTGGCCGACGAGTCGTAGCCGATGTCGAGGATCCGCTCCCGGACGATCGTCGGGATGTCGGCGTACGCCGCGGTGGTGACCTCACCCGCGACGTGCACCTGCCCGGTCGTGATCAGGGTCTCCACCGCCACCCGGGAGCGCGGGTCCTGGGCAAGCAGCGCGTCGAGGATCGAGTCGCTGATCGCGTCGCAGATCTTGTCCGGATGACCCTCGGTCACCGACTCAGAAGTGAACAGTCGGGAAGTCATGCCTCTCCTCAAGGTGCTGGACTGTCGGCCCACCCAGCCGGTCGAGCGCTACCGTGTCAGGCTCTTGGCTGTGGCTCGAGGATCGATCGAGCGCACACTGAAATCTGGTCGACGTCCCTTTTCACCCGGCCTGACCGGCGCCTGAGCGCGCCCTGGTCACCAGGTGGTCGAGCGCCGCGGACGGCCGGCGCGAAAGCGGCTTAGCAGGGGCGCCCCGAGCGCAAGGCCTTGGCCAGCGCCTCCGCGATCTCGTCCGCGTCAGCGGGGCTCAGCGTCAGCGGTGGGCTGATGAGCACGGTGTTCAGGCCGTTGCGCACGAGGACGCCGCTCTGCTCCCGGACGGCGGGCGGCACCCAGTCGACCGGCGCCGGCGCCCTTGTGGTCTTGTCCTCGACGAGCTCGATGGCGAGCATCATCCCGACCTGCCGCACCTGACCGACGCCGGGCAGATCCTCCAGCTCGCGCAGCGCATCCCCCAGCCGGGCGCCCATCTCGACGGCCGCCGCGAGCAGCCCTTCCCGCTCGATGATGGCGAGGTTCGCCAGCGCCACGGCACACCCGGTGGCGTGGCCGCTGTAGGTGTAGCCGCCGAGGAACCCCTCGCGGGTCAGGACATCGGCCACGTGGCCGGCCACCAGCACCGCACCCATCGGGAAGTAGCCGGAGGTCAGCCCCTTGGCGGTGACGATGAGGTCCGGCTCGACGTTCAGCCGCCGTGCGGCGAACCACTCCCCGGTCCGGCCGAACGCGGTGATCACCTCGTCGAGGATGAGCAGAATCCCGTTGTCCGCCAGCAGCTCGCGGACCCGGGGCCAGTAGTCGCGCGGCGGCTCCACCACGCCGGCCACGCCCATGATCGGCTCACCGATCATGGCGGCGATCCGGTCGGCGCCAAGCTCGGCGATCGTCCGGCGCAGCTCCTGAAGGCAGAACTCGGTGGGATCCTCGCCGCCGTACAGCTCCGGATGGAACGGCATCGGCGGGGTCAGGTACCGGACGTGGGGCACCATGGGGCCGAATCCCTCGTGGAACACCGGGATCCCGGTCGCCGTGGCGCCACCGTAGCCCATGCCGTGGTATCCGAAGTTGCGGGACAGGATCCAGGTCCGCTCCGGCTCACCGCGGCGGTGGTGGTAATGCCGGGCCATGCGCAGCGCGGCCTCGACTCCCTCCGCACCCCCGCTGGTGAAGTACACGCGCTCCATCGGTCGGGGCGCAAGGTCGATGAGCCGGCTCGCCAGCCTGATCGACGGTTCGTTGGTGTACTCCTGGAAACTGCTGTAGTACTCCAATGTGGACATCTGCTTGGCGGCGGCCTCGACCATCTCCCGCCGCCCGTGTCCGATGTGCGCGAGCATGAGCCCGCCGGTGGCGTCGAGGTACTCGCGACCGCTGATGTCGCGCACCCGGCAACCCGACCCCTCGGCGATGATGATCCGGTCGGTGACGCCGTCGGGGAGATGGGGGTGGATCACCCTTGCCCGATCCGCCGCCAGCAACGCGTCGATCTCCTTCGGTGTAGCCCGCACCGGCCAAGGCTATCCGTGCGCGTGTCGAACCAAAGTCGAAGTCGGCTCGTGGGTTTCGCGGCGAGTGTCTCAACCGATCCTCGAGGCCGGCGTGTTCGACCGGTCCTCAATCCGTGCCGGTTAGAGTGAATTTCAGAAACCCCACTGAATACACAAGGGATTTCGGTGACCAAGAACTCTGCTGGAACGTCCACGGTGGACCGACGCCGGGAAACCGTTGCGCGGTACCCGTTGCCGTGGTCCCCGCCGCTGGAGATCCCGGACGCGCTGCGGGATCTGCGGGACCGCGCCACGGTTGTCGTTCGGCTGCCCGGCGGCGACACCGCGCTGCTGGTGACCAGGTACGCCGACGTCCGCGCGCTGTTCACCGATCGCCGGCTGTCCCGCAACATCGCCCGGCCGGACGCCGCCCGGATCACCGAGGACAACGACGCGTTCGCCGACCCGCGCGTCGACCCGGACGCGCCACACCACACCAGGATGCGCGGCCTCGTCGACCGGGTGCTCACCGTGTCCCGGGTGCGGGCTTTGCGGCCCACCGTGTGGCGGATCGCCGACGACCTGATGGACCGGATGGCGTGCGGGGCGAAGTCCGCCGACCTCAACGAGGCGTTCGCCTTTCCGCTGCCGATCCGGGTCATGGGCGCGCTGCTCGGGGTGCCGGCCGCGGACATGCCCGCGTTCCACCGGCTGGTCAACGGTTTCCTGTCGATCACCAGGCCGCGCCCGGACCAGGTGGCGGACGCCCGCCGCGGGCTGTGGCAGTACCTCGACGAGCTGATTGCGTCCAAATGGGACAGCCCGAGCGACGACCTGACCAGCGCCCTGATCGCGGTGTCCGATGAGGACGGTTATCGGATCACCGGGCTGGAGCTGGGCTACTGGATCCAGGGGCTGCTGATCGCCGGCTACGTCACCACGGCCAGCCAGATCGGCACCGGGACCGCGATGCTGCTGCACCACCGCCACCTGGTCAAGGAGATCCAGTCGGACTGGTCGTTGCTCCCGACCGCGGTCGAGGAGCTGCTCCGGTGCCAGATCATGGCGTCGTCCATCGGCACCCTGCGCTACGCGCTTGCTGACGTCGCGCTCGAGGACGGCACCGTGCTCCCGCGCGGATCGAGCGTGCTGCTGTCGCAGGAGTCGGCCAACATGGACGAGACGGTGTTCGCGGACCCGTTCACGATCGACCTCGCCCGGCCGGACAATCCGCACCTGACGTTCGGCGCCGGGCCGCACCACTGCGCCGGAGCCGAGCTGGCCCGGATGGAGATCCAGGTCGCCACCGAGGGTCTGCTGCGCCGCTTCCCCGACCTCCGGCTCGCGGTGCCGGGCGGGGAGCTGCCCCGCGGCGTCGGCGGTTTCATGGAGAGCTTCACCGAGATTCCCGTTACCTGGTAGGAATCCACAGGCACCAGCGCCGCCACCCCGACGAGAGCGGAGTGGCGGCGTTGGACCCATGTGGATCGGACCCTGGCGACGGCGCCAAGCCAGACTCAAGTGCCGTGTCACCTGATCGGATCAACCTTGTGGGGTGCGACATCGTGCTGCGACCGTGGTTGTCCGGCCGCGCACGCCGCTGCCCGAGATCGTCCTGGTCGTGGGGCTGTCGCTGGTGGCCGGTTGGATCGTGCGGACGCTCGCGCCGCCGTCGCTGGTGCGGGACGGGCAGCGGCTTCCGGTGGGGCTGGCCAGCCTGCCCGGACCCGGGACGCACCATGAGGCGGCCGGCCTCGCGCCGAGCTCGGTCAGCGACGAACCGGTTCCGCACTTCCTCGGCGGCGCCTTCCTCGCCGCACACCTGCTGGCGATCGCGCTGGCGATCGGGCTCCGGCTGGTTCGCCGGGTGCGCGCACGGCTCGCGGCCCAACTGCTGTTCGCCACGCTGATCGCGACCGCCGCGGGCGCCGCCGCCATGCTGGCCGCCCGGTTCGGCTACGGGGACCGCCTTGCGCCGCGCGAGGTTCTGCTCGGCGGCGTCGAGGTGGCGCGCTACGCCTTCATCGCTGCGCTCGCCCTCGTGGTGATCTTCGGCTTCCGGGACGAGACCGAAAGGATCCGGACGTGAAACGACGGGACCTGTTCAAGTTGGGCGCCCTGACCGGCGCCACACTCCTGTTACCCGCGCAGCGGCTGGTGGCCGCCGCCACCGGCCAGCCGCATGGCATCGCGGCGTTCACCGTGCCGCTGCGTATCCCACCGGTGCTCCACCCCTACCGGCGCACCCTGCACACCGACTTCTACCACGTGACCCAGCGGGAGGCCGACGTCGAGATCCTGCCGGGCACCACCACCCGGTTGTACACCTACAACGGCGCGTTCCCCGGGCCGACGATCCGGGCCGTGCGCGGCCGCCAGGTCGTGATCCACCAGACCAACGCGCTGCCTGTCCACACGTCGGTGCACCTGCACGGCGCACACGTCGCACCGGACAGCGACGGCCACCCGACCGACCTGATCCACACCGGACACTCGAAGGACTACCGCTATCCGAACACCCAGCTCGCCGCCACGCTCTGGTACCACGATCACGCTCACCACGGCGAGGCGGAGAGCGTCTTCCGCGGCCTCGCCGGGTTCTATCTCATCCGCGACCTGTACGAGCACGGCCTGCCAAGCGGGAAGTACGACATTCCGTTGATGTTTCGCGACATCCACCTCGACGAGCGGGCTCGGGTCGTCTACCAGGCCCCCGACCCGGGCGGCCGCAACATCGTCCTGGTCAACGGCGTGCCCCAGCCCTTCTTCCGCGTGGCCGCGCGAAAGTACCGGCTGCGCCTGCTCAACGCCGCCAACGACCGCGCGTTCAAGTTCGCGCTGTCCAACGGCGCCAACCTCGTCCAGATCGCCTCGGACGGCGGCCTGCTGCCGGCGACCGTGACCACCCCGGTGGTCGAGCTGTGGCCGGCCGAGCGCGCCGAGGTCATCGTGGACTTCTCCCGCCTGCCGATCGGCGCCAAGGTCGTGCTGCGCAACCAGTTCGGCGAGAGCGACGCGGCCGTGAACCTGCTGCGGTTCGAGGTCACCCGCAGGGCGTCGGACCACAGCCGGATCCCCACCGACCGCGAGCTACCCGACCTGCCCCCGCTCGGGCTGCGCAACGCGGTCCACCGGGACGTCACCGTGGCCTTCGACCCCGCCCAGCGCCACTTCACCTTGAACGGCAAGACGTTCGACCCCGACCGGGTGGACTTCACGGTCCGGCAGAACCAGCTCGAGGTGTGGACCGTGCGCAACACCGACCCGGTCGGCTTCGCGCACAACTTCCACGTGCACCTGGTCCAGTTCCGCGTGCTGGACCGCAACGGCGCCCCGCCGCCGCCCGGCGAGCGCGGCTGGAAGGACACCGTCACCGTGGGCCCCGGCCAGACCGTGCGCATCGCGTCGCGGTTCACCGGCTACACGGGACGGTACGTGTTCCACTGCCATCTGATCGACCACGCGACCGCGGGAATGATGGGGCAGCTGGAGGTCGTCAGGTAAGCCGCTTGACGAGCCGGACCTCGGTGGAGGTGCGGCGGAACCCGAGCCGCTCGTTGACCCGCAGCATGGCCGGGTTCCCGCTCGACGTGGCGAGCATCGCCACGTCCCGGGCGCGGGCCAGGTCGACCGCGCGCACCTTCAGGGCCGTGGCGATGCCGCGGTCGCGGTACTCGGGATGCACGGCGGTGCCAAGCGCTCCGGTGAACCCGACGTAGCGATCTGCGTGCACGGCAAGGAAACACTCGTCCGGGCCGACCCCGTGGTACGCGGCCGCGTCCAGGTAACGCCGCCGGAACTCCTCGGTGGTCCAGGCCGGATCGGGCTCCGGGCGGGGGTCGGGGTCGGCCCAGCCGTCCTGCGCAGCGTGGTGCAGGTCGCGGAACCGTTGCCAGCACCGGGGATCCACGACCTCCGCACGCTCGAGCGTGGTGATCAGGATGCCCGTGGCCGCCAGCCGCGGCTCGATCCGCCGGTACGGTTCGAGCGTGGCGGCGCCGACGTCGAGCACGAGGCGGTGCATCCGCATGGTCTCGACGAACCCGCGGGCGCGCAGGAAGGTCAGCGACTCGGTCCAGTCGTCACCCGCGCGGGCCTGCAACGTGATCGCGCCGGCCGCGCGGGCGTCGTGATCGAGCTGGGCGAGCAGCCGGCTGCCCACCCCGCGCCGCCGCCAGCCCGGGGCCACGACCATGTTGATCCGGTACCCGTCTGGCCGGAACCGCCACAGCGCGCCGTGCGCGATCACCTGCTCCGGCGCGCCGGACAGGACGACGTACCGGCGGGTCGTCTCGTCGCTGGCCGCCTCGAGCGCCCGGACGTACTGGTGAGCCATGTCATCTCCAACCGTGGAGCGCCACACCAGCACATACGCTGCTGACCATGCTTCCGCTCAACGGGATGCTCGTGGTGAGCGTCGAGCAGGCGGTGTCCGCGCCGTTCGCGACCCGCCAGCTCGCCGACCTCGGCGCCCGGGTGATCAAGGTGGAGCGGCCGGACGGCGGCGACTTCGCCCGAGGTTACGACCGGTCGGTCCGCGGCCTGGCGTCCCATTTCGTGTGGCTGAACCGGTCCAAGGAGTCGGTGGCCGTCGACCTGAAGTCCGGGCAAGGGCGGCAGGTGGTCGAGCGGCTCGTCGCCACGGCCGACGTGTTCGTCCAGAACCTCGCGCCGGGCGCCGCGGCCCGGCTCGGGCTGGACGCGCCGACTCTGATCGAGCGCCACCCGGAGCTGGTGGCCGTGGACCTGTCCGGCTACGGCGCCGTGGGGCCGTACCGCGACAAGCGCGCCTACGACCTGCTCGTGCAGAGCGAGGCCGGGCTGGCGTCGGTGACCGGCACGCCGGAGGACCCGGTGAAGGCCGGCATCCCGGTCGCCGACATCGCCGCCGGGATGTACGTCCTCACCGGCGTGCTGTCCGCCCTGCTGCGCCGGGAGCGCGGCGGCGGGGGCGCGGCGCTTCCGGTCACCATGTTCGACTCCGTGGTCGAGTGGATGGGCCACCAGGTCCAGCACGCGCTGCACACCGGGGAGCAGCTCCCGCGGATGGGACTGTCCCACGCGGCCATCGCGCCGTACGACCGGTACCCGACCGCGGACGGCGCGCAGGTGCTGCTCGGCATCCAGAACGACCGCGAGTGGCGGCGGCTGGCCGCCGACCTGCTCGGCCGGCCCGAGCTCGGCACGGATCCCGCGTACGCCACCAACGTCGCCCGCACGGCGAACCGCGCCGCGGTGGACGCGCTGGTGGCCGAGGCCACCGCCCGGCTGAGCGCCGACGAGCTGATCAAGCGCCTGGACGCGGCCAGGATCGCCAGCGCCCGGCTCAACGAGGTGCCCGAGGTGGTCGCCCATCCGCAGCTCGCCGCGCGCGACCGCTGGCGCGACGTCGACTCGCCCGTCGGCCCGCTGCGCACGCTGCTGCCGCCGGTCGTCTTCGCCGCCGACCCGCCGCGGATGGCCGCGGTGCCGGCGCTCGGCGAGCACACCGACGCGGTGCTGACCGAGCTCGGCTACGGGGCCACCGAGATCGCCCGGTTGCGCGCCGCCGGAGCCGTCGGATGACCTTCACCGTCGGGTTCGACCTGGACATGACGCTGATCGATCCGCGCCCCGGGATGGTGCTCGCGATGAACGCTCTGGCCGCGGAGACCGGGCTGGCGCTGGACGGCGAGCACTTCGCCAACCACCTCGGCCCGCCCCTGCACCTGGTGCTGCGTGACTTCGGCGCGCCGCCCGCCCGGATCCCGGAGCTGGTCGCCCGCTTCCGGGCGACCTACCCGGAGATCGTGATTCCGGCCACCGCGCCGATGCCCGGCGCCAGGGCCGCGCTGGACGCGGTGCGCGCGCTCGGCGGACGCACCCTCGTCGTCACCGCCAAGCACCAGCCCAACGCGGCCAAGCACCTGGCCGCGCTTGGCTGGCAGGTCGACGAGCTGGTCGGCGACCTGTGGTCGACCGGCAAGGCCGCGGCCCTGCGCGCCCACGGCGCCCGCGTCTATGTCGGCGACCACACCGCCGACATGGCCGGCGCGCTGGCCGCGGGTGCCGTCGGGGTCGGCGTCACCACCGGCCCGTGCGACGCCGCCGCCCTGCGCGTGGCCGGCGCCGCCGCCATTCTGTCCACATTGGACGACTTTCCGGCGTGGCTGGAACGGTCGTGCGCGACCTGACCCGGCTGCCCAAGGTCCACCTGCACGTGCACCTGGAGAGCACGATCCGCTGGTCCACGCTGCGCGAGCTGGGCGAGGTCAACGGCGTGCCGGTGCCGCCGCACCCGACGTCACCCTTGGCGTTCAACGGTTTCCGCGAGTTCGGCGACTACAACACGCTCATCCGCTCGGCGCCGCGCCGGCCAGAGGACTTCACCCGGATCGCCCTCGAGCTCTGCGCCGACGAGGCCGCCCAGGGCACCCGCTACGCCGAGGTGACCTTCACCGCGGCCGCGCACGGCGAACGCCTCGGCGACCAGGAGATGCCGCTGGCCGCCGTCCTGGACGGCCTGGCGCTCGGCCGGTCCCGGTACGGCATCGAGTGCCGCGTCCTGCTCGACCACTCCCGCCGCCGGTCCGTCGACCGCGCCTGGCAGACCCTCCGGCTGGCCATCCGCTACGCGTCGGCCGGGGTCATCGGCCTCGGCCTCGCCGGTGACGAGTCCCATGCGGCGGCGCCCTTCGCTCCCGTCTTTCACGCCGCCCGCGAGGCCGGCCTGCGCCTGGTTCACCACGCCGGCGAGACCGCCGGTCCGGCCAGCATCCGCGAGGCTCTGTCCGTCGGCCTCGCCGACCGGCTTGGCCACGGCATCCGCGTCCTCGACGACCCCTCGCTCGTCGCCGAGGTCCGCGACCGGGCCGTCCCGCTGGAGGTCTGCCCGTCGTCCAACGTCGCGCTCGGCCTGGCCGGCTCGCTCGCCACGCACCCGTTCCCGCGGCTGCTGGCCGCCGGGCTGAAGGTCACCCTCAACACCGACATTCCCAACATCACAGGGGTCACCCTCACCGAGGAGTACCGCCGAGTGAAGGACACCTTCGGGTACGACGACACGGTGCTCGCCGCGCTCAACCACGCCGCGATCGACGCCTCCTTCGCGCCCGCGGCGACGAAGGCGCACCTTCATCGGGAGACCGACGCCTGGCGGGGGGCGCCGTCGTCAATGCCGTGAAGGACGCCTTCACGGCACTCAACGACCCGATGGCGTCCTTCATGGCACCTGTCGGGCCGGGTGGCGGGTTCCCGTCATTGTTGTCTAGACCAATTGACTGGCCGAGGCCAGGTCAGGCACGTTTTCCTTGCAGGAATCACCCTCTTACCCCTGCCCCTGCAAGGAGGATCCTGTGAAGGTTCGACTTTGGCTTGCGCTGTCCACCGCCGCGGTGGTCGCCGCCGCACTGATCACCGTCGCCCTGCTCCCGACCGCGCCCCCGGCGAGCGCGCACGGCTCGATGTCGGACCCACCGAGCCGGGTCTACGTGTGCAAGCAGCAGAACCCGGAGAACCCGACGAACGCGGCCTGCCGGGCGGCCATCCAACTCGGCGGCACGCAGCCGTTCTACGACTGGAACGAGGTGAGCCTGCTGACCGCCGCCGGCCGGCACCGGGAGATCATCCCGGACGGCAAGCTGTGCAGCGCCGGCCGGGACAAGTACCGCGGCCTCGACCTGGCCAGGGCCGACTGGCCGGCCAAGCGGATCTCCGCCGGCCCGCTGACGATCACCTACCACGCCACCGCGCCGCACTCGAACAGCAACTTCGAGTTCTACATCACCCGGTCCGGGTGGAACCCGACGATGCCGCTGCGCTGGTCCGACCTGGTGCACATCCAAACGTTCACCAACCAGAACCCGTCGACGTTCACCAACTGGACGATCAACATCCCGGCCCGCACCGGCCGGCACATCCTCTACTCGATCTGGCAGCGGGTGGTCGGCAGCGACGAGGCCTTCTACACCTGCTCCGACGTCGACTTCGGCGGCGGCACCACGCCCCCGCCGACGACCAGCCCCACGCCACCCCCGACCACCACGACGACCACGCCGCCGCCGTCGAGCGGGACCTGGGCGGCCGGCACCTCGTACCAGGTGGGCGCCCGGGTGACCTACAACGGCGTCGGCTACACCTGCCGGCAGGCGCACACCGCGATCGCCGGCTGGGAACCGCCCAACGCCCCAGCGCTGTGGTCGGTCGGCTGACCCCCGGCCTCGGCCGGGCCGCTCCGCTCCGACCCGGGGCGGCCCGGTCGTCTCCATCCGGGACCCGTTCGATGAAGCGCCTGGCCTGTGCCGTGCTCGGCCTGCTCACGCTGGCCGGCTGCGCCTCGCCCGCCCCGCCGCCGGCGCCGGCCGCGCCGGCGGTGGAGCCCGGCCGCGGCTTCAACGCCGCCGACGTGATGTTCCTGCAGATGATGGTGCCGCACCACGAGCAGGGCCTGACCCTCGTCCGGCTGGCCCGCGACCGCGCCAGCCGCGCCGACCTGCGCACGCTGGCCGCCGCCATCGAGGCCACCCAGACCGACGAGGTCCGCACCATGTCGTCCTGGCTGCGCGACTGGCGCCAGCCGCCCACCGCGCCGCCCGGCGCCCACCAGGACCACGGCGGCATGCCCGACACCACCGCCGGCGAGATCGCCACCCTCGGCCGCATCACCGGCCCCGACTTCGACCGCCGCTTCCTCAATGTGATGATCTCCCACCAGGACGACGCCATCCAGCTCGCCAAGCTCGAAACCACCACCGGCCAACACCCCCAGGCCAAAGCCCTCGCCGCCCGGATCGACCGCTCCCGCTCGGCCCAGATCACCCAGATGCTGAAGCTCCTCGACGGAGGTTGAGGTCCGGCACGCTCGGCCGGTGCGGGGATCCCGGCGTTCCCCTTAATCTGTTGGCGTGCAAGGGCAAGCCGGCAAGCTCAGGCCGATCTGGCTGGAGCTGCTCGTGGTGCTGCTCCTCGTCGGGATGGTCATCGCCATCCCCTACCTGCTGACGATGGCGGCGTTCAGCTCCGCAACGCTGTTCGGCGATCCCCCGACCCCCGGCCAGCTGCGCGCCGCGAGCAACCTCTCGTTGGCCGCGTTCCTCGTCGGGGCCGCCGGGTCGCTGGTCGGCATCGCGGCCACCGTCTACACCGGACAGCGTGTCCTGTGCTGGACATTCGCCGCCGTCCTGTGGCTGACCCTGGTGATCGGGGCCTGCGTGCGGCTCCGGTACGGCTGATCGTCCCGCGCTCCCACCTCTACCCCAGCCCCCACCGCTCCACGGTAGGCTCCGGCAAGCCCGCTGCCGGCCGGGTGCCGGGCCTGGTGGCGCCGGGGCGTGTGACTCACCTGCGCGAATGCGTCATGTGGCTATACGAGCGCGGGACATGCCCGGGATCGCGGTCCCTGGCCGGGTGTGTTTTGCCTTGGGACAGGCGCGTTCGGCGTTGGTGCAGGCGTGCGTCGGGTTGCGGTAGCCCGGCCGTGTCGCAGCCCTGTGTCTGCCCGGCAGGGCCGGGGCATGGTGCCGGGGAGGCAGGGCGTTTTCCACAGAACGATCCTGGCACCGAAGTTGATCTCCGCGTCCTACCCCTACCCAGCCCCCACCACTCCACCGGGGGCCGGCCCCGCACCCATTCTACCCGCGGGGACCGGCAGTTGATCTTGAATGCCGGGCGGGTGTGGACAACTGGAGGAGTGTGGATGGAGGTGTGCGCGTCCGTGCGGGAGGACCGGTGACGGCGACGGCGGTGGCGCCGTCACCGGTCAGGACCAGTGCGGGTCAGGCTCGGGAGCCGGCCGGGATGTTGAGCGCGTTGTCGGGCAGGGCAAGCAGTTCGCCGAGTACCTCGCAGGCGGGGCCCGCCTGCTGCCAGTAGACCCGCCGCGGCGACAGGATGTTCTCGTCGCTGGGCACGCGGGAGGCGACCGCGTCGTCCTCGCTGTGCAGGCGAACGACGTCGATGACGTCGCCGTGGGCGCGGACGCCGACGACGGCGAGCACCTGGCCGCCCGCGTCGCGGGGGTTGATGAACTGGAAGCCCCGCAGGCGCAGCGCGAGGATCTGGTCTTCGGTGCGGGCGATCATCGACTCACCAATTCTTGACCGCGGCCACGAGGGCCTCGATGCCGGTGTGCGCGTGGATCAGGGCCGGACCGTTCGGATCTCGGGAGTTGCGCACGGCGACGTGTCCGCCGGCCAGCCAGGCGAGCTCGACGCAATTGCCGACCGCGCCGCTGTAGCTGCTCTTTCCCCACCTGGCCGCGCCGAGAAGGCCTGCCGGCGTGCCGTTTCGGATCTTCGTCATGATGCTCACCTTCCAAACCTGGCAAGTTGCGGAAGTGCATATGCACGTGCATCTGACCGTGCATGAGCGTAGCAATCTGCACATGCAGATGCACGGGCCGTCATGACATTCAGCCGAACGGACGCATGCCTGCAATCTCCGGTTAGAGCTCGGCCAGGTGCTTGGCGAGGAACTGGCGGGTCCGGTCCGGTGTCTCGGCGTCCACGGTGAGCCGGTCGAACACGCGACCGTACTTCTCGATCTCGTCCAGCCGGTCGAGGTAGAGCGCGCCGGCGAGGTGCTCGATGTAGACCACGTCGGGCAGCTCGGGCTCGGCGAACCGCAGCACGGTGAACGCGCCCTCGGCCGAGTACCCGCTCAGCTCGTACGGCACGACCTGCAGCGTGATGTTCGGCTGCCTGGTGATCTCCAGCAGGTGCTGGATCTGCTCGCGCAGCACCCGCCGGCCGCCGATCGGGCGGTGCAGCACGGACTCGTCGATCACCGCCCAGAGTCTGGGCGCCCCCGGGCGGTGGAGCAGCTTCTGCCGCTGCATCCGCAGCCCCACGCGGCGGTCGATCTCCTCGCCGCCCCGCGCCGGGCGGCCGTGGCTGGCGACCGCGCGGATGTACTCCTCGGTCTGCAGCAGGCCCGGCACGAACTGCAGCTCGTAGGTCTGCAGCCGGGAGGCCGACTCCTCGAGGCCGACGTAGTCGTGGAACCAGTTCGGCATCAGGTCGGTGTAGCGGTGCCACCAGCCGCGCTCGTTGGACTGTGCGACCAGGGCGAGGATCTGCGCGCGCTCGTCGGGGTCGCTGACGCCGTACATGGTCAGCAGGTCCTCGACGTCGCGCTCCTTGAACCCGACCCGGCCGAGCTCGAGCCGGCTGATCTTCGACTCGGAGCCGCGGATGGCGTAGCCGGCCTCGCCCCGGGTGATGTTGGCCTGCTCGCGCAGGCGGCGCAGCTGCGAGCCCAGGATGATGCGGCGCGCGGTGGGTCCGCCCGGGCGCTGGTCCGGCCGGCCGATCCCGTCGGAGAGATGATCGTCGCGCATTCCGTCCTCCTCCGCGCAATCAGCTCGTCGCAGACCGTACCCGGTCACTCGTAACGGTCAAGTCTCCGTCGCACGATTTACGACGGCAAGTTGCAGGCCTAGGATTCCGCTCCGTTGGCTGCATACCGTCCGTGATCGACAACGCTCTGTGAGGCCTTTCGATGCCGAGTACCCAGACCGCGCCGGCCCAGATCGACACCACCAAGGCCAGCATCGCGCGGGTCTACGACGCATTCCTCAACGGCAAGGACAACTACGAGATCGACCGCGAGGTGGTCCGCCGGGTCCGCAAGGTCGCACCCGAGGCCAGCCAGATGGCGTGGGACAACCGGGAGTTCCTGATCCGGGTGACCAGGTTCATCGCCGCGCAGGGCGGGATCAAGCAGTTTCTCGACCTCGGCTCCGGCCTGCCGACGGCGGAGAACACCCACCAGGTGGCGCAGCGGATCCAGCCCGAGGCCCGGGTGGTCTACGTGGACAACGACCCCGTGGTGCTCGCACACGGGCGGGCGCTGCTCGAGGACAACGACCAGACCCACTTCGTCTCGGCCGACATCTTCGTGCCGCGCGAGGTCCTCGACAACGAAATCGTCCAGCGGCACCTGGACTTCACCGAGCCCATCGCCCTGTTCCAGCTCGGCACCATTCACCACTACGCCGGCGAGCGCAGCCCGGCCGACATCATGCGCGAGTACATCGACGCCCTCCCGTCCGGCTCGTACGTCGCGATCAGCCATTTCCTCGACCCGGAGACACCGGAGCTCAGCCCGCTGGCCCGGCGGCTGGAGGACGTCTTCCTGCACAGCCCCATGGGCACCGGCGTGTTCCGCACCCGGGCCGAGATCGAGAGCATGTTCCCCGGCCTCGAGCTGGTGGCCCCGGGCCTGGTCCTGTGCGTCAACTGGTGGCCGGACGGCCCCCGCATCAAGCCCCTCGACCCGGTGCAGAACTGCATCGTCGGCGCCGTCGGCCGCAAACCCTAGCCACACCCGCCCGGCTCGGACAGTTCGGCAGGTCCGCCCCCACGAACACGCCGCGCGGCGGCCAGCTCGGTGCTTTCCCGGGATGCGGCGCGAAATGTCCTCCGCGCGGCGGATGGAATTGCGCTTTCGCTCGCTATCGGCATTCGGGGTGCGGGTTGCCGAACCATTGGGTGAGGGCGTGCTCGATGGGGGTGGTTCCGCCGGAGGCCCAGGCGATGTGGCCGTCGGGGCGGACGAGGACGGCGGCGGGTGCGGTGGGGTCGGGGGTGGAGACGACGTCGACCCGGTCGGACCAGCCGGAGGTGACGGTGTTGCGCAGCTTGGGGTCGTCGGCGAGGTCGAGCAGGACGGGGCGGCCGGCGTGCAGGGCTTCCGGCAGGCCGGGGAGGGCGGGAACCCGTTGCCCCACAAGGGGATGGTCGCCGTCGGCGGACGGGTAGGCGAAATCGAGCCCGCTGACCTGGCCGGCGAGGTAGCGGTTGACCGGCTCCATGGTCAACAAGAAGGCGAACAGGTCGCGCAGGGGCATGGCGGCTTCGGACCCGTCGACCAACCGCAGCTGGGCCAGGGTGTTGGCGAGCACGGCAAGGCCGACGGGATGGCGCTCGGCGTGGTAGGTGTCGAGCAGGCCGGGCGGGGCCCAGCCGTGCACCTCGGCGGCGAGCTTCCAGCCGAGGTTCATCGCGTCCTGCAGCCCGGTGTTGAGACCTTGCCCGCCGAGCGGCGGATGGACGTGCGCGGCGTCGCCGGCGAGCAGGATCCGGCCGCTGCGGTACCGCTCGGCCTGCCGCGCCGCGTTGCCGAACCGGGACACCCATGGCACGGCGTCCAACCCGAAGTCGGTGCCGGCGATCCGGCGGATCGACTCGCGCAGCTCCGCGACCGTGACCGGTTCCCGCTTGTCCACCATGGTGCGCGCCGCGTCCAGCACGGCGACCCGGTACAACCCGCTCGTCCCGAGTGGACCCATCAGCAGCGCGCCGCGATCGTTGACCTGGAAACCCCAGCTGGTCGGCGGATCCCGAAGCTGCGCATCGGACACCACGGCGGTCACGCCGGTGTCGGTGCCGGGAAAGTCGATCCCCGCCTGGATTCGGACGATGCTGTTCCCGCCGTCGCAGCCGACCACGTACCGGGCGCTCAGCTCGTACGCGCCGTCCGGCCCGCGCACCGCCACCGTGGCCGACGACTCGTCCTGGCGCACGCCCACCACGTTGTGCCCGCGCCGGATCGGCACGTCCAGCTCCCGGGCCCACTCGGCGAGCAGGTGCTCGGTGCGGGCCTGCGGCAGGATCAGCTGGTACGGATACCCGGTCGGCAGGCGGCTGAAGTCCAGCGGCGTCGGCAGCAGCGCGAAGTGCGCGCGCGGCAACGGCAAGCCCTCCGCGACGAACCGGTCGACGATCCCGCGTGCGGCGAAGATCTCGGCGGTGCGCGCGTGAAAAGCGACCGCGCGCGACTCCCGGGTGAGCTCGCCACGGCGCTCGAGCACCACGGGCTCGACGCCGGCCAGCCTCAGCTCGGCGGCCAGCCACAGCCCGACCGGACCGGCGCCCACGACCACGACGTCCACCAGCAGACCGTACGTCGCGGCCGCCGGTCGCACCGCACGGAGCGCTTGACTTTCCCTATAGTCAGCCCACGAAATCCATGGCCTCGCGGGCCAGGGGTAACCACTCCAGCTCGGACCGCGGGTCGAGACTGAGCCACTCCTTCATCGGCCGGCCCTTGTTCCCGTCGAATGGGACGCCGTCGCCGGCCGCGACCAGCGCGTCCACCCGGGACTTCGGTAGCTTCACGACCAGCCGCCCGGCGACCAGCATGGCGAAGATCTTGTTCTGGTAGCGCAGGGCGGAGGAGCCGAAGCCGCCACCCGAGCCCGGCGGGGTGACGCCCTCGACGCGGGTCAGCTCGCCGACCAGGGCCTCGAAACGATCTTCCGGGGTCATGCGCACACCGTAGGCCGGACCACCGACGGTTCCGCGAGGCACGGCCGTGGCACACCCGTGGCACGCCTACTTAGGTGTGGGAGAGCACAGGGGCGGGGTTGACTGGCACCTTCGGCTGGTCGGAATCCTGGAGGTGGTGCGGGCCGGGACGCTTGAGCGGCACAACGTGGGCAGCCGCAAGGCCCGGACGCTGGTGGCCATGCTCGGCGCCCGGCAGGGTCGGGTGGTCGGGGTGGACCACATCGTCGAGGAGCTGTGGGGGACGGCGCCACCGCGGCAGCCGGAAGCCAACGTGGCCACGCTGGTCAGCCGGCTGCGGGCCCGGTTCGGGCGACGGTTGATCATCGGCGGCCGGTCCGGCTACCGGCTGGGCGACACGGCTCGGGTGGATCTCTACGAGGCCGCCGCGCAGGTCGGCGAGGCGGAGGCGCGGCTGCGGGCCGGGCAGCCGGCGTCGGGTCTGCGGGCCGCCGAGCACGTCCTGGACCTGCTCGGTGGCGGCCCGGCGCTGGCCGACCATCCGATCGCGGACTGGGCCGAGGAGGCCCGCACGCTGCAGGCCGGGTTGCTGCGCCGGGCCTGGCACGCGGCCGCCGAGGGTGCGCTGCACACCGGCAACCCGGCCCGGGCACAGGTGCTGGCCGAGACCGCGATCACCGTGGACCCGCTGGACGAGGTCGCGTACCGGATGCTCATGCGGGCCTGTGCGGCCGCCGGCGAGCCGGCCCGGGCGATCATGACCTACCAGCGGTTGCGCGGCACGCTCGCGACGGAGCTGGGCACCGACCCGGCGCCGGCCACGCGCGACCTGCACGTGGCGATCCTGCGCGCCAACGCGCTCACCACGCCGGCCTGAGTCAGGGCGCCTTCCATTCGACGCGCCAGCGCCGCGCCCCCGGGGTGTAGCGGCACACCGACCCGGTGGTGATCTCGGTGCGCAGCTCGCCGCCGAGCACCGGGTCGGCGGCGGCGATGGCGTCGACCGCGCGCTTGATCGCCTTGCGGACGGCGGTGCGGGCCCGCTCCGGCGACGAGGTGAACTCACGCATCCGGCCGCCGAGCCCGATCGCCCTGGCGAGCTCGCCGGCCACCGCCTCCCGCTCCAGCCGAAACCGCTCGGCCCTTGCCAGGTCGGCGTCGGCCTCGGCGTCGTCGATGGCCGTGTCGAGGTCGGTCACCCGCCGGCGGTAAGCGTCGACGGCGGCCGGGTCGAGCAGCTGCTGCCGGCCGGTCAGCACGCCCGCGTCGCACAGGTCCACCGCGGGCAGGTCCTCGCCGGGCCGCTCGAGCAGCCGGCCGAGGTACCGCACGCCGACCAGGTCGGGCAGCTCGATCGGGACGTCGCCGCCGCGCAGGGTCCAGCCGCCGTCCGCCCGCCTGCGCAGCACGGCCGGCGTGGCCGACGGCGTCAACGCGTTGGCCAGCACGCTCCACGCGTCGACCCGCGGCCACAGGCCGAGGGCCCTCGCCTCGTCGATGGCGTCGGCCAGCTGGGTCCGTGCTCGCTCGAGATCGCCCGGCCCGCCGCGGGCGACCAGCGCCTCGGCCAGCTCGGCCCGGCACACCGCGGTGGCCGGCCGGTGCTCGAGCCGGACGTTCATCGCGATCGCCTGCTCCAGGTACGCCACCGCGGACGCGGGATCTCCCGCGGTGAGCGCGGCCCGGCCCAGCGCCCTGGACACCGAGCCGAGGCAGCTCACCCCGAGCGAGGGCATCGCCGGCAGGTCCGCGTACGGCCGCAGCAGGTCGGCCACCTCGGCCGCGAGGTCGGGGTCGTCCAGCATCGCGGCGGCCTCGGCAAGTCCCACCATCGCCGCGAGCCAGGTGCTGGACTTCGGCAACGTCACCAAACCCATGGCGCGCAACGGTTCCAGGGCCGCCCGTGCCTCGTCCAGCCGCCCGCCGCGGGCCAGCACCATCACCACCGACGCGCGGAAGCCGTACTCCCCCACGGCAAGGCTGGCCGACTCCACCGTGCCGGTGACGAGCTCGGCCAGCTCGGCGTCGCGGCCCTGCAGCCACCGGATGGTCAGCAGCTGGGCGCCGTAGTAGCCGGTGGCGTCGGCGTCGCCGACGTCGAGGCCGAGCCGCAGGCACTCCCCGGCCGCGGCCTCGGCCTCGTCCAACCGGCCGGCCCGGATCAACCGCATCACGTCCATGCAGGCCACGATGTAGCCGACGGCGGCCACACCCAGCGCGGCGGTCCGCTGCCGCAGCTCGGTCAGCGATCGGTCCGCTCTGGGGTCGCCGAGCAGGTAGAGATCGACCGTGCGCCACATCAGCCCGAACAGCGCCAGGATCCCGTCGCCGGCCGCGGACGCCGCCGCGATCTGGGCCTCGGCGAGGGGCAGCCGCATCGCGGCGTGCTCCGGCCCGAGCACGGCGTGATGGGTCAGCGACAGCGAATCGGCCAGCGCCCGCGGGTCGCCAAGCGCCCAGGTCTGGGCCAGGGCGTCCAGCACGCCGTCCACCGGCTTGCCCTCGTAGACCGCCTCCGCGGCCAGGCGCACGGCCAGCCGGCAGCGCAGCGCGCGCTCGTGATCCGGCAGCGCCTCCAGCGCGGCCCGCTGCCTGGCCAGCACCCGCTCCCGGACGGCGGCGTTGCGGTACTGGTGCACCCACACGCCGCCGAGGCCGAGCACGGCCCTGGCCAGCAGCACCGGGTCGCCGGCCCGCTCGGCGGCCTCGGTCGCCGCCTCGAACGCGGCCCGCGCATCGGTCAGCCGGCCGGAGTCGAGCACCGCGTCCGCCCGCTCCACCAGCAGCTCCGCGTCCGCCGGGCCGGCCAGCGCGACCGCCCGGTTGAGCAGGTCGGCGGCCGGCTCGTAGGCGTACCCGCGGCGCAGCGACTCGGCCGCCGCACGGCAGGCGGCGATCGCGATCTCCGCGTCCGCATCGGACCGGACGGCGGCCGCCAGCGCGTGGTGCGCGACCCGCTCGACGTGGCCGGAACGGGCCAGCATGGCCGCGGCCCGCGCGTGCGCGTCGAGGGTCTCCGCGGTGCCGAGCTGCCCGAGCGCGACCTGCCGGACCAGGTCGTGGAACCGGTACCCGGCGCGGGTGAGCTCGGCAAGCCCGGTGCCGGACGCGGCGGTGAGCGCCTCGAGCACCACCGCAGGCGGCTCCCCGGCGAGGCCGGCGACCTCGCCGACCGCCCCGTCCACGCCCAGCAGCGCGGCGAACGCCAGGATCCGGCGCTGCGCCGGAGCCAGCCGGTCGATCGCGCCGGCGATGGCGTGCTCCACGGTGGCCGGCCCGGACCCGGTCCAGCCGGTGTGCACGGCCCGCGCCAGGTAGAGCGGGACGCCGCCGGTGACCCGCAGCAGGGTCTCGGCGGCGACCCGGTCGGGGTTGGGCTGGCCGTGGGCGGCGAGCAGCGCGGCGGTGTCGTGCAGATCGAACGGCCGCAGCGCGATCGTGGTGGCGTCCCGCTGCAGCTCGTCGAGCACCGCCGGACCGTCCTCGCCTGGCGATGTGCGCCGGGCGAGCACCACGACCAGCGGGAGCCGGTCCAGCGTGCCGGTCAGGAACCGGGTCAGCAGCAGGGCGCTCTCGTCGGCGTGGTGCACGTCGTCGATGACGATCATGGTGGGCTTGTCCGCCCTGGTCTCGGCGAGCAGCTCGGCCACGGCGGTGAACCGGGCGAACCGCTCGGGGTCGACCCGGTCCCGGCTGGCGTCGGCGGCGAGCAGCCCGGCACCGGCCGGTCCGGCCAGCGTGGGCAGCAGGGCCGGCCACGGCCACAGCGCCGGCGCGCCGCCGTGCGGCCAGCACCGGCCCCAGGCCACGTCGAACCCGTCGCGATAGGCCGCCTCGGAGGCCCGCTCGCACAGCCAGGTCTTGCCGATGCCCGCACCCCCGGTGACCATGACGAGTTGCCGGCGCCCGCCGACGGCCCGCTCGCGCAGCGCGGCCAGCGCGGCGAGCTCATGATCACGCCCGACGAATGCCTCGACCACCCGGTCGCACCCCCTCGCCCTCTCCGCCTCCACAGATGTTGTCGTTCAACCCGCCAGACATAGAACCGGTTTCCGGCAACAACCGTGTGCACCGGTATGAGGCTCACGTCCCGACCCATCCTCTGGGTTCACCTGATCGGCCCAGGCACCGGGGCAGACGTGCCGGGGCGCCAGGCGCGCACCCTGCTGGCGTTGCTCGCCGTGTCTCATCCCGACCTGGTCGGCGTGGACCGCCTCGTCGAGGCGCTGTGGGGGGACCGCCCGCCGCACCGGCCGGAGCGGAGCATCGCCACGCTGGTCAGCAGGCTGCGAAGATCACTGCACCCGGACGCGATCGTGAGCGAGCGCACCGCCTACCGGCTCGGTCCGGCGGTGCGGGTGGATCTGTACGAGGCGGCCGAGCTGATCGAGACGGCGGAGGCCCGGTTGGCCGGTGGCGAGCCGGAGCCGTGTCTCGGGATGGCGGTCCGGGGCTTGGCGCTGCTCGGGCGCGGCCCGGTGCTGGCCGAGCACCCGGGCGCGGCG
>NZ_DASZCQ010000277.1:0-43997 GCF_035942955.1 Actinophytocola sp. | reverse complement strand
CTATAGCACCACAAAGACTCACGACAGGTATCAGCCGACGCGGCGCTTGTAGGCGCGCAGCGCGAGGGGCATGAACACCGCGGCGATGCCGACGGCCCAGAGGAACGCCCAGCCGGCGTGGCCGGCCCAGTCGCCGCCGAGCAGCAGGCCGCGCGCGGCGGAGGTCAGGTGGCTCACCGGGTTGACGTGCACCCAGCCCTGCAGCCAGCCGGGCAACGTGGCCGGGTCGACGAACACGTTGCTGCCGAACGTCAACGGGAACAGGATGCCGACCAGCGTGCCGGGCACCGCCTGCGGTGACTTCACCAGCATGCCGACCAGCACCGCGACCCAGCACAGGCAGAGTCCGAAGAGGACCATGAGGGCGATGGCGATCAGGAACGAGCCGGGATCGGTGTGCACCCGGAAGCCCAGGATCACCGCGGTGACGAACAGCACGGCGAGCGCCACCAGGTACCGGACGACGTCGCCGAGCACGGCGCCGACCAGCGGTGCGGAGCGGGCGATCGGCAGGCTGCGGAACCGGTCGAACACGCCCTTGGTGATGTCGGCGTTGAGCGCCATCCCGATGCCGAGGCTGGCGAACACGGTGTTCTGCACCATCAGCCCCGGCAGCAGCACCTGCAGGTACTCGGTGGTCCCGCCCTGCACGGCGCCGCCGAACAGGTAGACGAACAGCAGCAGGAAGATGATCGGCTGCAGCGTGACGTCGATCAGGCTCTCCGGGTTCTTCCGGATCTTCACGATGCTGCGGCCGGCCAGCACCAGCGAGTGCCGTGCGGTATGTCCAATGTGGAGTATGGCGGGCGCCGGTGCGGTGGCGGTCATGGCGGTCATGCCGGGCTCCCTTCCAGCTCGAGATCGTCCTGAGTGGACCTGTGTCCGGTCAGCGCCAGGAACACGTCGTCAAGGCTCGGCAGGCGCAGCGCCAGCTCGTCGACCGTGATGCCCCAGTCGTCCAACCGTCTGACCACAGCGGACAGCAGGACCGGGTCGTCCACCGGGGCGGTGAGCAGACCGGTGTCGTCGTCGCGGTTCGGCGCCGAGCCGGTCAGCTCGCTCAGGATCGTGGCCACCTGGTCCACATCGGACACCAGGGTGGGCCGCACCTGCAGGGTCTGCCCGCCGGTGCGGCGCTTGAGCTCGTCCGGCCGGCCGCTGGCGATCACCTTGCCGTGGTCGAACACCGTGATCAGGTCGGCGAGCTGGTCGGCCTCGTCGAGGTACTGCGTGGTGAGCAGCACCGTGGCGCCGTCGGCGACCAGCGCCCGGACGATCTGCCACACCTCGGCGCGGGCGTGCGGGTCCAGCCCGGTGGTCGGCTCGTCGAGGAACAGCACCCGCGGGTGGCCGACCAGGCTGGCGGCCAGGTCCAGCCGCCGCCGCATGCCGCCGGAGTACGTCTTGATCGCCCGGTCCCCGGCGGCGGTCAGCTCGAACCGCTCGAGCAGCTCGGCCGCCCGCGCCCTTGCCGCCGGCCGGCTCAGGTTCAGCAGCCGCCCGATCAGCACCAGGTTCTCCCGGCCGGTCAGGTCCTCGTCGACCGACGCGTACTGACCGGTCAGCCCGATCAGCCCGCGCACCGCGACCGCGTCCGCCCGCACGTCGTACCCCCCGACGCTGGCCCGCCCGGCGTCCGGCGTGAGCAGCGTGGCCAGGATCCGCACCGCGGTGGTCTTCCCCGCCCCGTTCGGCCCGAGCACCCCGAGCACCGTGCCGGCCGGCACGACCAGGTCGACGCCGTCCAGCGCGACCGTCTCGCCGAACCGCTTCACCAGCCCCTCGGCCTCGATAGCGTGAGTCATCCATCCTCCTCGATCGGCTCGGACCCCACCATCGGCCGGCGCGCTGTCAGCCACCGCACACCGCACTGCCACGTCCTGTCAGCGCGCTTGTACCGCTGACAGCCGGTTTGCGGCATCCTGAGCGGGTGGACCGCCATGCTTAGGCGAACCCGAGACGAGTACGAGCCGCCGGCCCCCCGCTACGAGGAGGACGACGAGCCGTACCGAAGACCGCGGATCGGCGGCCGCAGGACCACCGCGGTCCTGCTGCTGCTCGCCCTGGCGTTCCTCGCCATCGGCGTGCTGCGGGTGGCCGGCGTCGACGGCAGTCGGATCACCGTCGCCGCCCTGGCCCTCACCCCGTACGTCGCGCCCGGCGGCCTGCTGCTCGCGCTGATCGCGTTCGGCCTGCGGCGGCGCATCCTGGCCACCTGCGTGCTGCTGATCGCCCTGTCGATGGTGGTGCTGCTGCTGCCCCGCCTGCTGCCCGACGGCCAACCCGGCGCGGCCGGCATGCGGGTGCGGATCATGTCGGCCAACCTGCACGACGGCCGGGCCGACCCCGCGGCGATCATGCGGGCCGTGCGGGACAACCGGGTCGACGTGCTCAACCTGCCCGAGCTGCAACCCGGTGAGCTGGCCGCGCTGGACGCCGCCGGCATGCCCGACGAGCTGCCCTACCGCGTCGTCGACCCCGGCGTCGGCGGCGGCGGATCCGGCATCGCCTCCCGCTACCCGCTGCGCCAGATCGTGCTCGTCGAGTCGATCGAGCTGTCCCAACCCTCCGCCGTCGTCGACCTCCCCGGCCGCGCCGACCTCGAGATCCTCGCCGTGCACGTCCAGTCGGCCACCCACGACGCCACCGTCTGGCGCCGCGACCTCGACCGGCTACCCCCCGCCACGCCCGACCGGGTCCGCGTGCTCGCCGGCGACTTCAACGCCACCCTCGACCACGCCGCCTTCCGCGCCGTGCTCGATCTCGGCTACGTCGACGCCGCCGAGCAAACCGGCAAGGGCCTCATCCCCACCTGGTCGAGCTGGCGCCTCGGCCCCCCGATCACCATCGACCACATCCTCGCCGACCACCGCTGCGCCATCCAGCGCTTCGCCGTCCTCAACCTCCCCGGCAGCGACCACGACGCCGTCTTCGCCGACGTTCAGCTCCCCTGACACCATCCTGCTGACGAACGGGATGTCACCCTGCTTGCTCGCCAATGCCGAGCTCGACGGCCGGCGGTGAGGCCGCGGATTGCGGCACCGCGCCCGGTGGGGGTGGTGGATTGGCCGGGTTTGCGTTATCGGGTGCCGAACACGCCCGCGGTGAGAACGACGGCCGCGCAGCGCGCGGCGGCACACCGTCCCGGTTAGCCCGCGAGTCGAGCGTCCAATTGGGACAGTGCGGCCAGTGCGCCCATTGCGAGCGGGATGCCGCGGCCGTGGCGCACCGCGGGCTCGCGTGGGTTGATTCGGATCAGTGCACCGGTGGCGGCGCTGGCGAGTTCGGCTTGGCGGCGGACGGTGGGTACTGCGGTGCCGGCGCCGATCTCCACTACCGCGAGCGCGCGGCTGCGGGTGGCTCGGCGCCAGGCGGTGAGCGCGTCGAGTCGTTGCCGGGTGCGGTCGGGGACCCAGGCGGTGTCGCCGAACATCAGGATGTTGGGTCGGGCGAGGCTGCCGCAGTGCGGGCATCGTGGCAGCGGGCCGACCGCGCGCATCGTGGCCGGGTCCACCTCGACGTCGAGTCCGTCGGCCGGCCAGGTCGCAGTCTGGCACGGGTGTAGGCACTGCAGGTGGTGGATCGAGCCGTGTACCTCGGTGACGTGCTCGGGCGGGAACCCGGCGCGCTGGAACTGTCCGTCTACATTGGACGTGAAGACCCGGGTGGGAACTCGGGCGGCCCATTTGGCGAGGACGGTGAAGCCGTCGTGCGGCACGGTGGTGCGGTACAGCGCCAGCCGGTGGCCGTAGAAACCCCAGGCTAGCTCGGGATCCTGGGCGAAGTGCACCGGGTCGGCCAGCTCGACGAACCGTAGCCCGAGCCGCTCGTACGGCGGGTAGGCGCGCCAGAAGCCCTCGTCGCCGCGGAAGTCCGGCAGATTCGAGTCAACGCCCATCCCGGCGCCGGCGCAGATCAGCAGCGCGTCCGCGCCGGCGAGCAGTTCGGCGGCGCGGTCGAGCTCGGCGGTCACTTTGGCGTGGCGGACTGCACGATCTCGAACTCGAGCAGGGCCGACCCGGTGCCGACCGGCTTGGCGCGCTCGCCGGAGTGGGCGGCCATGCCGGCGCCGCTCATCCACTCCCGGAAGTGCTCGTCGCTCTCCCATTTGGTGACCACGAAGTAGCGGGTCTCGCCGGACACCGGGCGCAGCAGGTCGAAGCCGAGGAACCCGGGTGCGGAGTCGACGGCCCCGAGCCGGGCGGCGAACCGCTTCTCCAGCTCCGGCCCCGCCCCCTCGGGCACCTCTATCGCGTTGATCTTCACCACAGCCATGAGGTCAGCGTAGGTGCTAGCGGCGCAGGCCGCCGGGGTAGAGGTACTCGTCGGCGGGCTTCCGGTCGCTTCGGAACCAGGCCTCGAAGAACGCGCGGAGGTCCTGGCCGGCGATCTCCTGAACGAACGTCTCGAACTCGGGCCAGGACGCGTTGCCGTCGCGGTGGCGGGCGGGCCACTCCCTCATCACCCGGTTGAAGGCGTCCTCGCCGATCTGGCGGCGCAGGGCGTGCAGGGCGAGCGGGCCCTTGGTGTAGACGGCGGTGAACTCCTTGCCGGCGCCCATGTCGAACAGCTTGCCGGTCCACAACCGGTTGCTGGCCCGTGCGACCTGCGTGCGGTACTCGGCGTCGAGGTCCTTGCCCTCCTTGGCCTCGTCCCACAGCCACTGGGCATAGCTGGCCCAGCACTCGTTGAGGCACATGTCGCCCCACGAGGTGATGGTGACCGAGTCGCCGTACCACTGGTGGGCGTTCTCGTGCACGACGACCGCGGTCTCGGCCCAGTTCGCGTAGATCGGCCGGGTCTGGGTCTCCAGCGAGAAGCCGATGCTCTCGTTGATGTAGATGCCGCCGGCCGCGCTCTGCGGGTAGGGGCCGAACTTCTGCGAGAGGAACTCGATGATCTCCGGCAGGCGGGCCTCGACCTGCTTCTTGCCCTCGGCGCCGGGGGCGTACGCGCTCACCACCGGGATGCCGCCGGGCAGGGTGGACCGCTCGAAGGTCCACTTGTCGATGCCGATCGTGGTCAGGTAGGTGGCGATCCTGGTCTTCTCGACCCACGTGTACGTGGTCCACCCACCGTCCGATGTGGACGGTTCCTCGCGGCCGTTGGAGATGACGCTCCAGCCGTCCGGAACGCGCGCGGTGAGCTTGAAGGTGGCCTTGTCCCGCGGGGTGTCGTTGGCCGGATACCAGCTGGTGGCCGAGTGCGGCTCGCCGGCCGCGAACGCGCCGCCGGACTTGGCGATCTGCCAGCCGTTGGCGCCCAGCCCGCTGTCCTCGGTGGCCCCCGGCACCCCGCCGTAACGGACCCGGGTGCGGAACGTCCGGCCGGTGGGCACGGCGGTCGCCGGGGTGATCACCAGCTCGTGGTCGCCGGCGCGCTCGAATGTGGCCGGCTTGTCGTCCACCTCGACGGCGCTGACCTCGAAGCCCTTCAGGTCCAGGTTGAACCGGGTGAGGTCGCCGGTGGCCGTCGCGGTGATCACGGTGTCACCGTCGAGCCGCTTGGCCGGCGGGTCGTAGCTGATCGACACGTGGTAGTCGGTGACGTCGTAGCCGCCGTTGCCGTCGGTGGGATAGTACGGGTCGCCGGCCCCGTCCGCGCCGGCCGCGGCCTGGGGCACCGCCCGGCTCGTCGGCGGCGCCGCGCCGCTGGTCGGCCCCGGCTCGTCCGCCGGCTCGCCCGAGCACGCGGTGAACGCGGTCGCGGCCAGCGCCAGGCAGGCGAGTCGGACGGGGGCCACCCGGCTGCGGGCCACGGGCATCGTTGAGCTCTCCTGGGTCGAGGACTGGGTGCCGCCATCATGACGGGTCCACTGTGTTGCGCGAGTTTGATCGCCGAAGTTGATAGGAACTGCGGTGTGGTGACGCGGCCGGGAGTGATCGAGTTCGGTGGTGCCGGGCAGGGCATCCTGCTGCTGCACGGGCTGATGGGCCGGGCGACGACCTGGTGGTCGGTGGCCAGGTGGCTCACCAGGTACGGCCGGGTCGTCGGGCTGGACGCGCGCGGCCACGGGCGCAGCCCGCACCGGGGCGGGCTGTGGCGCACCGAGGACTTCGTCGCCGACGCCGCCGCCCTCATCGGCGAGCTCGACCTGGCCCCGGCCGTGGTGATCGGCCACTCCATGGGCGGCCTGCACGCCTGGGCGCTGGCCGCCACCCACCCGGCGCTGGTGCGCGCGGTGGTCGTCGAGGACATGGCCCCGGACCAGCGCGGCAGGACCGTCGACGCCTGGCGCGCCTACTTCGACTCGTGGCCCGTGCCGTTCGCCGCGCTCGCCCACGTCCGGGAGTTCTTCGGCCCCTACGGCGACTACTTCACCGAGTGCATGGAGGAGCGCGCCGACGGCTACCACCTGATCGCCGACCTCGACGAGCTCTACGCCATCGCCGCCGAGTGGGGCGAGCGTGACTACTGGGCCCTGGTCGAGCGGGTCCGCTGCCCGCTGCTCGCGCTGGAGGCCGCCCGCAGCGCGATGCCCGCCGGGCAGCTGGTCGACCTCGCCGCCCGGACCGCCGGCCCGGCCAAGCACCTGGTCGTCCCCGACTCCGGCCACGTGATCCACTCCGACGCACCGGAGGCCTACCGGGGCGCGGTCGAGGCGTTCCTGTCCGCCGTCCTGGCTAGGTGAGCGACAGCAGCGGGTCGGCGGCGCCTGTGTGCGTGTCCACCACGGCCACCTCGGTGATCGTGGCGCGGATCGGTTCGACCGGGTGCAGCGCGGCGAACCCGGCCACCACCTGAGGGTGCTCGATCCCTTGCGCCAGCGTGCAGTGCGGCACCCAGGACCCGGGCAGGTAGTAGGCCGACGGCGCCCGCACCCGGCCGGCCAGCGCGTCGTGCACCGCGGAGTGCACGGCCAGCAGCTCGGTGTCCACCACCGCGGCGAGCACGAGGACGTTCTCCACCGGGGTGAACACGCCGAGGGTGGACAGCCACAGCCGCGGGATGGCCAACCGGCGCAGGTCGGTGCGCAGCGCGTCGCGGGCGCCGGCCGGGATGGCGCCGGCGAGGGCGAACGTGACGTGCGGGCGATGCCGGCCGTGGGTCCGGGTGGCCAGGCTGGGCACGCCGGCCTGGTCGAGGCGGGCCCACAGGGTGCGGACCGCGCGGTCGGCATCGTCGTCGAAGAAGAACTCCAGCGCCTGCGCCACGCCAGCAGGGTGTCACGGGTCAGCGCAGCAGCGACTGCCAGGTGCGGGTGTCGACGAGGTCGACGCCGGAACGCCGGCCCCTGGCGTCGAGCAGCACGCGGGCGGCCTTGCCGACGTCGTCCGGCTCGTCGACCCGGACCGTGCGGACCAGCAGCGGCCACGCGGCCGAGCCGAGCAGCCCGCTCTCGTCGAAGTGCCGGCCGCCGTAGCACGGCTCGTGGACGGCCCCGTTCTCCCTTGCGAAGCGGCGCACGGCGGCGAACATGGCCGGGCCGAACACGCCGTCCACCGGGACCTCGGCGATTCCCCGCGCCCGCAGCAGGTACTGGGCCGCGAGCACCCGGTGCCCGGTGTCGCCGGTGCGCAGCAGCGGCCAGGTCTCCGGGTCCTCGGCCGGCTGGCCGAGCAGCGCGCCGACCTCGCGGCGCAGCTGCGGCAGCCGGGCGTAGAGCACGTCGCCGGGGCACAGGGTGCTGTTGAAGTCGCGGTGCCCGAGGATGCGCGACGTCGGGATGGCGTACTGCTGCGCGATGTAGGCGACCAGCCGCACCAGCGAGTCCCACAGCTGCGGCGTGACATCGACATCCATGTAGAGGCCCTCGTTCTCGATGCCGATGCAGGTGCTGTTGTTGTTGGCCACGTGCGCGCCGAGGACGTGCCGGGTGCCGCCGGTGAGGATCTCCAGGCTGCGGTGCCGGCCCTCGGTGACGTGTCCGCCGCGGCTGTTGGTCAGCTGCTGGCCGGTGTCGATCCAGCCCCGGGTGTCCATGTGGAAGTTCTGGATTCCGCGGGAGATGGCGAACGCGTGCTCCAGCGAGAGGTCGTTGCTGTTCGAGCCCGCGGTGTGGTGGACGATGATGTTGACCGGCCGCTGGTTGAGCACGGTGATCGTGCCGTTCGGCGGCCGCGCGCCCCAGTTGCGGGTGTCGTAGATGTGCGGCGGCGCCAGCACGGTGGCCGGTGCGGCCGCGGCAAGGCCGGGGTGCGCGACCCCGGCGGCGCCGATGGCGCTGACGGTGAGTCCGGTTCGAAGCAGGGTACGGCGATTGACGGCCATCTCGATCTCTCTCGACGGTGGGCATGTGCAGGGGAGCCCAGATCGTCTGGCTCTGCCTCGCCGACGGTAGTCACTGCACTACCGGTTGACAAGTTATTCCCCGACTATCGCTCGATTGTGTTAACTGTCGCCGGGCAACGCGAACCGCCCGTCCGCGGTCTGCTCGACCAGACCGTCCACCAGCAGGGAGTCCAGGCACCGGTCCCGCTGGCCGACGTCGGCCCAGACCGCGTCGAGCCTGGCCCTGGCCACCGGCTCCGGCGTGTCCCGCAGCACGTCCAGCAGCAGGCCGCGGACGTGCCGGTCGGTGCCCGCGTAGCGCTGCACCCGCCTGGTCGGCCCGGTGTACTCCGGCCGCCCGGCGCGCTGCCAAGCGCAGCCGGCGCGCACCGGGCAGTCCACGCAGCGCGGCGCACGAGCCGTGCACACAAGCGCGCCCAGCTCCATCAGCGCGATCGACAGCCGGGCCGCGGTCGGCTCGTCGGCCGGCAGCAGGGCGTCCACGTCGGCAAGGTCGCGGGCGGTGGACGCGGGCCCGGCGTCCCCGGCGCCGTGCACCGCGCGGGCCACCACCCGGCGCACGTTCGTGTCCACCACCGCGGCGCGGCGGCCGTAGGCGAACGCGGCGACCGCGCGGGCGGTGTACGCGCCGATCCCGGGCAACGCCAGCAGAGTGTCCACATCGGACGGTACGACGTCGCCGTGCCGCTCGGCGATCACCGCGGCCGCCTCGCGCAGCCGCATCGCGCGGCGCGGATAGCCCAGCTTGCCCCAGGCGCGCAGCACGTCGGCGGGCGTGGCGGCGGCCAGGTCGGACGGCCGTGGCCAGCGGGCCATCCAGTCCCGCCAGGCCGGCTCGACCCTGGCGACCGGGGTCTGCTGCAGCATGATCTCGCTGACCAGCACGCCCCAGGCCGTTGTGCCCGGCCGCCGCCAGGGCAGGTCGCGGGCGTGCTCGGCGAACCAGTCGATCAGGGCGACGGTGTCCATCGCCGGAGGATTGTGTCAGAACACCTCGGTGAGGCCGCCGGTCGCCACGTCGTAGACAAACCCGCGCACGTGGTCCCGGTGCGGCAGGAAGGGGCTGCGGCGGACGCGTTCCATGGACTGCCGGACGCTGTCCTTGACCTCCCGGAACGCCTCGATCGCCCATGGCGGGCGGAGACCGGTGTCCTGCTCGACCTCGTCCTTGAACGAGTCCTCGGTGATCATGGACAGGCCGCACGAGGTGTGCTGCATGATCACGATCTCCCGGGTGCCGAGCTTGCGCTGGCTGATCGACAGCGAGCGGATCACGTCATCGGTGGCCACCCCGCCGGCGTTGCGCAGGATGTGCACCTCGCCGTGGGCCAGGCCGAACACGTCGAACACCTTGATCCGGGCGTCCATGCAGGTCACCACGGCCACGTGGAGGCTGGGCACCGGTGTCGGGACCTCCGGAGCCCCGTGGTCGGGGCCGCTGACACGGCGTTGCAGCAGGGTGTCGATTGCGCTCATGGTCACCTCCGCGGAGCTACCCAAGCCAGGATGCCGGGTGCCGGCCGGGAACCGCTCGATCGCGGCTTGCAATTTGAGCAAGCTCACGCTCGCCGATTACCCACGATCGGGGGAAGCCGCGCTAACCCGGTTTGTGGATCTACGGCGTTACGGTTTTCCGCGTGATCGATCCGGAGGTGTACTGGCGCCGGCGCGTGGTGGCCGTGGTCATGTCGATCGCCGCCGTGGTGGTGCTCGCCTGGATCATCGGCCGGCTGGTCGGCACCGCCGACCAGAGCCCGGTGGAGGGCGCCGCGGCGCGGGCGTCTCAACCGCCCTCCTCGCCCCCCGGCGGCGCGCACCCCGGCTCGACCAGCGCCTCGGCCAGCTCGACCGCGCCGCCCGTGGCCGCGACGACCACGACGACCACGGCGCCGCCCGCGCCCCCCGGACCCTGCCCGGACGCCGTGATCAAGGTCCTCGCCGAGACCGGCGCGCCCGGCTACCGGGTCGGCCAGCGACCCCTGCTGCGGCTGGTGGTGGTCAACGCCGGCCAGCTGGCCTGCGTCCGCGAGGTCGGCCGCAGCCTGCGCGAGCTGGTGATCACCAGCGCGGACGGCGCGACCCGGCTGTGGTCGAGCAACGACTGCTACCCGCCGCCCGGCGCCGAGAGCCGGCTGCTGCAGCCCGGCGAGCGGCTGGAGTTCACGGTGAACTGGGCCGGCCGCACGTCGGCGCCCGGCTGCCCGAGCCGGCGCCGCTCGCTGCCGGCCGGCACCTACCTGGTCACCGCCAAGCTCGGCGCGCTGGCCAGCCCGCCGGCGCCGCTCGAGCTGACCGGTTAGGAGCGGACGCGAGGCCGTGGGTGGGCGGGTGGGACGGCCTCGCGGGAGCGACCATCGGGGCTAGGGCCCGAACCAGCGCTCCTCGGCGGTGCGCGGCGGCGCCGAGGTGGCCCCGACCACCAGCTCGGTGGCCAGGATGATCTGCCGGGGCCGGGCGTGCTCAACGGCGCCGAGCAGCAGCTTGCCGGCGGCCCGGCCCTTCTCCAGCACGGGCTGGCGGATCGTGGTGAGGCCGGCGCGCTCGGCCTCGGTGATCCCGTCGAACCCGGTCACGGTCAGGTCCTGGGGCACCCGCAGGCCCCGCCGCTTCGCCTCGGCCAGCGCGCCGAGGGCGAGGATGTCCGAGGTGCAGATGACCGCGGTGAGGTCGGGCTCGGCGTCGAGCAGCTGGGCGGCGGCCGAGGCGCCGTTGGCGGTGCTGTGGTCGAACCGCTCGACCACCGGGACCTCGGACCAGTCCACGCCGACGGCGCCGAACGCGTCGGCAAGGCCGGCCAGCCGGGCCCGCTGCACGTGGAAGTGCGCGCCCTGCTGCCGCTCGAGGCTGGCGAAGCCGTCGTTGCGGTCCCGGGACAGGCGCATGCACACCACGCCGATCTTGCGGTGGCCGAGGTTGATCAGCCGCTCGGCGAGCTGGCCCATCGCCGCGCGGTCGTCGATGCCGACCCGGTCGACGCCCTCCACCCGCGGCTGGTCGCACACCACGGTGGGCACCGGCCGGGACAGCACCGCGGCCAGGTGCGGGTCGTCGTCGGGCACCGAGTACACGACGAAGCCGTCGACTCCGGCCCGGTGCACGGCGGCGACATCCTCCCGCTCCGGGTTCACCGGCACCAGGTGCAGGCCCTGGCCGGCGCCTTCGCAGGCGAGCGCGAGTCCCTCGAGGAACCCGAGCGCGGCCGGGTCGCGGAAGGCGTAGGACAGGTTCTCGGTCAGCAGCAGTCCGACCGCGCCGGCCTTGCGGGTGCGCAGCGAGCGCGCCACCGGGTCGGGGCCCGGGTAGCCGAGCCGCCTTGCCGTTTCCAGAACACGCCTGCGCAGCTCGGGGGAGAGCTGGTCGGGCCGGTTGTAGGCGTTGGAGACCGTGGTTCTGGACACACCGAGCTCGGCGGCCAGCGACGCCAGTGTCGCCGGCCGGCGTACGTGCATGGAGCGCGCCATTGCCTGACCGTAACGTTTCAGAACCAATTCCAGAAGCCCGACCCGGCCGCGGGCGACCGGCCCGGCTCGACTCTCTCCATGTCGGCATTCGGACCGCCCCGTGTGACACCCGGTTGGGGGAACCCCTAAACTGAACGCGATAACGGTTTCCATTATCCGAGGAGCAGCGATGAGCCCCCGGTCAGTACGGTTCGGTGCCACGGTCGCGGGTCTCGCCGCGTTGTCCCTGGTCGTCGCCGGTTGCGGGTCGTCGGACAGCCCGCCGGCCAGCGGCGCGCCGGCCGCCACCGGGAAGATCGCCGTGGTGGCCTCGACCAACGTGTGGGGCAGCGTCGCGCAGGCGGTGGGCGGCGACGCGGTCACGGTCAAGTCGATCATCGACGACCCGTCGGCCGACCCGCACTCCTACGAGGACAAGCCGGAGGACGCCACCGCGCTGGCCGAGTCCAGGCTGGTGGTCTTCAACGGCGGCGGCTACGACGACTTCTTCACCGAGCTGGTCGACACGTCCGGAAAGGACGCCCGGCGGATCAACGCGTTCGAGGTGTCCGGAAAGGCCGACGGGACCAACGAGCACGTCTGGTACGACCTGCCGACCGTCAAAGCGGTCGCCGACAAGATCGCCGAGGAGCTGGGGTTGATCGCACCGGACAAGAAGGGCAGCTTCGCCGGCAACGCCCGGTCGTTCGACGCCGGCCTTGACGAGCTGATCGCCAGGGCCGCCAAGATCGGCGCGGACCGGCCCGGCGCCAAGGTGGTCTTCACCGAGCCGATTCCCGAGTACCTGCTCGAGGCGGCCGGCCTGACCAACGCCACGCCGGAGGAGTTCTCCGAGGCGGTCGAGGAGGAGACCGACCCGCCCGCCGCGGCGGTCGGCGAGATCACCGATCTGATCACCGGCAAGCAGGTTGCCGCCCTGGTCAACAACGCGCAGACCGAGACACCGGTGACCAAGGCGCTCAAGGATGCCGCGACCAAGGCCGGCGTGCCCGTCGTTGACGTGACCGAGACGTTGCCGCAAGGTGTGACGAGCTACGTTGATTGGATGACCGGGCAGGTGGACGCGCTGGCCAGCGCCTTAGCGAAGACATGAGAGTGGACCGAGACACGAGGGCTCCGGCGGACACCGCCGGGGCTCTCGCGCGCTCCGAACCGTCTACTTCGGACGAATCGGGCCCGGTCGTCGAGCTGCGCAAGGCGACGCTGGCCTACGGCTCGCGGGTGCTCTGGCGGGATCTCGACCTCGTGGTGCAGCCGGGCGAGCTGATCGCCGTGCTCGGCCCCAACGGCTCCGGCAAGACCAGCCTGCTGCGCGTCCTCCTCGGCCAGCAGCGGCTGTCCGCGGGCACCGTCCGGGTGGTCGGCGCGCCGGCCGGGGCGGCCAACCGGCGGATCGGCTACATCCCGCAGCAGCGCGCGCTTGACCCGACGCTGGCCATGCGCGGCCGGGACCTGGTCGGGCTCGGCTGGGACGGGCACCGGTGGGGGACGGGGCTGTCCCGCATCCGGGACCGCCGGCGCCGGGTCGACGAGGCGCTGGACGCGGTCGGCGCGCGGTCGTTCGCCGACGCGCCGGTCGGGCGGCTGTCCGGGGGCGAGCAGCAGCGCCTGCGGGTGGCCCAGGCGCTGCTCACCGACCCGCGGCTGCTGCTGTGCGACGAGCCGCTGCTGTCGCTGGACCTGGCCAACCAGCGGGTGGTCGGCCGGTTGATCGACCAGCGGCGCCGGACCGCGGGCACGGCGGTTCTGTTCGTCACCCATGAGATCAACCCGGTGCTGCCCATGGTCGACCGCGTGCTCTACATGGTCGACGGGCGGTTCCGGATCGGCACGCCGGAGGACGTCATGACCTCCGAGACACTGTCCGAACTGTACGGAACCGGGGTCGAGGTGCTGCGCGTCCGCGGCCAGATCCACGTCGTCGGAGCGCACAGCGGGGTGTGCGAGGACCAGCCGCACCATCACCTCGGGGACGGCTGATGGACAAGTTGTTCGACTTCGAGCTGACGGCCCGGGTGCTGCAGTACGGCTTCGTGCAGAGCGCGCTGATCGCCGCGGCGGTGCTCGGGTTGCTGGCCGGCGTGATCGGTCCGCTGATCGTCAGCCGGAACATGGCGTTCTCCGTGCACGGCACCGCGGAGCTGTCCTTCACCGGTGGCGCGGCGGCGCTGCTGGTCGGCGTCAACGTCGGTTACGGAGCGATCGCCGGCGCGATCATCGCCGCACTGATCCTCGGGCTGCTGTCCCGGCGCAGCGCCGAGCACGACTCGGTGATCGGTGTGCTGCTGGCGTTCGGGCTGGGCGTCGGCGTGCTGCTGCTGTGGTTCTACAAAGGACGTGCGTCCAACAAGTTCGGCTTGCTGGTGGGCCAGATCGTCAGCACGGACTTCGCCAGCGTGGTGCTGCTGTCGGTGTGCACGGTGCTGGTGCTCGGCGTGCTCGCGGTGATGTACCGGCCGCTGCTGTTCGCCAGCGTCGACCCGGAGGTGGCCACGGCGCGTGGGGTGCCGGTGCGCCTGCTGTCGCCGATCTTCGCCGTGCTGGTGGGAATCGCGACCGCGCTGGGGGTGCAGACCGTCGGCGCGCTGCTGGTGCTGGCGCTGATGATCACGCCGGCCGCGGCCGCGTGCCGGATCACCGCGAGCCCGCTGCGGGCCACGATCCTGGCCGTGATCTTCGCGGAGGTCGCCGCGGTGGGCGGGATCGTCCTGTCGCTGGCGCCGGGCGCGCCGATCAGCGCGTTCGTCACGGCGATCTCGTTCGTGATCTACCTGTGCTGCTGGGCGATCAGCCAAGTAGCAGGACGACCTGCAGCTCGCCGACCAGCGCTCCGATGACCGCGCCGACCGTGATCAGCTTCCACTCGTCCTGCCGGAACGCCGGCCGCAGCAGGCGCTCGTACTCGACCCGGCTCAGCCGCCGCATCCTGGCCGCGATGGTGTCCGCGACGTCCATCGCGTCGGCGGCGTAGTCCTTGGCGTGCATCGCGGTCGACGACAGGTAGGTCATGGCCTTGTCGGCCGCGGCGTGCTTCATCTGCTGGAACCGCCGGGCGCCGATCGCCACCGACACCAGCGGCTTGGCGACGCTTGCCTGCTCGTCGATCGTGCGCTGCACGATCCGCTGGATCATGGTGATCAGCCGGTCGGACCCGGGGCCGCGCAGGATCCCGTCGACCAGGTTCGGCACCGTCATCACCTCGCGCGCGACCAGCTCCCCGTACTGCCGGGCCACCTCGTCCCGGCGGCGCTGGAAGATACCCTGGAACGGCACCAGCCCGAGGATCCTGGTGCGCTCGCGCGGAAAGAACACCAGCTTGATCGCCAGCCAGTCGGTGAGCAACCCGATCGCCGCACCGAAAACGGGCAGCACCAACGGTTCGTGCGTCGCCGCCCACACGGCCGTCTGCACCAGACCCAGGATGAATCCGAAGTAGATCCCGCACCTGGCGATGAACGCCATCTCCGGCCGGGAGATGTCCCTGATCAGCCTGATCAGAAGCTCCTTGTCCCGCTCAAGAGCCGACACCGCGACCTGCTTGACGTCCAGCACGTCGGTGACGTTCTCCCGGATCTCCGTCATGATCCGGCGCACCAGGGCCGGCGACCCCGCCTGCACCTGCTTGACGATCAGGTCCTGGGCCAGCGTCGGCAGCATCTCCCACAGCGCAGGGTGATACCGCTCGAGCACCTCGCGCGCGACCTCGTCCACCGCCAGCAGCAGCGGCCCCTCGATCTCCTTGGCCACCCGGTCCGGATCCAGCTTCGCGAACACCTCCTTCGGATCCACCAGCCTGGTGGTGAGCAGCTCGGCCGAGATCCGGATCATCCGCTCCGAGTTGCGCGGCACCACGCCCTGCCAACCGAGGAACGGCTCGGCGATCCCCACGAACCTGATCGGCCGGAACATCATCTGGATGGCCGCGAGCTTGGTGACGTACCCGATGATCGCGGCGATGAACGGCATGGAGGCATACACCGCCCAGTGCGACCCCAGGTCCGCCAACATGGCATTCACACCAGCTCCTCGCAGGCTCGGAGCCGGCGAACCCCGTCGCATCCTCCCTCGGCGACGGGGCAGTGCTCGGTGTTCGCTCCGCAAGCTCCGCTCGGATCCGTCACCTCGCAAGCTCGGTGCCGGCGACCCTGCCACCTCGTCCCTCGGTGGCAGGGCAGTGCTTGATGGTTCGCTGCGCAAGCTCCGCTCGGATCCGTCACCTCGCAAGCTCGGTGCCGGCGACCCTGCCACCTCGTCCCTCGGCGGCAGGGCAGTGCTCGATCGTTCGCTCCGCAAGCTCCGCTCACGGGCCCACCGTAGATCCTCTGTGGAGCACCGGCTGCTCAGAACTGGAAGTACAGGAAGGGGCTGAAGGCGCCCTCGGTGACCAGGATCGAGGCGAACAGGAGGCCGACGGTCATCACTGCGACCCGCATGACGGTGGCCGGGCGGCTGCGGGAGGACTCCAGCAGGGGGCCGGTCACCGGGTGGGCGGGGAGGAACAGGATGACCAGCGCGGCGAGGAGGATGAGCAGGCGCTGGTTGGTCAGCGCGTTGTCCACCACGTCGGTCAGCCCGGTGAAGTCCGGCAGCAGCATGTGGCCGATCATGGCAAGGGCCTGGGGCAGCTCGGCGGCGCGGAAGATCACCCAGCCGAACACCACCAGCACGATCGTCAGCGCGCGGCGGGCGATCGCGGCGCGGCGGGCGTGCGGCGCGCGGTCGAGGTGGAAGCCGCGCTCGATGATCAGTAGCGCGCCGTGGTACAGGCCCCAGACCAGGAACGTCCAGTTGGCCCCGTGCCACAGGCCGGTCAGCGCGAACACGATGATCAGGTTCCGGTACGTCATCGCGACGCCGCGCCGGTTGCCGCCCAGCGGGATGTACAGGTAGTCGCGAAACCAGCGCGACAGCGACATGTGCCAGCGCCGCCAGAACTCGGTGACGGTCACCGACGCGTACGGCCGGGCGAAGTTCTCCGGCAGCCGGAACCCGACCATCCGGCCGAGGCCGATCGCCATGTCCGAGTAGCCGGAGAAGTCGAAGTACAGCTGCAGCGTGTAGGCCAGCGCGCCGAGCCAGGCCACCGCGAAGGTCATCTCGTCGCTTGGCGTGGAGAAGCACGCCTCCACCACCGGGCTGAGCGAGTCCGCGATGATCACCTTCTTGCACAGCCCGAGCGCGAACCGCGGGAAGCCGGCCGCGACGTCGTCCATCGGGTGCGTGCGGCGCTGCGGGAGCTGGTCGGCGATCTCCCGGTACCGCACGATCGGGCCGGCCACCAGCTGCGGGAACATCGCGATGTACGTCGCGAACGCCACCGGGTCGCGCAGCGCCGGCCGCTCGCCGCGGTAGATGTCCACCACGTACGAGATGTGGTGGAACGTGTAGAACGAGATGCCGATCGGCAGCGCCAGGTGCACGATCGGAAAATCCCCGCCGAGCAGCCGGGCGAACCCGTCGATCTGCTCGGTGGCGAACCCGGCGTACTTCCAGATCAGCAGCACGCCCACGTCGACCGCGATCACCCCGAGCAGCACCCACTTGCGCCGCCCGCGCGACAGGTCCCACTCGTCCGGCTCCAGCGTCGGCCCGGCCAGGAAGTTGACCACCATGCAGATCAGCAGCAGCAACGTGCTCGGCCCGGCCCCGGCCGCGTAGAACACCAGGCTGGCCACCGCCACGACCCCGTTGCGCCAGCCCCGCGGCGTGATCAGCACGGCCGCCAGCACGACCGGCATGAAGTACCACAGGAACAGCGGACTGGCGAACGACATACGCGCGGACCTCGACTCCCCGGCAGGACACCTGGACCTTAGCCGAGACCGCCCCGCCACTTACCCCGCCGGCGCGCCCACCGCAACTCCGTCGCCCACAACCCCTCCACCTGTGGACACCCAGCCGTCAACCAAGATCATCCGTTGTTTGCCCGGGTAAACTGGCCCACGAACCCGCCCCCCACCCCAGGACGGGGTGGGGGCTGGGTGAGGTATGGCGCGCGGCACTCGGCTGCATGGGGGCGTCATATGGCTGCCTGAGCGCGGGACACGCCCGGGATTCCGGTCCCGGTCCGGTGTGTCTCGCCTTCGGGCAGGCGTGTTCGGCGTTGGTGCAGCCGTGTGCCGCGTTGCGGTACCCCGGCTTCGCCGCGGCCCTGCGCCGCCCGGCAGGGTCGGGGCACGGTGCCGGGTGGCGGGCATGATCGCGGAGCTGCCGGTCGGGTCGCCCCATCGGGTGTTGAACTGCGGCGCAGCCGCCGTTTTCCACAAGACGATCTTGGCGACTTTGCGGAGCCCTGCCCAGGACGGGTGGGGGCTGAGTGGGGTATGGCGCGCTTTGCGGCACTCGGCTGCAGGGGGGCGTCGTGCGGCTGCCTGAGCGCGGGACACACGCCGGCATCCCGCGCTCGGCCCCGGCGTGTGGGGGTGCTAGGTGCGGCCGGCGGTGCGGCGGCGGCGGGCGACTTCGGCCAGGACGACGGCGGCGGCTACGGAGGCGTTGAGGGATTCGACGCCGGCGGCCATGGGGATGGCGATGGTTTGGTCGCAGGATTCGCGGACGAGGCGCGACAGGCCGCGGCCTTCGGAGCCGACGACGACGACAAGGGGGGAGGTGGCGAGGGTGAGGTCGTCGATGGTGTCGGGGCTGTCGGCGTCCAGGCCGACGATCATCAGGCCCTCGGCGGCGTACGAGCGCAGGGTGCGGGTGAGGTTGGTGGCGAGGGCGATCGGGAGGCGGGCGGCGGTGCCGGCGCTGGTACGCCAGACCACGGCGGAGACGCCGGCGCTGCGGCGCTGGGGGACGAGGACGCCGTTGGCGCCGAACGCGGCGGCGGAGCGGATGACGGCGCCGAGGTTGCGGGGGTCGGTGACGCCGTCGAGCGCGACCAGCAGGGCGGGCTCGGTGGACTCGGCGGCCGCGGCCAGCAGGTCGTCGGGGTGGGCGTACTCGAACGGCGGGACCTGCAGGCCCAGGCCCTGGTGCACGGCGCCGCCGGTCAGCCGGTCCAGCTCGGCGCGGCTGACCTCGAGGACGGAGATGCCCCGGTCGGCGGCCAGGCGGACGGCCTCGGTGACCCGGTCGTCGGCGTCGATGCCGAGCGCGACGTAGAGCGCGGTCGCGGGGACGGACGCGCGCAGGCACTCGACCACGGGGTTGCGGCCGGCGACCAGCTCGGCGGTGGGCCTGTCCCGGCGCTGGCGCTGCTGCTCGGTCTTGGCGGCGGCGGCCCGGCGCTGGGCGGGGTGGCCGGGGCGGCGCTCGGCGCGCGGGGTCGGGCCCTTGCCCTCAAGGCCCTTGGACTTGCGGCCACCGGAGCCGACGACGGCGCCCTTCTTCGTGCCCGGTTTGCGAACCGCACCCCGGCGCTTGGAGTTTCCTGCCACGTCAGCTGTCCTTCAAAGTCCACAATGGACCGTCGGGAGTGTCCTCGACGGTGATTCCGGTGGCCAGCAGGCGATCCCGGATGGCATCGGCCCTGGCGAAGTCGCGCTCCGCGCGGGCCCGCTGGCGCTCGGCGAGCAGGTCGTCCACAAGGGAGTTAAGTGCCTGCATCGCTCCGTTGTCCACATTGGAGGCAGTGGACCACTTGGGCGACAACGGGTCAAGGCCGAGCACGTCCAGCTGCGCGCGGATCGTGGCGGCCAGTGCGCGGGCCGCGTCCTCGTCGCCGGAGTCCAGCGCGATGTTGCCCTGCCGGACCGCGTTGTGCACCGCGGCGAGCGCCGCGGGCGTGCCGAGGTCGTCGTTCATGGCCGCGGAGAACTCCGGTCCCGGCTCGCTCGGCCGGACGACGCCGGTGCGCTGGGCGACCTGGCGCATGAACGACTCGATCCGCCGGTACGCGCGGATCGCCTCGTCGAGAGCGGAGCGGGAGTACTGGATCTCCGACCGGTAGTGCGGCCCGACCAGGTAGTACCGCAGCTCCTGCGGGCGTACCTTGCCGAGCATCTCCGGAATGGACACCACGTTGCCAAGCGACTTGGACATCTTCTCGCCGGCCATGCCGACCAGGCCGTTGTGCATCCAGTAGCGGACGAACGGGTCGCCGGCCGCCCTCGACTGCGCCAGCTCGTTCTCGTGGTGCGGGAACACCAGGTCGAGGCCGCCGCCGTGCACGTCGAACTCGGCGCCGAGGTACGTCAGCGCCATCGCCGAGCACTCCAGGTGCCAGCCGGGCCGGCCCGGCCCCCACGGCGTCGGCCAGGACGGCTCGCCCGGCTTGGCGCCCTTCCACAGCGTGAAGTCGCGCGGGTCCCGCTTACCGTGCGCCGGCGCCTCGCCCTGCTGCACCTCGTCGAGCCGCTGCCCGGACAGCTCGCCGTAGGCCGGGTACGACTCCACCGAGAAGTACACGTCGCCGCCGGCCGCGTAGGCGTGCCCGGCGTCGATGAGCCGCTGCATCAGCTCGACCATCTGCGTGATGTGCCCGGTCGCCCGCGGCGCGATCGACGCCGGCAGGCAGCCGAGCGCGTCGTAGGCCGCGTCGAACGCCCGCTCGTGCGTGGCCGCCCACTGCCACCACGGCTTGCCGTGCTCGGCCGCCTTGGTCAGGATCTTGTCGTCGATGTCGGTGACGTTGCGCACCAGCACGACGTCGTACCCGGTGGCCAGCAGCCACCGGCGCAGCACGTCGTAGTCGAGGGCGCCGCGGACGTGCCCGATGTGCGGCGGCCCCTGGGGAGTCGGCCCGCACACGTAGATCGACGCCGTTCCGCTCCGCACGGGCTGGAACTCCCGCAGCGTCCTGGTCGCGGTGTCGTAAATGTGCAGCAGGCTCACACGAAAATGGTACGGGCGAGGGTGCGGACCAACGCGTCGGGCCGCTGCGCCGGTGGAACTCGTTTGACAGCCGCGAACCGGCAGCCGATCCGTCGCGCCCCGCCGTCGGCCTCCTCGTTGTCGCCGATCATCATGGCGTGCTTCGGCTCGACGCCGATCCGCTCGCACGCGGTCAGGAAGATCTTCGGGTCCGGCTTCATCACGCCCTCGGCGTAGGACAGCACGTACTCGTCCACCAGGTCGGCCATGCCGTTGCGGTCGAACACGCCGCGGATGTCCCACGGGATGTTGCTGATCACGGCCACCGGCACGCCGGCGTCCCGCAGCCGGCTCAGCGCCGCGCCGGTGTCCGGGTACGGCAGCCACGACTCCGCGGCCGGGACCCGCCGGTAGATCGACTCGAGCACCTCGCCGGGCACGCCGGGCGCGGCCGCGCGCAGGGCGGTCAGGTACACGGTGTGGTGGATGTCCGGGTCGAGATCACGCCGCTCCCACGCGTCGCGCAGGTCCTCCGGCAGGTACCCGGACGACGCAGGCGAGGTCAGCACGTCGATCATCCTCGCCCGGTCGAGCGCGTAGCCGTCGAACCACTCGGCGCTGGGTTCGAGGTGGAACAGGGTCCCGGAGAAGTCGAACAGGACGCCGCGGATGCTCACTGTGCTCCATTCAACGTTCGGGCGGGCTGGCAGCACTACTTTGCGTTGCCAGCCGCCAGTCGCGTATGTCCGGCCGCTCGGGCGGACCTCCGGCCCGCCGTCGCTGGGCCGGAAGCCCTCACGGGTCCACGTTACGGATCAACAGGCAGCTGGCGACGGCCGCGACGCCCTCGCCGCGGCCGGTGAGGCCGAGGCCGTCGGTGGTGGTGCCGGACACCGCGACCGGGCCGCCGACGGCGTCGGACAGCACCCGTTGTGCCTCCGCGCGCCGGGGGCCGATCTTGGGCTGGTTGCCGATCACCTGCACGGCCGCGTTGCCCACCCGGTAGCCGGCCGCCTCGACCCGGCGCCGCACCTCGGCGAGCAGCGCCACGCCGTGCGCCCCGGCCCAGCGCTCGTCGCCGGTGCCGAACACCGCGCCGACGTCGCCGAGACCGGCCGCCGACAGCAGCGCGTCGCACAGCGCGTGCGCGGCGACGTCGCCGTCGGAGTGCCCGGCGCAGCCGTCCACGCCCGGCCACAGCAGCCCGGCGATCCAGCATTCCCGTCCGGCCTGCACGGGGTGCACGTCGGTCCCGATGCCCACCCTCACGACAGGACCGATTCGGCGATGGCGAGGTCGAACGGCGTGGTGATCTTCATGGCGTAGGCGTGCCCCGGCACGGTGGCCACCGGGACGCCGAGGCGCTCGACCAGCCCGGCGTCGTCGGTGGTGGTGTCGTCGGGGTAGGCGTCGTAGGCGCGGCGGAGCACGTCGGCCGAGAAGCCCTGAGGGGTCTGCACGATCCGCAGCTCGGACCGGTCCGGCGTGTTCAACACCACGCCGGCAGGATCGACCCGCTTGACGGTGTCCGCCACCGGAAGGACCGGGATCACGGCCGGGACGCCGGCGCTGACCGCGGCCACCACGGCCTTGATCACCTCGGCCGGGGTGAACGCCCTGGCCGCGTCGTGCACGAGCACGATCGTGGGATCGCCGGCCGCGTGCAGGGCCAGCCGCACCGACTGGGTTCGGTTGGGGCCACCCGGCACCACCTGCGCGTCGACGCCGGCCGCGGCGAGCGCGCCGGCCGCGACGTCCACATCGGACGCCGGGGCCGCGACGACGGCGGCGTGCACGCAACCCGAAGCCAGCAGGCCGCGGACGGCGTGCACGAGCAGCGGCTCCCCACGAATCGGAACCAGCGCCTTGGGCACGCTGCCGCCGAGACGTACACCCCGCCCGGCGGCGGGGACGAGCGCGACCACGCTCATCGAAGGTGCCGCGTGAGCGTCAGACCACCGCGGTACCGAGGACCTCGTCGAGGATGACCTCGGCCTTGTCCTCGTCGGTGCCCTCGGCCAGCGCGAGCTCGCTCACCAGGATCTGCCGGGCCTTGGCGAGCATGCGCTTCTCGCCAGCGGACAGCCCGCGATCCTTCTCGCGCCGCCACAGGTCCCGAACCACCTCGGCCACCTTGTTGACGTCGCCGGAGGCGAGCTTCTCGAGGTTGGCCTTGTATCGCCGTGACCAGTTCGTCGGCTCCTCGGTGTGAGGAGCCCGCAGGACATCGAAGACCCGGTTGAGACCCTCCTGACCCACGACGTCCCGAACACCAACGATCTCGGCGTTGTCGGCGGGAACGCGAACCGTGAGGTCACCCTGCGCGACTTTGAGGACGAGGTACTTCTTCTCCTCGCCCTTGATCACGCGGGTCTCGATTGCTTCGATGAGTGCGGCACCGTGGTGCGGGTAGACGACGGTCTCTCCGACCTTGAAAACCATAGTGTCCTCTGCCCCTTTCGCTACACCCATCTTAACACGCGCTGGAGTCTCGCTGAAACCGCCCCGCGGTCCGTAATCGCAGGTCAACGGGCCAACGAGGGGCGGAACGGGGGGTTGACAAAGCGTGCCCGGCGTGCTTCGGCGCTTCTGGCAAATGTGATTCGCACAGGTGGTGTAGACCTCGGCGCTCCACTGTGGACGTTGGCCCGTGGTCTTCAGAGCGACCACGCGGGGGAGCTGAACCGCGTGCCGGATACCCTTCCGGCGTACTTCGGCGCGATGCCCAGGAAGGAACCGCAACCGTGAGCCGAGCACCGCATGAGTCGACCAACCGGCGCACCGTGGCGGCCGCGGTGGGAGCGGTCGCGGCCGGGCTGACCGCCGCGCTCGCGCTGGCCGGCTGCAGTGCCGGGCAGGACACCCAGACCGACTCGGTGCTGCCCTCGGTGAACGGCACGCAGGGCCGGGTCGGGGCGATCATGATCCGGGACGCGATGTTCGCCTACCCCGACGGCGGCGCGTACCCGTCCGGTGGCCGGGCCACGCTGGTGCTCACGATCGTCAACACCGGGCCGCAGCCCGACGAGCTGGTCGAGGTGTCCAGCCCCGTCGCCCAGGACGCCGAGATCAGCGGCGACCGCAACCTGACCCCGCGCAGGGCCATCGCGGTCGGCACGCCGGGCGAGGCGGCCGACACCGAGCCGACGTCCAGCGCGCCCGCCACGACCAGGACCCCCAGCTCCACGGTGGCGCCCACGTCGACCTCCGCGCCCAGCTCGGCGCCGGGCTCGCCGACCTCCGCACCCGGCTCCCCGCCCAGCTCCGCGCCGTCGTCGTCGGCGCCCACCAGTGCGTCGGAGGAGCCGACCGAGCTCGGCCGGGCCACCATCGTCCTGACCGGGCTCACCTCGGCGCTGATGCCCGGCAAGACGTACGCGGTCACCTTCGTGTTCCGCAACGCCGGCTCGGTCACGCTCGACCTGCCGATCGCCGCGCCCACCACCGCGCGGCCGGAGTCCAGCGGCGAGTCGGGGCACGGCTGACTGTTCCGCGGTCCAAATACCGGCCGCCACGGCACGTCTTTTGCGGATCTGTCGGGGTCCCGCCGTAGTTTGCTCGCATGGCGAAGAACGCGCGGCCCGGTTACCGCTGCGCCGAGTGCGGGCACGCGGAGGCCAAGTGGGTCGGCCGCTGCCCGGAGTGTCAGGCGTGGGGCACCCTCGAGGAGGTCGGGGTCCCGAGGGCGGCCCTTGCCAAGATCACGGCCGGCGCGCCGGGCACGCCGGCCCGGCCGATCGCCGAGGTGGACGTCGAGGCCGCGCGGGCGCGCCGCACCGGGGTGCCGGAGCTGGACCGGGTGCTCGGCGGCGGCCTGGTGCCCGGCGCCGTGGTGCTGCTCGCCGGTGAGCCGGGGGTCGGCAAGTCGACCCTGCTGCTCGAGGTGGCGTTCCGCTGGGCGGCCCGCGACGGGGCCGGTGGGCCGTCGCTGTACGTGACCGGCGAGGAGTCGGCCGGCCAGGTCCGGCTGCGTGCCGAGCGCACCGGCAACGTGCACGAGGCCATGTTCCTGGCCGCCGAGACCGACATCGCGGCCGTGCTCGGGCACGTCGACGCGGTCAAGCCCGGCCTGCTGGTGATCGACTCGGTGCAGACCCTGGCGTCGGCCGAGGTGGACGGCACGCACGGCGGCGTCACCCAGGTCCGCGCGGTCACCGCCGCCCTCGTCGCGCTGGCCAAGGAGCGCGGGCTGCCGGTGGTGCTGGTCGGGCACGTCACCAAGGACGGCTCGATCGCCGGGCCGCGGGTGCTCGAGCACCTGGTGGACGTGGTGCTGCATTTCGAGGGCGACCGGCACTCGACGCTGCGGCTGGTGCGCGGGGTGAAGAACCGGTTCGGCCCGGCCGACGAGGTGGGTTGCTTCGAGCTGGTCGACGACGGCATCGTCGGCGTGCCGGACCCGTCCGGGCTGTTCCTCAACCGGCGCGACACCGGCGTGCCCGGCACCGCGATCACCGTTGCGGTGGAAGGAAAGCGGCCGCTGCTCGGCGAGGTCCAGGCGCTGGTGTCCAACTCGAGCCTCGGCACCCCGCGGCGGGCGGTCAGCGGGCTGGACTCCGCGCGGGTGGCCATGGCCCTGGCCGTGCTCGAACGGCGCGGCCGGGTCGGCCTCGGCGACTGCGACGTGTTCACCGCGACGGTCGGCGGCATGCGCATCGTCGAGCCGGCCGCCGACCTCGCCGTGGCCCTTGCCGTGGCGTCGGCGGCCCGGGACTTCGTGCTGCCGCCCACCCTGGTCGTGCTCGGCGAGGTGGGGCTGGCCGGCGAGGTCCGGCGGGTCGGCGGCGTGCGCACCCGGCTGGCCGAGGCCGCCCGGATGGGCTTCACCCACGCGATGGTCCCGCCGGACGCCGGACGCATTCCGGACGGGATCACCGCCTACGTGGTGTCCGACCTCAAGCAGGCGCTAGCCCTGTGCCTGGACACCGTGCTCTGAAAGCTACGGCCACCGGTCGCCATGTTGCGCCACGCGGCGACCCTGGCCCCGGTCGGTCAGCTCGGCCTGGCGCCCGCCGCGTCCACCACCGCGGTGGTCACCGAGGTGTAGGCCAGCACCGTGCCGGCCGTCAGGCCGTCCTGGTCCCGGACGGTCGTCTCGCGCTCACCGATGAACGCGCCGGTCTCCGGGTCGATGATGATCTCGTGGCGGATGTCGCCGTCGCTCATGCCGAACGCCGTGCCGGTCCGGCCGTCCAGGTTGGCCAGCCGGTCGGTGATCTCCAGTCCGGGCAGCTTGGCCAGCGCCCGGTACAGCGCCGCCCGCACGTCGGCCGGGACCAGCCCGCTGCGCAGCGCGTCGGCGGCGTAGACGAGCAGCTCGGTGTCGCCCCGGTCGTTGTCCGGGGCGTCGGCGGCCAGCCGGTCGTAGAGCTGCTGCGGGTCGCGGGGCAGCCCGGCGAGCCACTGCTCGTTCGGCCGCTGCCAGCCGCCGGACGGCGGGGCGTTCCACTCCTCGCTCGGCGGCGGCGCCTCCTCGATCGGCACGCCGGCCGCCCTTGCCTCGGCCTCGGTTCCCCGCACCCACTTGCGGGCCCCGGTGACGGTCCTGCGCTCCAGCCACCGCTGGCGTTGGTCGGCCGGCACCCAGGCCTCGATCAGGTTCTCGGCGAGGTACGAGAAGCCGCGCGGCTCGAGCATGAACATGCTCAGCCACCAGGCGTGCGTGCTCACATAGCGGTACTGGCCCGGCCCGATCGGCGGATCGGACGCGCCGATCCGGTCCGCCGCCGAGTTCAGCGCCTCGGCCGCGGCGCTCGCCCGCGGTGGCGCGCTTCCGGTCTGCACCACGAGGAGTCCGGCCACCAGCGCCGCCACCACCGCGGCCGCGGCCGCGGCCGCCAAGCGGGCCCGATACCGGCGCGGCGCGGGTTCCGCGACGCCGGTCAGCTCCGCCCTTGCCCGCGCCAGCGCCCGCTCGTCAGTGTCCACTTCGGAGTGGAGGGCCGCCAGCGCCCGGTCGAGATCGTCGTCCGACCAGATCTCGCGCACGTTCTCAGTCACGGTCCTCCTCCTCCACAGTGGAGTGTGTGGGTGCGTTGGCACGCAACCACGTGCGCACCCGGTGCAGCCGCGACCGCACGGTGCCCACCGGGATGCCCAGCGCGTCGGCGACCTCGGTGGAGTCGAACCCGGCCCACGAGGTGAGCAGCAGGACGTCACGATCCCCCTCGGACAGTTCGGCGAGCGCGCCGGCCAGCCGGGCCGCCAGCGCCGCGGCGTCGACCCGGTCGGTCACCCGGCCCTCGTGGCCCGGCTCCGGATCGGCCCACCCCACCGCCCGCGCGGTCGCCCGCAGCCGCCGCACCTCCTGCCGGACGTGCCGGCGCAGCAGGTTCGTGGCGATCCCGTACAACCACGAGCGCACCACCGCCCGGCGCGGGTCGTACCCGTGCCGCTGGTTCAGCGCCACCAGGAACGTCTCGCTCACCAGGTCGTGCGCCACATCCGAACCCACCCGCCTGGCCAGGTACCGGTGCAGCGGCGCGGCGTAGGCGTCGAACAGCCGCCCGAACTCGATCATCGGATCCGGCCCGCCGAGAACCGGCCGGTCCCGCTCGGCCGGCACCTCCCCGGCTCCGGACTCGGTCATCGTCCTCACATCAGGTGTTGCCCGATGACCGCCACCGCGTTCACGCCGTGGGTGCGGTGACCCCGTCGGACAGGAGCTGGGCGCAGCGGATGAGACCGAGGTGGGAGTAGGCCTGGGGGTGGTTGCCGAGGGAGCGCTCGGCGATCGGGTCGTACTCCTCGGGGAGCAGGCCCGTGGGCCCGGCGGCGTCGACGATCTGGGCGAACAGGTCCTCGGCCTCGGCGCGGCGGCCGGTCAGCAGGTAGGCCTCGATCATCCAGGCGGCGCACAGGTGGAAGCCGCCCTCGTTGCCGGGCAGGCCGTCGTCGCGGTGGTAACGGTACACAGTGGACCCGCTGCGCAGCTCCGCCTCCACGGCGGTGACCGTGGCCTGGAACCGCTCGTCGGTCGGGTCGATCAGCCCGACCATGCCGATCAGCAGGGTGGCCGCGTCCAGGTCGGTGCCGTCGTAGGCGGTGGTGAACGAGCGGACCTCGTCGTTCCAGCCGCGGCTGAGGACGTCGTCGGCGATCCCGTCGCGCAGGGCCGGCCAGCCGCGTTGCACCTCGCGCCCGTGCGCCTCGGCCAGCCGCACCGCGCGGTCGATCGTCAGCCAGCACATGACCTTCGAGTACACGTGGTGGCGCGGCCGGTGCCGCTCCTCCCAGATCCCGTGGTCCGGCTCGCGCCAGCGCCTGCTGACCGCCTCGGCCATGGCGCAGACCATCCGCCAGTCGTCGTCGGTGAGCTTGCCGCGCACCTCGGACAGCGCGGCGACCAGATCCACGACCGGCCCGAACACGTCCAGCTGCACCTGCTGGTTGGCCAGGTTGCCCACCCGGACCGGCCGGGAGCCGGCGTACCCGGGCAGCGTGTCGATCACCGCTTCCGGCGGCAGCGTGGTGCCGGCGATGGTGTACAGCGGGTGCAGCAGCTCCGGCCCCGGCAGCGTGGCCAGCACCCGGTGCAGCCAGTTGAGGAACGCCTCGGCCTCGGCCGTGGATCCCAGCGACACCAACGCCTTCGCGGTCATCGACGCGTCGCGCAGCCAGCAGTACCGGTAGTCCCAGTTGCGGATCCCGCCAATCTCCTCGGGCAGCGACGTGGTGGCCGCGGCCATGATCGCGCCGGTCTCGCCGTGGCACAACCCGCGCAGGGTCAGCGCCGAGCGGGCCACCAGGTCCCGCTCGACGGTCGGCAGCGTCAGCGTGGCCAGCCACTCCGACCAGTACGCCGCCGCCCGGCCGCGCCGCTCCTGCTCCGGCACCTCGTGCGGGTCGAGGCTGTTGGTGCCACAGCGCAACTCCAGCACCACCGGCTGCTCGGCGGTCGCCTGCACCACGGCGCGGGCCGTGTCGTGCACGCCGTCCGAGGTGATCTCCCAGCGGACGCCGGGCGAGCGCAACGCCACCGGATCCGACGTGCCGAGCACCCGCAGCCCGTCGTCGGTGGCGATCAGCCGCACCTGAACCTGGCCGAACTCCGGCCGGGGCGCGAACTCCACGACCGCAGGCGTGCTGCCCGAGATCACCCGCACCAGGTCCGTGCGGTGCAGGGTGGCGTAGTGGTCCAGGTAGTCGGTGACCAGCAGGCCCGACCAGCGGGTCTCCACGATCATGGTGCCGGGCAGGTAGCGCTGGCCGAGCGGCAGCCCGCCGCGCTCGGGTGAGATGGAGAAGTGCCCGGCCGACGGCCCGCCGAGCAGGTCGGCGAACACCGCGGCCGAGTCCGGCTCCGGGTGGCACAGCCAGGTCAGCCGCGCGTCCGGGGTCACAAGCGCCACCGAGCGCTCGTTGGCCAGCATCGATAAGCGCTCGATCGGCGGCGCCTGCCCGCCGTAGAGCCAGTTCCGGCGTTCCTCGAGCAGGAACGCCAGCACGACGGCGACCGCGGTGGTGTCGGCGACGTGGAACGCGGCCAGCGACTCGCCGTGGCCGACCTTGACCCCGAGGTCCGGCCCGGACAGCCGGGCGAACGCCTTCTCGTCGGTGACGTCGTCGCCGAGGAACACCGCGGCGGTGGCGCCGACCTGGTGGCGCAGCACGTCCAGCGCGCGGCCCTTGTCGGTCTGCACCACCGCCAACTCGATGACCTGCTTGCCCTCCGTGACCTGTACACCGTCCCAAGTGCACGGTCCTGTTTGGACAGCCTCGACCACGCCGGCGGCCACCGCGGGGTCGGCCCTGCGGGTGTGCACGGCGATGCTGGCCGGCTTGACCTCGAGGTGCACGCCGTCGGCGCCGGCGGTGAGCCGCTCGAGCTCGTCCTCGAGGCGGCGGTGCAGCTCCCTGGCCCGCTCGTCGAGGGCGTGGATGAAGCCGATGTCGAACTCCGAGCCGTGGCTGCCGACCAGGTGCACCTCGGCGGGTAACCGGGACAGCGTGGCCAGGTCGCGCAGGGCCCGCCCGGAGATCACCGCGGTGGTGGTCTCGTGCAGTCCGGCGAGCGAACGCAGCGCGCCGACCGACTCCGGCAGCGGCCGGGCGCGCTCGGGGTCCTCGACGATCGGGGCGAGCGTCCCGTCGTAGTCGCAGGCCACCAGCAGACGGGGGGTGCGGGCGATCTGCACGATCGCGCGCCGCAGCTCAGGAGTGAGGGTCTCCGCGCTCAACACCGTCTCCTTGACACACTCAGGGCTGGGTTTGCTCCGGTACGAGGGCGTCGAGGAAAGACCGTGCCCACCGGTCGACGTCATGGGTGAGTACCTGACGCCGTAGCGCGCGCATCCTACGGCGACCCTCGGCGGGATCGACCGTGAGGGCGGCATAAATGGCGTTCTTGACCCCGTCCAGGTCGTGCGGGTTGACCAAGAAGGCGCTGGTCAGTTCGGCCGCGGCACCGGCGAACTCACTGAGCACCAGGCTACCGCCGAGATCATGGCGGCAGGCCACGTATTCCTTGCACACCAGGTTCATCCCGTCGCGCAGCGGGGTGACCAGCATGACGTCGGCCGCGGAGAAGAACGCGACCAGCTCCCTGCGGTCCACCGACTGGTGCAGGTAGTGCACGACCGGTTGGCCGACCCGGCCGTACTCGCCGTTGATGCGGCTGACCATCCGCTCGATGTCGCTGCGCATCTGCTGGTAGTGCTCCACCCGTTCCCGGCTCGGCGTGGCCAGCTGCACCATGACCACGTCCGTTGGATCGATCCGGCCCTCGGCCAGCAGCTCCTGCAGCGCGTAGAGCCGGATGTCGATGCCCTTGGTGTAGTCCAACCGGTCCACCCCGAGGATGATCTTGCGCGGGTTGCCGAGATCGTTGCGGATCTGCTGGCAGCGCTGCACCACCTCGCGGCTGCGGGCCAGCGCGTCCAGGTTCGCCGAGTCGATCGAGATCGGGAACGCGCCGACCCGGACCGGGCGGTCGCCCACCTGCACCACACCCGGCCGGGTGCGCACGCCGACCGTGCCGCGGCTGGGGTCGAGCCCGAGCAGGCGGCGGGCGAGCCACAGGTAGTTCTGCGCGCCGCCGGGACGGTGGAAGCCGACCAGGTCGGCGCCGAGCAACCCGCGGATGATCTCCGCGCGCCACGGCAGCTGCATGAACAGCTCGGTCGGCGGGAACGGGATGTGCAGGAAGAACCCGATCCGCAGGTCCGGCCGCTGCTCCCGGAGCATCGCCGGGACGAGCTGGAGCTGGTAGTCCTGCACCCACACGATGGCCTCCGGCGCGGCCACCTTCGCGCACACGTCGGCGAACCGCTGGTTGACCTTGACGTAGCTGTCCCACCAGCCGCGGTCGAACACCGGCGGGGCCACCACGTCGTGGTACAGCGGCCACAGCGTGGCGTTGGAGAAGCCCTCGTAGTAGTTGCGCACGTCCGACACCGACAGCGTGACCGGGTGCAGCCAGATCTCCCCGTCCTCGAACGGGCTGACCTCCGCGTCGGGCAGCCCCGGCCAGCCCACCCAGGCGCCGCTGTGGTTGCGCAGGAACGGAACCAGCGCGCTGACCAGGCCGCCTGGGCTGTGCTTCCAGCGTTTCGTGCCGTCGGGGAGCTGCTCGAGGTCGACCGGCAACCGGTTGGCGACCACCACGAAGTCCGCCCCGGCACCGGCGAATGCGCCTGTGTTGACCACGCCGAACGTGCCTCCCTCGATTCCGAAACGCCCGATTCGAGGTTAGCCACCAATCACTCCCGCCGCGCTCCACCGAAAAGAGGTTCACGCAGTGTCGGCGGTCACGGCAGGATGTTCGACCGGGGGACCAGCCAGCCTCGAGGAGCCTTCATGCGCAGGATCGTTGCCTTGCTTTCGTTGGTGTCGGCCCTTTCGGTGGTAGCGCCAGCAGGGGCATCAGCTTCGGCGGACCTGGTGATCCTGTTGCCGGGAGCCAGCGGCGCGGAAGGCATCGCCGCGGGCAAGGGCAGCACGTTCTTCGCCGGTGACCTGTTCCGGGGCGACATCTTCCGCGGAGACGCCCGCCGGGGAACGGCCGCGCCGTTCATCGACGCCCCGGACGGGCGGATGGCCGTCGGCATGGTCGCCGACGTCCGGCACGACCTGCTGTTCGTCGCCGGCGGGCCGGGCAAGGCCTACGTCTACCACACCCGCACCGGCGCCACCGTGGCCAGCTACGACTTCGCCGACCCGAGCGCGTCGTTCATCAACGACGTGACGCTGACCCCGTTCGGCGCCTGGTTCACCGACTCGATGCAGGCCAAGCTGTTCTTCGTGCCGCTGATCCACGGCGTGCCCGGCCCGTTCCGCACGCTGGCGCTGTCCGGCCCGGCGGCGGACACCAGCGGGGACTTCAACCTCAACGGGATCAGGGCCGCCGACTTCGGCCGGACGCTGATCGTGGCCCACTCCACGCTTGGCCAGTTGTTCACGGTCAACCCGTCGACCGGCTCAAGCGCGGTCATCGCCGGCGTCGACGTGCCGAGCGCCGACGGCCTCGTGCTCGACGGCCGGCGGCTGTGGGTCGTGCAGAACGGCCAGAACGTGATCAGTCAGTGGCGGCTGAGCGGGGATCTTCGGCGGGGCACCCTCGTCGAGGAGATCACCAGCCCGGAGTTCCACGTCCCGGCAACGGCGGCGCTGTTCGGCGACCGGCTGGCCGCCGTCAACACCCACTTCGACACCGGCTTCCCGCCCACCTCGCCGACCTACGAGGTCGTCGTGGTCGACGCCTAGGCGGTCCCGGCCGCGAGCCAGGTTCGCACCGCGTCCAGGCTCTGCTGCCAGTTCCTGGCGATCGCGTCGGCTGCGCCGTCGAGGTCGCGGTGGGCAAGGGCGTCCACGATCGCGGCGTGCCGGTTGCCGCCGGTGTGCTGAGCGCCGCCGGCCCGGCGCATGTACTCGATCTCGTAGCGGGACAGGGTGACCCGGAGCCTGGTGATCAGCGCGCGGAGGCTGGCGTTGCGGCAGCGCTCGACCATCGTCTCGTGGAAGGCGGTGTCCAGCCGCCAGCGCGTGACCGGGTCCTCGGCGGCGGTGAGCTCGGCGTCGAGCTTGCGCAGCGTGCGAAGGTCGGGGGTGGGCCTGGCCTGGCGGACGGCGAGGGCCTCGAGGGCGGCCAGGATCGGGAACAGCTCGGTGGCCTCGGTGGCGGTCAGCTCGCGCACGGTGAACCCTCTCGCCGGGGTGGATTGGAGGACGCCTTCGGCCTCGAGTTGGAGCAGGGCCTCGCGGACCGGGGTGCGGGAGACGCCGAGGGCTTTGCTCAGGCCGGCCTCGGTGAGGGTCTGGCCGGGTTCGAGCTCGCCGTCGGTCATGAGGCGCACGACGCGGCGGTAGACCGAGGCGCGGAGGGGCTCGGGGCGGGGGATAGGGTCGGCGTTTACAGCCACGCTGCTGATCGTATACGATGCGCAGCTGTGGACGCACATCGTATACGATCAGCAGACCTGGGCGACCTCGACCTCTCCGTCACCCGGATCGACATGGCCTCCCGGGCCATCGACCCGGTGTTCCGCGACACCCCGCAGTACGTCGACGAGCAGCTGTGCGCCGCGCTGGGCCGACGCGTGATCGTCAAGGTGGAGACCGCCAACCCGCTGCGCAGCTTCAAGGGCCGCGGCGCCGACTTCCTGCTCGGCCGGCGCACCGACGCGCGGCACGTCGTCTGCGTGTCCACCGGCAACTTCGGCCAGGGCATCGCCTACGCCGCCCGCGCCAGGGGCATCGCCGCCGAGATCTTCGCCCCGGCCGGCGTCAATCCGTCCAAACTGGACCGCATCCGGTCCCTCGGCGCCACGGTGATCGAGGTCGCCGCCGGCCGCTCCGCCAAGGAGGCCGCCGCCGAGCACGTCGCCGCCCACCCCGACTGCACCCTCATCGAGGACGGCCGCGAACCCGAGATCGCCGAGGGCGCCGGCACCATCGCCGTCGAGCTGCTGCGCGGCGAACGCCCAGACGCCATCGTCGTCCCCCTCGGCGACGGCGCGCTGATCACCGGAATGGCGCGCTGGGTCAAGGAGTTCGACCCGGACATCCGCGTCATCGGCGTCTGCGCCACCGGCGCCCCCGCCATGCTGCACAGCTACCGCGCGGGCCACCCGGTCGCCACCGACCGCGCCGACACCATCGCCGAAGGCATCCACGTCACCATCCCCGTCCCCGAATCCGTCGCCCGCCTGACCCGACTGGTCGACGACGTCCTCCCGGTCACCGACTCCGCCATGCTCGGCGCCATGCACCTGGCCGCCACCACCCTCGGCCTCATCCTCGAACCCTCCGGCGCCGCCGGCCTCGCCGCCATCGCCAACCACGACATTCCCGGCGCCACCCTCGCCACCATCCTCACCGGCAGCAACGCCCACTCCACCCACCTGTCCGCCCTGCTCGACCCCCACTGACCGGACCCATCCACAACCCTTCAGTTGTCCACACCCCGCCCCCAACCAAGATCAACGGTCGCTCGATGCGGCTACACTGGCCCACGAACCCGCCCCCCACCCCAGGACGGGGTGGGGGCTGGCTGGGGTATGGCGCCAAGATCGACCTGTGAACGACGGCTACGCCGCGCGCCGCGTGGCCGTTGTTTTCACGCCCGACTCGGGCGACCCGACCGGGCTTCTCGTCACACGCCCGGCGCCACCACACCGGCACACGGCCGGCACCGGACTGTGCCGGAGCCCTGGCCCCCACCCCAGGACGGGGTGGGGGCTGGCTAAGTTTCGCGACGTCGCGTGATAGTCCCGGGACCCGGGTGGGTGGGGTCACCTAGGATCGGTGGGCGGCCTCCGTCGAGGCCGGCGTCGCCGGTGTAGCTCAATTGGCAGAGCACTCGCCTTGTAAGCGAAAGGTTGCGGGTTCGAGTCCCGCCACCGGCTCCCCCCGTCTGACCTGGTCAAACGGTCTCTGTCAGCGATCTTGGAAAGGATCGCGTGGCATCGGCGAAGCGGTGGAAGTGGATCACCGACGACCCGATGGGCGAGGCCGAGCCGCCGGGCCCCGCCGCCACCGACCCCGAAGCCACCCACGGCCCGCCAGGCCGCCTTGATCATCAATGAGGCATGGCGGGACCAGGACCGGGGTGCCCTGATCTGGATCGCGATGACAACCGGCGCCCGCCGAGGCGAACTGTGCGCGCTGCGGTGGAACGACATCGACTTCGCCCCCGGGGAAGAGACGATGTGGATCGGCCGGGCGATCAAGAAAGGCAAGAAGGGATGGGTGGAGGGCCCCACCAAGACCCATCAGCACCGCCGCGTGGCCCTCGATCCCGAGACCGTGCTGATCCTGAGCGAGCTTTTGGACCGTGTCAAGGCCCGGGCCGAGGCATTGGGACTCGGACTTTCCGAGGATGCCTTCGTCTTCTCGTCAGCTGCGGACCACGGCACGTTCTATTACCCGCATACGCTGACGCAGCGGTACGACCGGATGGTTAAGCGGCTGAAGATCCGCACGACCCTCCACAAGCTTCGACACTTCTCCGCCACCGAACTCATCCGGGCGACGCAGTGGTGGCGGTGGCCGCGGTCAGCCCGCTGCTGGTGGCCGCCGTGCCGCCCCCGGCCGGATCGTGGCGCGGCGCGGGTCCACCATCCGTCGCATGTGGTCGGCGGTCATCCGAGATTGCGTTCGCGGATTGGCCGACGGGCTCTTGTCAAGAGACTGCCGATCTGTTTACGAAATATGTCATGAATCGTGGGTTAATCTGGCGGCGGAGGGTCTCCACGCGCTGCCGCTAAGTCCTCAATGGACGATTTCTCCGCTCGTGGCGCCTGGGTAACTCCGGTCCTAACACCTGCGGCGCCGGTTCACTAGGGCCGTTCGGCCCATTGCCCGAGGCGCCATCGTTCAGATATATTTCCGCGGAAGTGTTGCGGCCATTCCCGCCAATGGCATGATCGGATTCGCTGCCATTTATGAGTAACGCATTGATGGTCCCCGTTCATCTGGACGCCTTGCACTGCCCGAACGACAGAGTGGTCGTCCAGGCGACCGCGGACTTCGCCAGGCTTCCGTTCCGCGACGGCACGCGCGACCTGAACTCGGATGTGGCCCAGATCAGCGAGGAGATCGTTGCCCGTCCGTTCCAGGATGAGACATCGGTGCTCCGGGCCGGCGTGCACCTGCACTGGGCCCTGCCGGACGCGCTGACCCGCGGCCGGCACCGGCGGACCGAGAACGGAAGCGGCGACCACCGCACCAGGTTTCCGGCCGTGCCCAACCGGTGGCTGGTGCGGCGCGGGTTCGCCAAGGGCAGCCCGGAGTCACTCGCGCCGCGCGCCTGGGTGGTGGAAAGCGACTACCTGCATCCGGACGGGATCGGCGAGACGATGGGCGTTGCGGTGCCCTTCCCGTCCGACCCGGCCGGCGGGCGGTACCGGCCGTTTCGGTACCTCGGCCGGGTGCAACCACTCGAGCTGTGGCACGAGGGGGATCCAGCCGCCGGGTACGTGCGGACCCTGAGCGCGGTCGGCTTCGAGCTGGCCGACGGCGGCGGCTACAGCGACCCGGCCTTCGCCGCGCTGTATCCCAACTGCCACAGCGTGTTCGGCTTCCACGACAGCGAGGTCGGCGGCCAGCTGCCGGCCGGCCTGCGGTACGACCTGATCGGCTGGTACGCCGACCCGGCCACGGACTTCCTGCCCACCGTGATCGCCGAGGCGAAGCCGGACGACTCGCTGCGCGCGGTGCTCGAGCGGTACGCCGCCTGGACCTTCAGCGCGCCGGACGCCGAGGAGTTCCCGGTCCGGCTGGCCTGCTATGCCAGCCTCGGCTTCGTGCCGCCGGCCGCGCCCGGGCCGGTCGAGCCGACCGTCGTCACCCTCGGCAACACCGGCACCGAGGCGCTGTCCGTCGCCCTCGCCGCGCGGATCGACCGGGCGTTGCGCTTCCAGATCGAGGACCAGCTCGAGGCGATCCAGCTCGCGCCGCGGCTCGAGCACCACCTGGTGGACACCGGCGCGCGGTTCCACGAGATCCGGCACGAGAAGGGGTTCACCGCCCACCGCGGGGACGTGCTGTGGACGATCGGACCGGTCGGCACGTCGCCGGTGCCCCTGCCGGCCGACGCCGCCCGCGCCCAGGCGCAGGCCCAGGTGGAGCTCCCGCCCGAGCTGGCCGGCCTGCTCGGGCGGCTCAACGAGGCTCAGCAGGCCCGCGACCGCGCCGCGACGGAGCTCGAGACGTTGCGCCGGCAGCTGTTCGCCGACTGGTACAAGTACCTGCTCTGCGCGTACCCGCCGGAGGACACCGGGGACGACTACCCGGACATCGACGAGGTGCGGGCGTTCCTGGAGACCAAGAGCCTGCCACGGGTCCTCGAGCTGGCCGGCGCCATCGAGCCCACGCCGGACACTCCGGAGAGCCGGCTGCGTGCCGCCCACGCCGCCGTGTCCCAGGCCCTCGACGCGCTCAACCAGCGGGAGCAGCTGCGCGCGTCGAAGCTGAGCTACGAGCTCAAACCGTTGGTGGCGCCGCGTTTCTGGCAGCCGACCGACCCGGTGGTGCTGTTCACCGGCGATGACGCGCGAGCCACCGAGCGGCACGGCCGGGACGGCCGGCTGCGCGACGATGCGCTGCTGGCCTGCTACCCCGTGCCGGTCACGGCCGTCACCGACGTGATCGGCGGTGACCTGCCGGCGCTCACCGTCCTCATCGACGATCTGCGCCAGCGCGAAGCCGCCCAGCCGGTCGGCCAGGGCGGCGGCAGCGTGGCCTTCCGCGACTCGGACGGCTCGCCGTGGAACCCCTTCCAGCTGGAGTGGGAGGTGGAGCTGTTCCCGTTGCGTAACCAGGGAAACCTCCACCCGGAGGCGGACAGCTACGGCACCGGTTTCATCACCGCCAACTACGCGCTCACCGCGCAGGACCCCGACCTCGTGCTGACCGCTGACCAGACGCTGGCCGGCGCCGCCGCTGTCTACAGTGGAGCGAACTTCCTCACCTGGCACGCGGGCGAGCGACTTCGCCGTAGCCTCACCGAATACCTGCGCAAGGAGATCCTGCCCGAGTTCAACGAAGCGAACGAGGGGCCGGCGGCGACCGATCCCGGACCGGTGATCGAGGCGTTGCGGTCCTGGTACGAGCAAACCTTCTCATCCACATTGGACACTCCGGAGGCGCGTGCCGCGGATCCGGTGTACCTCGCGATCCGCGGTTACCAGGAGCTGCTGGGCATGAACTACCTCGCCCAGTCGCTCGGTGGCTTCAACGACGCTCTGCTGATGCACCGGACGGTGAAGCAGCTGCCGATCGACGACCCGCTCGGTTTCGACGACGACCGCGCCTTCGCCGGCGCCGTCCGCGCGGCGGTCGGCACCAGCAACCGGAGCGCCCCCGAGCCGCTCAACGACTTCAGCCCGATCCGCTCGGGCGCGCTGCGGCTGCTGCGCCTGCGCCTGGTGGACACGTTCGGCCAGACCCGGGATGTGCGCGTCGAGGACGCGCTGCCGGCCGAAGCCCTGACGATCCCGGACAACCCCAACCTGATCTGCCTGCCACCGCGGCTGTCGCAGCCGGCCAGGGTCGTGTTCCGGTGGCTGGACGCGGACCGGAACCTGGAGACCAGCGTTCATCCCGACACCAGCCCGATCTGCGGATGGCTGCTGCCGAACCACGTCGACACCAGCCTGATGATCTACGACGGCGATGGCCGGGCGCTCGGCGCGATCGACGCGCTGGCCCGCTGGCAACCGGCGCCGGGCGGCACCGGGGTGCCGACCCCGCCGGACATCGACAACCCGTACCTGAGCCGCACCGTCGCCGACATTCTGGGCCACGGTCCGGAGTTCCTCACCCAGCTGATGGGGGCGCTGGACAGCGCGCTGGAGAACATCGAGCCGGAGGGCGTCGACGCGCACGTCGACCTCGCGGTGCTCATCGGCCGCCCGATCGCGCTGGTTCGCGCGGCGCTGGACCTCGAGCTGCTCGGGCTGCCGGCCGTGCACCAGGGCTGGAACCAGTTCCGCCAGGACATGGCGCGCAGCACCAGGGACAGCGACGGCTTCACCAGGGTCGTCTTCCCGCTGCGGCTGGGCGCCTACCAGCAGCTGGACGACGGGCTGATCGGTTACTGGCTCGGCGAGGAGAGCACGTTCTACTCACCGCAGGGCGAGAGCTTCCCGCACCCCGCGATCCGCACCTACGCCGACGGCCCGCTGCAGGTCCCCCACGCGGTCGACGATCCGTCCCAAGTGGTGCGTTTGCTGGTGGACCCGCGCGGCAAGGTGCACGTGACCTCCGGTATCCAGCCGGTCAAGACGATCAGCATCCCGCCGCCGCACTACGTCCCGGCGCTGAGCAAGATCGAGGTGACGTTCCCCTGCGCGCCGCTGCTGACCGACCGGGGCGCGGTCAACCTGCCGCTGCCGATCGAGCCGGGCTACCGGTGGACCTGGGTCGACGAGGAGGACGGGGCCTGGGCCGAGGTCTCGGACGCGCCGACGATCGGCCGCGGGACGTTCGTCGACACCATGGCCACGCGGCTGTGGGAGCACCTGATCGATCCGCACATCGCCTGGCTCCAACCGGTTCCCGGCGCGACCGGTCAGATCCGCGCGGTCGATCCGGATGAGCGGGCGGCAGTCCAGCTCGATCCGCCGTTCCGGGCGATGACCGACCGCGTCGAGGACATCCTGGCGCCCCTTGGCGACCATCTCGTGCAGCGGCAGGAGACCACCGGCCGGCTGGCCGAGACGATCGCGGCGCCGGCCTGGAACCGCTTGCTGCGCACCGAGACCGGCTGGCTCGCTGCGATCACCGGCACGGTGAGCCGGGCACTGGTCACCGCCAGAGACAGCCGCGCGCAGCCGGTGCTGACCGCGGAGCTGGCCGGTGCCGAGCCGCTGATCGACTCGATCCTCGACCTCGGCGAGGAACGCATCGGGCCGGTCAGCTCCGTGGCGAGCTTCGCCGCGGCCCAGGAGCTGCGCGGCGGCTGGCTGAAGCTGCGTCCCGAGGAATCGGCCGACTGACGAGGGATGGCGAGCATGCGGCACGAGATCCAGCTGAACCTGACCGTCGATGAGACCAACACCGTGCTGGACGCGTTGGGGCAGCTGCCTTACGTACGGGTGCACCTGCTGATCGACAAGGTCCAGCAGCAGGCGACCGCCCAGCTGCACAGCACGAACGACGTGGCCCACCGCGAGATCACCGAGGACAGCCGATGACCGCTTTCGACAATCAGCTGCTGCTGCACCTTCGGCTGGACGCGCTGCCGGGCGGCAAGGTCCAGGACAGCTCGAGCCATGCCAGGCACGGCACCGTCACCGGGGCGCCGTCGGTCGTGCCCGACGAGCGGTTCGGCAGCAGCCTGCGGTTCGCCGGCACGGACACCGTCGCGGTTTCCGGGGTCACCCCACAGGCCGCGGGGAGCAACCCGGTGCACAGCATCGCCGGCTGGGTGTGGCTCGACTCCTATCCGGCGAAGCGCGAATGGCTGCTGCTGTTCGGTCAGGCCGGCCCCGGCGCGCACCACTGGCTGATCAACCCGGACGGGCGCACCCAGCTCGGCGTCTGGAACGGTGGCGCCGCAACGCCGCCGCTGCCGACCGGCACGTGGGTGCACGTGGCGACCACTTACGACGGCAAGGCGCTGTACTGCTACCTCGACGGGAAACCGTGGGGCACGGCCCAGCCCGCGGCGTTCAACTACACGGCGTGGTCCTTCGGCCTCGCCAAGCCGGAGCTGAGCGAGGCGGGGTTCGCCGGGCGGCTGGCCGCGGTACGGGTCTACGAGCGGGCCCTCTCGGCCGAGGAGATCCGGCAGGTGATCGAGGAGGACCAGAGCGCGATGGCGGCGTTCCGGCGCAGCCACCCGCTGGCGTTCAGCCTGCATGACAAGGACGACCAGTCCGTGCTGGCGATCGTGGACGACCCGACCGGCAACAGCATGCGGCTGGAGGTGACCAACAGCGCGAGCCAGAGCATCGTGCTGGCGCCGGTCGACCCGGCGAGCGGTAAGTGCCACCTGGAGCTCCGGTTCCGGCCGGGCACCCTGCCCGCGGGTTCTCTCGGCAAGATCACCATGACCGGGCCGGCCGGCTGGACCATGCGGATTCAGTCCCAACCGGACGGAACCGTAGCGTTCGCCTTGAGCTGCAAGGACAAGCGGGAGATCAAGCCCGGTGAGACGGTCGGCTTCACCCTGCAGAACATCGGCGCCGACGGCGTCGGCGGCACCCGGGGCACCCGGGTCCAGCTCAGCTACGCCGAGATGTCCTATCCGGACGAGCCGTCCGCGCTGCGCGGCCGCCGGGTGCGGCACCTGAGCATCGTCAACCGCCGTGGCCAGCAACACATCCCGCTGCAGGTCGGGTTCGTCGGCTTCAATACGATCATCGCCGACGGGGCCAGCACCAGCGACCTGCGGCTGCGCATCGCGAACGTCTCCAAGCAGCCCATCCCGCTCACCCCGAGCGGCCGCACGGCACCTTCGGCGTTCGTCCTGTCCTTCGACGTCCAGAAGGCGGACAGCCCGGCGGGCGACTGGGTGATCGGCAAGTCGGCGGACCTCAAGAACATCGTGGTCAAGGCCGAGGGTTGGGTGGCCGCGCCACCGACCGAGCAGGGCCAGACGCTCGCCTGGCGGCTCACCACTCCCACCCAGATCGCGCTGGTGCCCGGCAAGGACATCGTGGTCAACCTGACCGGGATCATCGCCCGGCCGCCGTCGGGACACACCCACCTGTACGTCCACTACGAGAACATGCCGGGGTACTGGGACGGCCACCTCGCCGTCACCGTCGAGAAAGGACCGTTGGTCTGCCGGGACATGCCGCCGGACAAGCGGGTGGACGCGCGGGTCGGCATCGGCACGGCCACCCCGCTGGCGAAGCTGCACGTGGCCGGCGGGGCGATCATGCCGAGCGCCGGGAACGGCGAGACCGCCGGCATCCTGTTCCCGAAGGACCCCGCCGAGGGATCCGGCGACGCGGCCTGGATCCGCTACTACCCCCGGACCGGTGAGGCGACCACGTTCGAGATCGGCACCTCGAACGACGCCAACGATCACATCGCGCTGATGCCGTCGGCCGGCAACGTGGGGGTGAACACGAATGCCCCGGAGGGCCGGCTGCAGATCATGCACACCAACCAGGACGGCAACGGCAACGCGCTCGTCATCGGCCCGGTCAACGCCTCCAACCTGCGGCTGGGGTACCACCAGGACTACAGCTGGGTGCAGTCGCACGGCAACCGGCCGCTCGCGATCAACCCGATCAGCAACCGGGTCGGGGTCGGCCTGAGCGCGCCGGACGGCACGCTGGACGTGGCCCGCGGCAGCGCACCCGGCGGCACCGCACTTTTCCGTGGCACACAACGGATCTCGCACTTCAACTACAGCACCGACGAGCACACCTACATCCGCGGCGGCAAGGACGCGTCCAATGTGTACATCAACGACAGCGGCGGCAACGTGGCGATCGGGGCGACCGATCCGCAGGGCCACAAGCTGCTCGTCAACGGTGCGGCCAAGGTGCTCGGCCTGCGGATCAACAGCAACCACCAGTTCAACCGGGTGCAGGGGGCCCACTTCGTGGCCGGCTCGCACACCGGCGGGACCAAGGTGGTGCGGATCAACTTCCCCGAGCCCTTCGGCTCAGCGCCGCGGGCCCTGGTGACCGCGCGCAACGAGATCCGCTGGGACGGGCTGCTCTACCCAGACATCTTCGCGATCACGGTGAATGTCGTCGACCACACCCACATGATGGTGAACATCCTGCGCCTGGACGCGTTGCGCGGCGGCTGGGACCAGCAGCTGCGCCTCGACTGGATCGCCTGGGAGTGAGGGGAGCAGGACATGCCCTGGACAGTGGAGATCCACCACATCTACCTCCGCAGTTCGGGCGACGCGACGTTGGTCATCGCCCGGCACCCGGCCGTCGGCGCCAACCCGCCGATCGCCCGGGCGGTCCTGATCGACGCCGGGCGGGCCGGCGGCGGGGGCTACGTGGACGGCTACATCAACGCGAACGCTCCCGCGATCCAGCTCCATGCCATGGTGGTGACGCATTTCGACGAGGACCACTACTACGGCATCATCAACCTGCTGCAGCGGCCGGTGACCCCCCGATACCACAACGCCATCATCTACGACTGCGGCTCACTGCCCGTGGCCCGCCGGACGGACTACTACAACAACCCGTACGGCGTCTTGGTGCCCAAGGTCAGCAAGTACCAGGTCTACCTCAACGCGATCGCGGCCCGGCCCGGCGTGCGGCATGCGACCGCCGGGGTGAACAGCTTCTACATCGTCCAGTACGACGGCAACAACTTTCCCACCCTGCCGATCGCCCCGGCCGTGCCGGCGGTGGCCGGGTTCCGGCCCCCCACCTGGCTACTCGGCAAGGATGTGTTGTGGGGCAACGGAGGCAGCGGCCCGCCGGGTCCGGTGTGGGCGGAGACCCCACCCGCCTACGCCCCGAACCACCCGACCCTGCGCTGCGTCGTGGCGAACAAGTGGGTCCAGCAGGTCGCCGGACCGGCGCGGTTCATCTCCACAGTGGACATCTTCAACGGCCCGCTGCGCATGACCGACGCCCAGATTGCGCGGTTGGAGAGCGCCAAAGAACAGGACAACGCGAAGAGCCTGGGCTTTCTGCTCGAGTTCAACCAGTTCCGCTACTACATCGCCGGCGACCTCGAGCGCGCCCAGGAGGACGGGCTCGCCACGCTGCACACCGCTCCCCCGCAGCCGAACCCGGGGGTGGTGGCGTTCATCAACCGGACGAACGACGCGACCGGGCGGGTGCTCGCCATGAAGACCAGCCACCACGGCGCGGCCACGGCGTCCTCCCGAACGTTCCTGACCATGCTGCGGCCGAGCGCGGCGTTCATCTCCTGCGGCCGGCGCAACAGGTACTGGCACCCGTTCCCGGAGACGACCAACTCGCTCGACGGCTACCCGGAGCACCCGGTGGGGGCCAATGCCGCGGACCAGCACCCCGATGTGCCGCCCACACCGCCGCTTCCCCCCATCCGGCACTACCTCACCGGATATCAGGCGGCGGGGCTGACGCTGGGCGGAGAGTCGTCGCAGACGGCCGGACCGGACGGCGGCTCCATCCGGCTGCTGGTGAGCGAGGCGCAGTCCCAGCGCGACCGCAGGGGCCAGGTGTTCCGCGGGGTGCGCGCCGCCGCCAACCAGATCTCGGTCACCGCCGTTCTCGGACTCACCCCGGCACAGCTCGACACCATCGCCAGCACCGCGGTCACGCACGGCGCGGTCAGCGCGTGCAGCGTGGCGGCCGGCGGCACGCTGGCCCACGCCGACGGGGCCAAGTCCGCGGCGGCACTGGCGGGAGACGGCATCGACATGGCACACGCCGCCGTAGCCGGCCTCGTGTCCGTCGGCGTCGCCGCGGCAGCCGGCGCACCTCCGGGCGGCGCCCAGGCCGCCGCCACCGCGGCGGTGGCAGCACTGGGACCGGGTATGGCCGCGGCGATCGGTCCCGGCACGGCCGCGGCGATCGGGGCGACGGTGGCCGGCGCGGCGGGGGCGGCCATCACCACGGCCGCCCAGAACGCGGTGCCCCCGGCCGCGGGTCCGGCCGCCACAGCGGCTGGAATGGCGGGCAGGAC
>NZ_DASZCQ010000276.1:0-17033 GCF_035942955.1 Actinophytocola sp. | reverse complement strand
CACCCGACCCCCGGCCGGTCGACCGGCACGGCGACGGCCGCCGCCAGCCCGGCGATCCCCGACGCGCCGAGCACGGCCGGCGGGGCGGCGTCGTGGGTCAACACCGGAAGGTCGAGAGCACCGGGCAACGGCGTACCGGGTAAGGCGGTCATGGGTTCCTCGGCAAGGTGAGCTGGATGCTAGACTGTCCATTGTGGAGCGACTTCGCGTCGAGCACCGCGATCGTGCCGCCGTGCAGCTCCACCACCCAGCGGGCGATGGCCAACCCGAGCCCGGTGCCGCCCCCGGTGGCCCGCTCCCCCCGCGCGAACCGCTGGAACACGCGATCGCGTTCCTCGGGCGCGATCCCGGGCCCCTCGTCGCGCACCTCGATGGTCAGCCGGTCGCCCGCGGTGCGCGCCAGCACCTGGACCCGGCCGTCCGCTGGGCCGTGGGTCACCGCGTTGTCCAGCAGGCTGACCAGAACCTGGTGCAGCCGCGCCCGGTCGGCGTACGCGGTCGCGCCCGGCGGGTCGACCTCGGCCGCGATGCGCACCGTACGCCCGGCCGCGGCCGCGTTCACCTCCGCCTCGGCGACCACTTCGGACAGCAGCGGTCCGAGGTCGAACACCTTGCGGTTCAACGATATCGCGCCCGCGTCGATCCGGGACAGGTCGAGCAGGTCGGTGACCAGCCCGCTGAGCCGCTCGCTCTGCGCGAGCGCGGTGCGCAGCGTCGCCCCGTCCGGCGTGGTCACCCCGTCGACCAGGTTCTCCAGCACGGCCCGCAGCGCCGAGATCGGCGTGCGCAGCTCGTGCGACACGTTGGCGATCAGCTCGCGCCGCTGCCGGTCGGCCGCGGCCAGGTCCGCGCTCATCCGGTTGAACGCGTCGGCGAGCTGGCCGACCTCGTCGCGGGAGGTGGCCCGCACCCGCCGGGTGTAGTCGCCGCGGGCCATGGCCTGTGCGGCAGCGGTCATCTCGCGCAGCGGCCTGGTCATGCCGTGCGCCAGCACCTGTGACGTGATCAAGGCTAGCGCCATGGCCGTGAGCACCGTCTTAGGCGGCAACCAGCCGATCTGCCACCAGAAGTAGCCGAAGGCGACGGCGCCCGAGGCCACCATCAGGATGGCCAGCTTCACCTTGATCCGGGGGACCGGGTCGAGCGCCCTCATTCGCCGACCTCCAGCGCGTAGCCGATCCCGTGCACGGTCCGGATCAGGTCCGCGCCCAGCTTGCGGCGCAGCGCCTTGACGTGGCTGTCGACCGTCCGCGTCCCCGCCCCGTCGCCCCACCCCCAGATCTCGGCGAGCAACCGCTCCCGCGGCTGCACCGCCCGGGGGCGCTGCGCCAGGTGGACGAGCAGGTCGAACTCGGTGGGCGTGAGGTGCACCTCGTCCCCGGCCCGCCGCACCCGCCGCTGCGCCGGGTTGATCTCCAGGTCGCCCAGCACGATCGGCGCCGGGTCCTCGACCACCCGGTCCACCCGGCGCAGCAGCGCGTGCACCCGCGCCGCCAGCTCCCGGATGGAGAACGGCTTGGTGAGGTAGTCGTCCGCGCCCACCGCCAGCCCCACCAGCACGTCGGTCTCGTCGTCGCGCGCGGTGAGCATGAGCACCGGCACCGGCCGCTCCGCCTGGATCCGCCGGCACACCTCGAGCCCGTCGAACCCCGGCAGCATCACGTCCAGCACGACGACGTCGGGCCGGGTCGACGCGGCCGCGGCCACCCCGCCCGGCCCGTCCCTGGCCACGTGCACCGCGAACCCCTCCGCCCGCAGCCGCGCGGCCACCGAGTCGGCGATCGTCGGCTCGTCCTCGACGATCAGGACGCGCCGCTGACGTTCTCGCATGCCGCCGACTCTAGGGATCTCGGTGTGCGGGCCGTGCGGTCGTGCTGTGAAGATCCTGTGCACGTCCATTCGCCAGATCTGTGGCCAAGTGTTATGGCCCCGGGGTGGCCGGGTGGGGTAAGGATGGCTGGCGAAGCCGAACCGAGGAGCCTTCGATGCGATCCCTGCTCGTTGTCGCGCTGGCCGCCGTGCTGGGTCTGGCCGGCGTGCCCGCCGCCACGGCCGCCCCGAGCGCCGCCGACTGCTTCGACCCCGCGGCCCCGCTGTCCGTCGAGGAGCAGCGCCTCACCCGCCCGGTGCCGCAGGAGATCCTGCGCATCACCGGCTTCGACCGGTTCGCCCCGGTGTTCGGCGAGGCCCTGTGCACCACCCACGACCGCCGCCTTGCCAAGACCGTGGTCGCCGCCGCGGGCCGGTTCCTGTGGACCGCCGCCGTCGACCGCGCCCAGGGCCGCGCCCCCGCGCTTGGCCTCGACCGCACCGACGACCGCCCGCTCTACTGGGCCCGGCTCACGCTCGCCCGCCTGCTGCGCCAGTGGACGCCCACCTTCCCGCTGTCCGCCGCCGAGCGCGAGGCGCTGCTTGACTCCCTCGAAACCACCTCCCGCGGCCAGGACACCGTGCACTTCCCGGCCGGCCGCGGCATCAACCGCATCCTGATAAGCGGCTTCGACCCGTTCGTGCTCGACGTCGACATCCGCCGCAGCAACCCCTCCGGCGCCACCGCGCTGACCCTGGACGGCACCATGGTCCAGACCGCGTCCGGCCCGGCCAGGATCGAGACCGCCATGTTCCCGGTCAACTGGGACCCGTTCGCCACCGGCATTGTCGAGCGCACGTTCCTGCCCCACCTGCTGCCGGGCCGCCGCAAGGTCGACATGTTCGCCACGGTCAGCCAGGGCCGCCCCGAGCGGTTCGACATCGAGCGCTACAACGGCCGCTGGCGCGGCGGCTTCCCGGACAACCTCAACCTGTCCCGCACCGGCCCCATCCCGATTCCCGCCGGCGTTCCCACCGTCCTGCCCGCCCCCGAGTTCGTCCCCACCACGCTGCCCTTCGCCGACATCGTCGCCACCCCCACCGGCCGCTTCCCGGTCTTCGACAACACCACCGTCGTCGAGATCCCCGCCGGCGCCACCGATCCGGTCACCCAACCCAACGGCCCCACCCCCGGTTCCGAGGCCCGCCAGGGCGGCGGCGGCAACTTCCTGTCCAACGAGATCGCCTACCGCACCACCCTGCTCCGCGACGCCGTCCGCGCCGACGTCCCCGGCGGCCACATCCACACCCCGGTCCTCACCTTCGCCCCAGGCAACACCACCGAGATCACGGACCCCACCTTCATCCGGAACCGCACCGACATCATCACCCAGGTCCGCACCATCGTCCTGGTCGCGGCCGGCACGCTTTGACGTCAGTAATAATGGATCTTCACCCGAGCGGGAAGCCGGTCCAGCCCTTGGTATTCCTTGTCTCCTGACAGCCACAGGTCACGAAGTGTCGTGATCGCGGCGAGCGGACGGAGATCACTCGCTGGGCCGCCGACCTGCAACATGGTCAACTTGAGTTGGCTCAGCGGGGTGAGATCGGTCAGATCGTCGACGTCGCGCAGGTTCAGTTCCCGGATGTATGGAAACGCGTCGACCACCTGACTTGCGACGTTGTCGATCCTGCATCCGGCCAGGTGCAGGATGCGTAATCCGCGTAGGTGCCGAATGACATCAATCGTACGAAGGTGAGGACATTCGTACAGTGCGAGGATCTCCAGCCGGTGGAACTCCCTGAGTGCCTCGAAGTCGGTGATGTTCTGCAACCTGTTCAGCGCCAGGACGCGGATGTCCCGCAAGTGCCGCATGAACCCAACGCTCCGCCATGGCTTGTTCGTGAAGAGGATCAATGTATGCAATGCGGACAGCCTGCGCAGTGCCGACACGCCGGTGTAGCGATCGGCGCCCTGAAGAATCACGTTCACAAGTTTCGGCTGACCGGCTAGCGGAGCGAGATCGATTGTTCCGGCGCAGGTAAAGGACCTGAAGTGCTCTACCGGTGGCAAGTCGGTCAGCATGCTCAGGTCCTCGACCATCTCATGCTCCGGAAGATAAATGTCTAGTCGGGAGACGTTGCCGAGCCTGCCGACATGGGGCAGGAGTCGCTTTGTTCGAATGGTGAGGAAGCCGTCCCGGACCGGCATGTTGGCCAGGACTTCGTCGGCGTAACGCTGCGGATCGAAGTACTGCCAGGCGTCGACGATCTCGCGCTGGACCGCCGGCCGCTGATCTTGGGCGTAGCGGGCCAGCCGGGTCATTGCCTCGGAGTTGTAGGTCAGGGCGGCCGCGCGCACGGTGGCCGCCGCGGCGGCATCGGACAGCTCGTCGAGGCTCGACGGCAGGTAGCGCAGGACCCGGTGGCCCATCGCGGAAAGGGAACGGGTCTCCCGGATACCCCTCGGCGGCACGAGGTGGTTGTTGATCATCTGGTCGACGCGCTGCCGGACGTCCGGGTCCAGGTCGGTGATCGTTTCCAGGCAGGCCGCCGCCAGAAGTCTCAGGTGGCGGGCGTGGCGGGGCTCGGCGTCGGCCCGGTCCAGGATCGCGGTCAGCAGCTCCCGCAGCTGCGAGCGCTTGGCGTGGCCACAGGCCATCACGATGGTCTCCCGCCACGCGTCGAGGTGCGCGTGGCTGGCCAGCGTGTCGATGTGCTCCTCTTCGGTGGCTTCGCTGGCCGCCAGGAACTCCTGGAACGTGCGGTGCACGAAGTCGACCCGGCCCGGCACCGGTTCGCGGATCACGCCGCTGCGCTCCAGGAGGTGGTCGAGGATCGCTTCCGCCCGCTCGTCCACGTTGGGCATCGCAAGCAGCTTGCGTGTCACGTAACCGAGCGCCCGGTTCCGGTGCAGCTCGGTGCGGTTTCCCAGGGTGAGCCGCCAGGCCAGGTCGCGCAGCAGCACGGTCTTCTCGGTCACGTCGAGCAGTCCGGCGATGTTGCGCTCGGCGTCCCGCAGGTCCACGAGCATGGCGATGGCCGCCCGGTACAGCTCCATCCGGTTGCGCGGCAGCTCCGCGCTGCGCACGAGGTTCAGCGCGCAGAGCATCGCGCACAGCAGCGGGTTGGCGGCCAGCGCGCGCAGGTGTGGCCGGGCGTCGAGCTGGGCGAGCAGCCGGCGCTGCGCGTCCCGCAGCTCGCTCGGCTCGCACGGCAGCGACTCGGCGCTGGCCGCGGCCTCGTGCCAGCGGTCCAGGAACAGCCGCACGTCGCTCGCGGACATCTGCTCCAGCACGACGGAGCCGAAGCCCTCCTCGGCCAGCCACCGTTCCTCGGCGGCCGCGGGTCGCGCGGTCACCACGACCCGAGCGGTCGGGTAGGCGGTGACCAGCTCGCCCAGCCACCGGCGAACCGAGTGGCGTTTCGCGGCCGGCACCTCGTCGACGCCGTCGACCAGCACCAGGGCCCTTCCCGAACGCAGGCAGCGGTGTACCCAGCCCTCGGGCATGATCCCGGCCAGCCAGCTCGCCGCGTTGTCGAGGAACTGCTCGGGCCGCGGCAGGTCGGAGTCGACGTATCGGCGCAGCCGCACCGGAAACGGCACGCAGCCGTTCCAGCCGGCCAGCGCGTCGGTGAAGCCGCCGCGCGCGGCCGTGACGGCGAGCCAGTCGAGCAGGGTCGTCTTGCCCGAGCCCGCCTCACCGCGGACCAGCGTCCGCCGGGCGGCGCCGATGGCGGCCTCCACGCGGACCGTGCTGGTCCGGTCGCGGTCCGCGGTCCGGCCGAACCAGTGCTCCGCGAGGCGATCCGTGCCCGGCCGAGACTGGTGCTCTCGACTGTCCCGTTCGGACACCGTCAGGCTCAGGTAGGCGACGCTCAGCGCCAGGCGGGGACGGTGGCGCATGCTGAGGCCGAGAAGGTCGAGCCGGTCGAGCGAACTGGCCAGGTAACGCAGGTACTCCGCGCGGAACTCGTCGTCGTGGGTGGTACCACGGGGGGCGTCCAGGCTGGTCCGTGGGGTGTGCGCGAGGATGTCGGACAGCTGACCGGCCACTGTGGACAGCCGGTCGAGGACCTCGGCCACGGCGCGAGACTGGAAGGCCGGGAGCTGGCGGACGACCTGGATCAGGTATCGGCAGCCCTGGTCCAGAACGCGCGCGTACAGGACGGTGGCCGGCTCGGACAGGCCGGCCTGGCGCGGCTGATCGGGCAGTTGCCGGCGGATTCCGCGGGCCAGCGCCTCAGGGTCGGCGTCGGCGGCGAAAAGTGCCTGGTCGGACAGGTCGGTCGCGCGGAGAGCGTCGACGGCGGCGTCCACCGCGGCGGCGATCTCGTTGTCGCGGAGCGCGCCGAACTCGCCGGCCAGGAACGGCTCGAGCTGCTCGGCGGCCTGGTAACCGATGCCCTCGAGGGCGTGGTCAAGCTTGGCGCGGCGCAGCGGGCTGCTCAGCTCCGCGGCCGCGAGCTCGGCCAATGTGGCGGTGCGCTCGGAGGCGTTGCGGTGGCGGCGCAGCCATTCCCGGGCGGCGTGCTGGGCGACCGCCTGGCCGACCTTGACCGCCGCCGTCTCCAGTCCGGTGATCTCGAGCCCCCTCGCGCGATGTATGGACGACGCTCGATTATGTCGCTCACGGCGCTCGGACGGTTACCGGTTAGCGTGGGCCGTTAGCCTGGATGGCGGTATGGACATCGACACCCGGCTTCGCCTTCCCGAGCTGATGTTGCGCGACGAGCGGCGTCTGCGGCGTCGGCTGGATGGGGTGCGCAAGCTCAGGGATGGGGAGGCGAGGGCGGCGGCGCTGGCGGAGATCGGCGCGGAGATCGAGGCGGCGCAGCGGCGGCTGGAGAGCAGGCGGGCCGGGGTGCCCGCGGTCAGCTATCCGGCGGAGCTGCCGATCACCGGGCGGCGCGAGGACATTCTGCGCGCGATCCGGGACAACCAGGTCGTGATCATCGCGGGGGAGACCGGATCTGGGAAGACGACGCAGATCCCGAAGATGTGCCTGGAGCTGGGACGGGGGGTTCGGGGGACGATCGGGCACACGCAGCCGCGGCGGATCGCGGCGCGGACGGTGGCGGAGCGGATCGCCGAGGAGCTGGACATCCCGCTGGGCGGGGCGGTGGGGTGGAAGGTCCGGTTCACCGACAAGGCGAGCGAGAGCACGCTGGTCAAGGTGATGACCGACGGGATCCTGCTGGCGGAGATCCAGTCGGACCGGATGCTGCGGCAGTACGACACGCTGATCATCGACGAGGCGCACGAGCGCAGCCTGAACATCGACTTCATCCTGGGGTACGTCAAGCAGTTGCTGCCGCGCCGGCCCGACCTGAAGGTGATCATCACCTCGGCCACGATCGACCCCGAGCGGTTCGCCCGGCACTTCGACGATGCGCCGGTCATCGAGGTGTCCGGGCGGATGTACCCGGTGGAGGTCAGGTACCGGCCGATCGTGGACCCCGACGACCCCGGCGAGGACTCCGACCGCGACCAGGTCCAGGCGATTGTGGACGCGGTCGACGAGCTCAACGCCGAGAAGCCCGGCGACATCCTGGTCTTCCTGTCCGGCGAGCGCGAGATCCGGGACACCGCCGACGCCCTGCAGAGCCGGAACCTGCCCGACACGGAGATCCTTCCGTTGTACGCCAGGCTCTCCGCGGCCGAGCAGCACCGGGTCTTCCAGCCGCACCGGGGACGGCGGATCGTGCTGGCCACCAACGTGGCCGAGACCTCGCTGACCGTGCCGGGGATCAAGTACGTGATCGACCCCGGCACGGCCAGGATCTCCCGGTACAGCAACCGGCTCAAGGTGCAGCGCCTGCCGATCGAGCCGATCTCCCGGGCGAGCGCGAACCAGCGGGCCGGCCGCTGCGGGCGCACCTCGGACGGGATCTGCATCCGGCTGTACACGGAGGACGACTACGCCGCCCGGCCCGAGTTCACCGACCCGGAGATCGTCCGCACCAACCTGGCGTCGGTGATCCTGCAGATGATCGCCGCCGACCTCGGCGACATCGAGGCCTTCCCGTTCATCGACCCGCCGGACCGGCGGCACATCTCCGACGGCCTCAACCTGCTCGTCGAGCTCGGCGCGCTCGACAAGTCCAAAAAGGACCTCACGCCGGTCGGTCGCAAGCTGGCCCAGCTCCCGATCGACCCGCGGCTGGCCCGGATGGTGCTGGCGGCCGACCGCGAGGGCTGCGTGCACGAGGTCACCGTGATCGCCGCCGCACTGTCCATCCAGGACCCGAGGGAGCGCCCGGCCGAGCACCAGCAGGCCGCCGACCAGAAGCACGCGCGGTTCGCCGACCAGGACTCCGACTTCCTGACGCTGCTCAACCTCTGGAACTACCTTGCCGAGCAGCAGAAGGAGCTGTCCTCCAACCGGTTCCGCAAGCTGTGCAAGACGGAGTTCCTGAACTACCTGCGGGTGCGCGAATGGCAGGATCTCTACAGCCAGCTCCGCCAGGTGGGCAAGGGCCTCGGCGTGACGATGAACAAGGAGCCCGCCGAACCCCGCAGGATCCACACGGCCCTGCTGGCCGGGCTGCTGTCGCACATCGGCATGAAGGACCCGGCCACCCGCGACTACGTCGGCGCCCGCAACTCCCGGTTCGGGATCTTCCCGGGATCGGCGCTGTTCAAGAAGACCCCGCGCTGGGTGATGGCCGCCGAGCTGGTCGAGACCACCCGGCTGTGGGGCCGGGTCGCCGCCCGCATCGAGCCGGAGTGGGTCGAGCCGCTGGCCGAGCACCTGGTCAAGCGCAGCTACTCCGAGCCGCGCTGGTCGGCCGAGCGCGGCGCCGTGCTGGCCACCGAGAAGGTCACGCTCTACGGGTTGCCGGTCGTCGTCGGCCGCACGGTCAACTACGGCCGCGTCGACCCCGGGCTGTCCCGCGAGCTGTTCATCCGGCACGCGCTGGTCGAGGGGGACTGGCGCACCCGGCACGCGTTCTTCCACCGCAACCGCGCGCTGATCGGCGAGGTCGAGGAGCTTGAGCACCGGGCCCGGCGCCGCGACATCCTGATCGACGAGCAGACCCTGTTCGACTTCTACGACGAGCGGATCGGCGCGGAGGTGGTCTCCGCCCGGCACTTCGACTCGTGGTGGAAGAAGGCCAGCCGGACCCAGCCGGACCTGCTGACCCTCGACCGCGAGCAGCTGATCAACGCCGACGCCCGCGAGTTCCGCCCGCAGGACTTCCCGGATTCGTTGCGGCACAACGGCCTTGAGCTTCCACTGTCCTACCGGTTCGAGCCGGGGGAGCGCGACGACGGGGTGACCGTGCGGGTCCCGGTCGCGGTGCTCAACCAGCTCGCCGGCGACGGGCTGCCCTGGCAGGTTCCCGGCCTGCGCCAGGAGCTGGTCACCGCGTTGATCCGCTCGCTGCCCAAGCAGCTGCGCCGCAACTTCGTCCCGGTGCCGGACTTCGCCAAGGCCGTGCTCGACCGTCTCCAAGGGACGGACGCGCCGCGGCTGGACGAGATCGGGCACGAGCTGCAGCGAATGACCGGGGTGCCCGTCCCGCGCGACGCCTGGCGGCTCGCCGCGGTGCCCGAGCACCTGAAGGCCACCTTCCGCGTGGTCGACGAGCAGGACCGCACCTTGGCCGAGGGCAAGGACCTGCCCGCGCTCAAGCAACGGCTCAGATCCGAGGTCCGCGCTGCACTGTCCACCGTGGCGCACGGCATCGAGCGCACCGGCCTGACCGACTGGGATTTCGACGAGCTGCCGCGGACCGTCGAGCGCTCGAACCACGGCCTGGTGGTGACCGCCTACCCGGCCCTGGTCGACGAGGGCGACACCGTGGCGGTCCGGCTGTTCGACACCGAGGCCGAGCAGCGCGCCCGGATGTGGCGCGGCACCCGGCGGCTGGTCCTGCTCACCGTCCCGTCCCCGATCAAGAGCATCGTGCGGCGACTGCCCAACGACGCCAAGCTGACCCTGTCCGGGAACCCGCACAACGGGGTCGCCGACCTGCTCGACGACTGCGTCAACTGCGCCGCCGACACACTGATCGCCGCGGCCGGCGGCCCGGCGTGGAACCGGGACGGCTTCGGCGCGCTCCGCGACGCCGTCCGCCCGGACCTGGCCGACACGGCGTACGAGGTGATCACCACGGTCCGCCGCATCCTGGCGTCCACACAGGACGTCGACGCCCGGCTCGCCGCCACGACCGGGCCGCGGTTCGCCGACGCCGTCGCCGACCTGCGGGCGCAGCGCAACGCCCTGGTGTACCGCGGGTTCATCACCGCGACCGGCTTCGCCCGGCTGCCCGACCTGGTCCGCTACCTGCAGGGCATGGCCCGCCGCCTGGAAAAGCTGCCCGAGCGTCCCGACCGCGACGCCGACTGGATGGACTCCGTCCACCGGGTGCACCAGGAGTACCGGCGCCGGGCCGCCCAGCTGCCGCCCAGCCAGCAGCTGCGCGACATCCGCTGGATGATCGAGGAGCTGCGGATCAGCTACTTCGCCCAGACCCTCGGCACCCCGTACCCGGTGTCGGAGAAGCGAATCCTCCGCGCGCTCGACGAGCTGGATCGGATGCGCGCCCAGTCCTGACCACGCCTGCCCCAACGGGCAGACCCGCACCCGTTCGGTATCAGGACGAGGTGCCGCGCGCTCCTGTTCGCGAATGTCGGTCAGTGTCGAAGGAGCAGGAAATGACTATCACCGATTCGCGCGATCGCTTCGATGTCAACGCGGTTCCGCAGCGCGGCCAGGATCAGATCCGGCAGCTCGCCTCCTGGCTGCTGCGGTTGACCCGTCGACGAAGCCTGGCGGTGCTTCGCATCGCGCTCGGCGTCGTGTACGTGTGGTTCGGGGCGTTGAAGCTGACCGCGACGACTCCGGTCAGCGCGCTGGTCGAGGCGACGACCCCGTGGGCCGACCCCGGCTGGTTCATACCGGCCATGGGCGCGTTCGAGGTGGTCTTGGGCCTGTGGTTGATGCTCGGCCGGGGGCTCGTGTTCGCCCTGCCGCTGTTCGTCGCACACATGCTGGGCACGTTCGGCGTTCTGGTCATGGTGCCCGACGTGGCTTTCCAAGCCGGCAACCCGTTGCGTCTCACGGTCGAGGGCGAGTTCGTCGTCAAGAACCTCGTGCTGCTCGCGGCCGTCCTGGTCGTGGCCACCAAGACCCGGAGGCATCCCGTCAGCTGAACGGCGTCTGGGGTCGATCCTGCAACTCGCCGTCGAGGTAGATGTCGACCTTCTCGTTGTAGAAGCAGGCCAGCCCGGCGATCTTCTGCGACTCGGCAACCGGGGCGCGGTAGCACCACACCAGGTCCTCGTGCACGACGTCGCCGATGGCCACGCTCCAGTACGACGCCGTTCCCTTGTACGGGCACCGGGTCCGCGTGGTCGACGGCCGCAGCAGGTCCATCCGCACGTCGACCAGCGGCAGGTAGTACCGCGCCGGCAGCCCGGTCTCGAACAGGATGCGCGGCGACCGCGAGTCGGCCACCCGCACCCCGTCCACCTCCACCACCACGTGCCGGCTGCTGGCCAGGATGTCCACCCGGCTGTACGGATCGCGCGGGTGGACGTAGACGGGCTCGTCCTCCTCGAACCACTCGTCCATCGCGTTCCACTCCAGCCGGACCAGGTCCCGCAGTTCCGGGATGGGCGAGTCGACGTACCGCAGCGCCGCGGCCTTCGCGGTGTGCCCGTCCACCACCACGTCGTAGCCGGTGGCGTCCCCCCGGCTCGGCGAGTGGCTGGTCTCCCCGTTGGTCTCCAGCTTCGCCCGCAGGTCGTCCAGCGGCACGTAGTAGGTCGGGTAGTAGGGAACCTCCCACACCAGCATCGGGCTCACGGTGTCCACCACGAGCCGCCCAGCGAGAAACGCCCGCACCCGCTTCGCACTTCTCGCGATCTTGATTCGGCCACGCTTCTGCTCGGTCATGCTGCCCCTCCAACCCTGGTCACACCCCGACGCTACTCCCGGGCAACAACCGCGTCCGCCGCCAGCCGGGGTCGCACCGCCGCCACGATCTCGGCCGGCGCCGGTCCGGCCGGCCGGCGAGGGTCACCTCTCAGACGAACGGCGCGGACCGATCAGGACAGCCGGTCCACGAGCGACGGTCACTGGACGTCCGACTCGGGGGGTGGGAGCCGGTGCGCGTGCTGGCATTCGACCTCGGCGACGCCGGGCACCGCGTCGAGGGCCTCGACCGAGTCCGCGGCGATGGTGCCGGTGACCATGCCGACCGTGGCCAGCACGTCGTCCACCCGCAGGCCGGCCCGGCGCAGGTCGGTGACCACCTCGGCGAACGAGTCGAGGTGATCGTCGGCGACCGAGACGACGACGCTGACCGGGTTGTCGGCCTGGTCCACCGGCGCCTCCGCGGCGAGCTCTAGGGGGCTTGTACCAGTCCCGACCCTACATCCGTCGACGGCAGCGGGAGCCGCTTCGCCGTCTGGACGAGGCGCGCCCACAGCTCGTACGCGCGCGCCCCGGTGGCCTGCGCGACGAGCCCGGCGACGCCGGCGACGTGCGGGGTGGCCATGCTGGTGCCGCTGATCCGCCGGGTGCGCTGCGGCATCGGCCAGGCCGAGTGCACGTCGACGCCGGGGCCGACCAGGTCGACCCCGCACCCGTGATCCACCGTGCCGCAGGAGAAGTCGGCCATGGCGACGTGCACGTCGATCGCGCCGACCGCCAGGATCGACGGGCAGTTGGCCGGGTGGCTCAGCGGGGCGATGAGCCCGTCCGACCGGCTGCTGTCGTTGCCCGCCGCGGCCACGATCAGCGTGCCGCTGGCCAGGGCCCTGGTGGCGACCCGCTCGTAGATCTGGGAGAACGGCTGCCCCGGCCGGGTCGGCGCGCCGAGCGACATCGACACGACCGCGCAGCCGTTGGTGATCGCCCAGTCGATGCCGGCCAGGATCCCGCCGTCCGCCCCGGATCCGCGGTTGCTGAGCACCTTGCCGGCGTAGATCTCCGCCCGGTAGGCCACGCCGTAGCCGGGCCCGTCGGTCACCTGCCGCGGCCCGCACGAGGTGCCGATGCAGTGCGTGCCGTGCCCGTGGCCGTCCTGCACCTCCTCGCCCTGGATGAACGACCGGCTGACGAGGGTGCGCCCGGCCAGGTCCGGGTGCTGCAGGTCGAGGCCGGTGTCCAGCACGGCGATGCGGATGCCCTCGCCGGTCGCGGCGCTGGTCGACGCGCCCACGGCCTGCAGTCCCCAGGTGAACGTGGTCTCGTCGGCGGTCCGCGGTGGCTCCTCGACCAGGGGCGCCGCCGGTTCGAGCGCGTACACCACCCGCTCCGGCTCGACGATCGAGATGGGACCGGCGCCGGCGGCCGCCCCCGCCAGCGCGTGCAACTGCGCGCCGTCGGCGCTGACCACGGCGACCCCCAGCTCGGGCATGATCAGCGGGCCGGTGTGGTCCGGTCCCACGTCGCGGGTGCTCAGCGCCCGGATCCCGGCCACCCGGTTCAACTCCCGCGCCCCGGCGTCGACCGCGTCGTCCTCGAGCAGCACGAGATAGCGGCCGGTCGGTTCGCCGGCAACAGGTTCGGTCATCTCATCCATCCCTCATCGTCGGTGGGCTCGTCGGCTATTCGTCCATCGCCGGGCGGCCGGCTGCCGTGACGCGGGTCACACACTTTCCTCCAAATTGGGTAGGACGACGATCGTCGACCACTCTCCGCCGTTAACACCGCCCCAGAGCGGACGTTTACTGTCGAGTCATGCAGAGTTGGCAATCCCACCCGGTCCCGCGTGTCCCGGGGATCCCCATGCCGGTGCGGTTGTTCGACACCGCGACGCGGGAGCTGCGCCCGACCACGCCGGGGCACACCGCCACCATGTACGTCTGCGGAATCACCCCGTACGACGCCACGCATCTCGGCCACGCCGCCACCTATCTGGCCTTCGATCTGGTGCACCGGCTGTGGCTGGACGCCGGCCACGCCGTCCACTACGTGCAGAACGTGACCGATGTGGACGATCCACTGCTCGAGCGCGCCGAGCGGGACTCGGCCGACTGGATGGTGCTGGCGATGCGGGAGACCGCGCTTTTCCGGGAGGACATGGAGGCGCTGCGGGTGCTGCCGCCGCGCGACTACGTCGGGGCGGTCGAGGCGATCCCGGAGATCACCGAGGTGGTGGCCAAGCTGCTCGCCGACGGCGTGGCCTACCGGGCCGACGAGGGCTTCCCGGACGTCTACTACGACCATTCGGCCACGGCCTGGTTCGGGTCGGTATCGAACGAAGACGAGCCGACGATGCGGGCGCTGTTCGCCGAGCGCGGCGGGGACCCGGACCGGCCGGGCAAGCGGCACCCGCTGGACCCCGTGTTGTGGCGGGCGGCCCGGCCGGGGGAGCCGTGCTGGGACGGCGAGCTGGGCTCGGGCCGGCCCGGCTGGCACGTGGAGTGCAGCGTGATCGCCCTCAACCGGCTGGGCATGGGCTTCGACGTCCAGGGCGGCGGCTCGGACCTGATCTTCCCGCACCACGAGTTCAGCGCCGCGCACGCCGAGGCGCTGACCGGCCAGCACCCGTTCGCCCGGCACTACGTGCACGCCGGGATGATCGGCCTGGACGGCGAGAAGATGTCCAAGTCGCGCGGCAACCTGGTGTTCGTGTCCCGGCTGCGCGGCGACAGGGTCGACCCGATGGCGATCCGGCTGGCCCTGCTCGACGGCCACTACCGCGCCGACCGCGACTGGACGCCCGCCCTGCTGGAGGCCGGCGCCGCCCGGCTGGCCACCTGGCGTGCGGCCACCGCCCTGCCCGCCGGGCCGAGCGCCGAGGACACCGTGGCGCGCCTGCGCACCCACCTCGCCGACGACCTGGACACCCCGCGCGCCCTGCTGGCCGTCGACGCCTGGGCCGCCGAGGCGATGGCCGGCCGCGGCCGCGACCCCGACGCCCCCACCCTCATCCGAACCGCGGTGGACGCCCTGCTCGGGATCGCGCTCGCCGAATGAGCCGAAGGGCCGCCGGAACGCTGATCACCAGCAGCGCGGCGGGAATCAGGAACGAGGCCGCCGGCGACGCGTGGTAGATCGGGGTGAACGCCACCGGTGCGAGGGCCTGGCCGAAGAACCGGAATGCCTGGACCACCGACAGCGCGCCCGACGGGTTGTCACCGTCACCGGACAGCACCAGCGTGTTCAGCCCGACGAGCAGGAACTGCGCCGCCACTCCGGCCGACGCCCACAGCGCCGCCACGGCCGCCAGCGAGGGCAGCACGCCGACCAGCGCGACCGGCCCGGCCCCGGCCAGCGCGCCGATCAGCGTCGACCGCCGGCCGCCGATCCGGTCGATCAACCGCCCGACCGCCCGCGCGGTGAGCAGGCCGAGCACGCCGAACCCGGTGAGCAGCACGCCGCGCGGCCCGGCGCCCAGCCCGAACGCGTCCTGCATCCGGAACGCCACCAGGAACGACACCCCGCCGAGGCAGGCCCACCCGACCAGCGCTCCCATCCCGGTCAGCACCGTCTCCGGCCGCCACGCGGCGCGCAGCCGAACCGGCTCGTCGGTCCGCTGCTCGGAGATCTCTTTGGGCAACCCGATGGCGGCCAGCACGAGGGCGACCGCGGCGACGCCGAGGAAGGCCAGCCGCCAGGTCGCCTCCGCGGCGAGCCCGCCGAGCAGCGGCGCGCTGGTGTTGCCGGCCGCCTGCAGCGACGAGAACAGGCCGAGCGCCCGGCCGAGCCGCTCGCGCGGGGTGCTCGCGGCGACCGTGGCCAGCAGCAGCGGCATGGTGAACGCGTTGGCCGCGCCCTGCACCATGCGGCCGGCCTGGAACAGCCAGAACGACGGCGCCACGGCACACAGCACCGAGCTGACCACGTAGACCAGGTACGCCGTCACGACACTGCGCCGCGTGCCCCACCGCGCCCCGAGCGTGCCGGAGATCAGCATCAGCGCGGCGAACGGCACCAGGTAGGCGGTCAGCGAGGCCGACGCGGTCTGCGCCGACACCCCGAAGTCGGCCCCCAGCTCGGGCAGCATCGACACGGTGACGCCGCCGGCGAACGGGCCGAGAAACCCGCCCGCGTACAGGCCCGCAACCGCCAGCCTGCCGGAGCTCACACCCCGGACTGCCCGCCGCCAAGGGTCGGGCCGCCCGGCCGGCGCCGCCGCAGGTAGCGTTCGAAGTCGGCGGCGATGGCCTCGCCGCTGGTCTCGTTGAGGCCGTCGTCGGCGTCGCCGCGCTCCTCGAGGGCCCGCACGTAGTTGCGGACGTCCTCGTCCTCGTTGGCCATCTCGGTGACCGTGCGCTGCCACTCCTCGGCCTGTTCGGGCAGCCCGCCGAGCGGCACCTCGACGTCGAGCACCTCCTCGACCCGGTGCAGCAGCGCCAAAGTCGCCTTGGGAGACGGTGGCTGGGATACGTAGTGCGGCACCGCGGCCCAGATCGAGATCGCCGGCACGCCGGCCTGGACGCACGCGTCCTGCAGCACTCCGACGATGCCGGTCGGCCCCTCGTAGCGGGAGCGCTCGAGCCCGAAATGCGCGGCCGATGCGGCGTCGTATGCGGTGCCGGTCACCGGGACCGGCCGGGTGTGCGGCGTGTCGGCGAGCAGCGCGCCGAGGGTCACCACGGTGGTCACGCCGAGCCGGTCGACGTGGTACAGCAACTCCCCGCAGAACTTGCGCCACCGCATGTTCGGCTCGATGCCGTGCATGAGCACCACGTGCCGGGTGCTGCCGGGCGGGCGGCACACCGACAGCCGGGTGGTCGGCCATTCGACCCGGCGGGTGACCCCGTCCACCATGCGGACTGTGGGCCTCGTCACTTGGAAGTCGTAGTAGTCGTCCGGATCGATGTCCACCAGCGGCGTGGCGTCCCAGGTCAGCTGGAGATGCTCGATTGCCGTGCTAGCCGCGTCGCCCGCGTCGTTCCAGCCCTCGAACGCCGCCACCATGACGGGCTCGACGAGGGACTCCGGCACCCCGTCCTGGGCGTCGGCGGCGGTACTGTGCTGGTGCGGATCGGTCACGCGGCAAGCCTACGACCCTATCGTCGTTGCCGGAGATCGTAGGCTTGGACCATGCCAGATACGCGTCCATCGGCCCTGCTCTCCGCCCTTCAAGAAAGGGTGCTGGTGGCCGATGGCGCCATGGGCACGATGCTGCAGGCGGCGGACCTTTCGCTGGACGACTTCGCCGGGCTCGAGGGCTGCAACGAGATTCTCAACGTCACCCGGCCGGACGTGGTGCGCGCGGTGCACCGCGGGTACTTCGAGGCGGGCTCGGATGCC
>NZ_DASZCQ010000275.1:0-10329 GCF_035942955.1 Actinophytocola sp. | reverse complement strand
TGGCGGCCGCGCAGTCACACCGAGGAATCAGCGGCTGGGCCCACGCCCACCACTCATCCGGCACCCACCGCACCGACAACCGATCAACCACCACTCAAAGAACGTGACAGCAAGACCACCGAACCCACGCGAGACACGCTCTTAGGGAACCGTCCGGCTCTGGTCAGTCGAGGGGGAAGGTGGCCCGGTGTACGGCTGTGGACCTCTTGGCGTGAGTCGACGCCGGCTATGCGTCGGGAGCATGCCGCCGGCACGCTTCGGTTAGGCCGATTGGACGGATCGGCCGCCTCGGGTGAACCGCGGGCGGGGGTGAGCCGTGTGGAGGGGGCCGGCATTTGGCCGGGAGCAACCGGAGTGTACGGAGTGTGCGTGGAGATGAGTCGAGTGCGTCGCATGATCACCGCGTTGGCTGTTGTGGGGTTGGCGACGATCGGGGTGGGGACGGCGGCGGTTCCGGCTGGGGGAGTGCCGGATGGCGAGGGTGATCATCGGGGGGTGCCGGAGCAGATCAGGGTGCCGGAGGGCAACAGACGGATCGCCGTGATGGCGGCTCGGGGCGTGCAGACCTACCAGTGTGCCGGGGGTGTGTGGACGTTCCTGCAGCCGGACGCCATTCTTGAGCATCGGGGCCGGGCGCTGGTGCTGCACACGCGGGGCCCGGTGTGGACGTCGGTCAGGGACGGCAGCTCGGTGACCGCGGCGGCGGTGGCCAACTCGCCGGTCGAGGGTGCCATTCCGCAGTTGCTGCTGAGGTCGACCGGCAATCGCGGGCCGGGCCTGCTGTCCGGGGTCACCTACATTCAGCGGTTGCGTACCACGGGCGGGGTCGCGCCGGCCGGGTCGTGCACCGACGGCGTCACCGCGTCGGTTCCGTACACCGCCGACTACACCTTCTGGGTTGCCGCCGCCTGAGTCACGGTGACCAGCAAGTTTGAACGCTCGACGGCTGGATTCCGTATTCGAGTTCGCCACCGGAATTTCGTGGTGGTGGGACGACGAGGAGAGACATGGCCAGCCGGTTCGAGTTCATGCGTGTGGGGGTCGGGGTCGTAGCGTTGCTGTTGGTGGTCGGGGCCGGCCCGGCGTCGGCCGATCCGGTGCGGGGAACGGTCCAGGAGGGCGGCCCCGAGGGCCTGACCGTCAACGTGGGTTCCGGGTTCCTCGCCGAGATGCCCACCAGTTTGATCAAGTTCCGGCTGGCCGACGGGACCGAGCTCGGCGTCTACTGCGTGCAGATCCAGAACGAGATCGACCCCGAGCACCCGCTCGTCGAGAAGGACTGGGAGGCCTTCCCGGACCCGGCGTCGCCGTTCAACGCCAACCGGGCGAAGATCAACTGGATCCTGCACAACGGGTTCCCGGTCAAGGACACCGACGAGCTGGAGGCTCAGCTCGTCGGCGCCGGGGTGCGGCTGCGCGACGGGCTCAGCACCGCCGAGGCCATCGCCGGCACCCAGGCCGCGGTCTGGCACTTCAGCGACGACACCGACCTCGACCGCGCGGATCCCGTGCCGGACGCGCGGGGCTCGGCACGGGACGTCGTCGCGCTCTACGACTTCCTCACCGGCGACGCCAACGCCGGCATCGCCGACCAGCCGAGCGCGTCGCTGAAGATCAGCCCGGCCGATCTGACCGGCAAGCCGGGGCAGCGGATCGGGCCGTTCACCGTGCGCACCAGCGGTGCGATCAGCCGGCTCGACGCCGACCTGCCCGACGGGGTGCGGATCACCGACGAGAACGGCGCCGAGCTGGCCGTCGCGGCGATCAAGGACGGCACCCGGTTGTTCATCGACGTGCCGGCCGACGCCCCGGACGGCTCGGCGAGCTTCGAGCTGACCGCCACGGCGGAGGTGGCCGGCGGCCGGCTGTTCGTCGGCGAGAGCTACGCGCCGAACCGCAGGACCCAGTCGGTGATCGTCGCCCGGTCGCGGGCCGCCGAGCTGACCGCGACGGCCGGCGCCAGCTGGACCGCCGCCGAGGTGCAGCAGGTGGCCGACAACGACGACGACGTCGCCGCGGAGGACGTGAACGCCGACGGCGACCTGGCCGAGACCGGTGCGTCGATCCTCACGCCGACCCTGTTCGGCGCCGGCCTGCTGGCCGCCGGTTTCGCCTTCCTGCTGTTCCGCCGCCACCGCACCCGTCCCCAGCCGATCGGCAACCGGTACCGGCGAGGCTGATGGGGAGGGCCGGTTCGTCCGCTATGGACGGTCGCGGGCCGACAGCGCGTCACCGGGCTCATTGGATGGGTAGCAATATGCCGTGCTCGCTTTGCGGGCGGGGACCGAGGATGCGGCGGTCGCCTGAGTCGATGCGGACGTCGTTGATGCTCGCCTCGCGCCGGCGCATCAGGCCGTCGTCGGTGAACTCCCACAGCTCGTTGCCGTAGCTGCGCCAGTACTGGCCGTCTCGGTCGTGGCACTCGTACTGGAAGCGCACCGCGATGCGGTTGCCGCGGAAGGCCCACAGCTCCTTGCGCAGGGCGTAGTCCAGCTCGCGTTCCCACTTCCGCCGGAGAAACGCCACGATCTCGGCGCGGCCGGTGATGAACTCGCTGCGGTTGCGCCACACCGAATCCTCGGTGTAGGCCAGCGCCACCCGTTCCGGGTCGCGCGTGTTCCACGCATCCTCGGCGGCTTGCACCTTCTGTGCCGCGGTCTGCTCGTCGAACGGTGGGAACGGTGGTCGCGGGCTCATGTCGGATCTCCTCGAAGCTGGCAATGGACGGGTGAATTAGGGGCGGGGTCGGAATGTCCGCATTGTCCCACTAATGTCCAGAATGCAACGACACTTAGGGGTGAGATTCGTGCCTAGGAGTAACGTGCCATGGCAGGGTCGAGGATCCGCCCCCTACCGTCAAAGCAAGGACGCCTATACCAGGTCGGTGCGGTCCAGATGCGCAATCCTTGACTGCGCCATTGAGTTGCCTGGACTTCTCGGGGAAGCGATGCCGGCCAATACGCGACGGACGAGATTCCATCCTGTTCCAGGCGCGGCCGGACGGTGACATGCTCTGCGTCATGACGCGGTGGACAATCTGTGTGGGGTATCGATGGAACGAAACATCGGCGGTGCCGAACTGACAATGCTAGCCGACACCAAAGCGATGGTGCATGCCGACGTCGACGTGGCGCCGTTGGTCGGAACCTGGCTCAACGCGAAACGGGACACCGACCATATCACGAGGGTCGTGGTGTCCGAGCGGGACGGTGCCGTGCTGGTTCGGCTGTACGGGTCGGCAATGGGCGAATCCATCGATTGGGGGGAGGTGCGGGCGCGGCTGTACGCGCACACCGGCACCAGAGCCGTCGCCGGATTCCACGCCGCCTACGAGCTCGGCGCCACCCGCATCGAGATTGCGGCCAACGTCAAGCAGGGCATCCTGGTCATCCAGACCTATACCTCGTTCAGCGACGGCAGCGGGCGGCTCAGCCAGTTCTCCCGGGAGTTCTTCCACCGTTCGCCGGGCGAGCGGGCCGGCCGGGTGGTCCAGCGCGGCGTGCCGTTCCTGGACGGTGATTGGGTCAACACCCACCCCGACACCGAGTGGATCAAAGAGTTCTCGCTGATGGAAAAGGGGGACACCCGTATCCTGCGCGTCCGGGCCGTGCGGGAACCGTCCGACTGGGGCGAGGCCGAGGTCACCACATACCTTGACGCCGCAGGGGACCCGGCGTTCCACGCGAGCTACGACCTCAGGCCGTTCGAGGCGAAGCTCGCCGGAAACACCGGCAAGGACATCGTGATCATCGCCGCGTACGTTCGTTTCAAGGATTCGGCGCGCGACAACGCCTTCATCCGCGAGTTCTTCGTGCCTCGCTGACCCGGTGGCGGCCGTCCCACGTCACGGCGTCGCGGCGGCGGGCGCCGGCCGGCTGAGCAGTTTCGCGCGGACGGTGTCGGCTTCGGCGTGGCCGAGCTCGGTCAGGATGTCAAGGGCCCGCGCCCAGGCGTGGCGGGCCGCCGCGTGGTCGCCGACGGCGTGCTGCGCATCGCCGAGCCGGGTGAGAAAGTCCGCTTCCTCATAGCGGTCGCCGAGTTGCCGGACCAGCTCGACCGCGCGCCGGTGGCAGGTGACCGCCTCCCGGTGCTCGCCGAGCTGGCCGTGGATGTAGCCGAGGCTGTCCCAGGCGGCGGCCTCGGTGTGCCGGTCGTCGATCTCCCGCAGGAGATCCAGCGCCTGCCGGCAGCGCTGCAGCGCCCGGTCGTGGTGGCCGAGCCGGGCAAGGTACCAGCTGGCCGAGTTCAGCGCGTTGGCCTGCCCGTACCGGTGATCGGCGGCGCGGAAGCCGTGCAGCGCCCGCTCGGCGTGGTCCAACGCCTCCCGGTACCGGCCGCGCAGGTCGCACACCATGCTCAGATCCAGGTGCACGTGGGCCTCGTTGGTGCGGTCGCCGAGTTGGCCGAACAGATCGAGGGCCCGCCGGTGCTCGCGGTCGGCGTCCTCGACGTCGCCGAGCCGGGTCAGCGCGCGGGCCAGACCGCGGTGCGCATGCGCCGCCGCGACCCGGTCACCCCGGCGGTGCGCAGCCGCGAGGACGGTGCGCTGCACGGCCGCCCACTCGGGCCAGTGCCCTTGCCGCTGCAGGAAGGTCTCCAGCGCCCAGGCCAGCCGCCAGGCGTCCGGAACACCGCTGCCGGCCGCCCAGCGAATCACCGCGGCCAGCACCGGGCGCTCGGCGGCGAACCAGGCCATGGCCCGCTCCTCGCCGGTGATCCGTTCGGGCGTCACGCCGACGGCCGGTGCGGCCAGGTGCAGCGGATCCCGGTGCGGGTTCAGCAACCGGGCCGCCGCGTACGCGGTGTGCAGGTAGTGGTCGCGCATGCGGCGCAGCGCAACCCGCCGCTCGGCCTCCGTGTCGTGCCGGCCCACGAGCTCGGCGGCGTAGGTCCGCAGCAGATCGTGGCAGGCGTACCGGCCGGGCACGGGCTCGGCCAGCAGATGGACCCGGGTCAGGCCCGCCATCATCGACCGGGCCCGCCGGACCGGGACGCCGGCCAGGCTCGCGGCGGCCGGTATCCCGATGTCCGGACCGGGATGCAAACCGATCAACCGGAACATCCGCGCGGCGTCGGGCTCCAACGCGTGGTACGACCAGGAGAACACCGCGCGGACGTCGACAGCCGGATCGTCGGCGGCGAACCGGTCCAGCCGCTCGTCGGCCGCACCCAACTCATCGGCCACAGTGGACAGAGGTGCGCCCGGGCGGGCGGCCGCCCTGGCCGACACGATCGCCAGCGCCAGCGGCAACCGTGCACAGTGGACGATCAGCCGGCGGGCGGCCCGCGGCTCGCCGGCCAGCCGCGCCTCGCCCAGCCTTCCCGCCAGCAACTCCCACGCCTCCGCGGTGGGCAGCAGGTCGAGGTGCAGCGGGTCGGCGCCCTCGGCGGCGACCAGGCCGGAGAGCCGGTCGCGGCTGGTCACCACGACCAGACAGCCGGGGGTGCCGGGCAGCAGCGGACGCACCTGCCCGGCATCGCGGGCGTTGTCGAGCAGGACGAGCATTCGGCGTCCGGCGAGCAGGCTGCGGTACCGCGCGGCCCGGTCGGCAAGCCCGGCCGGGATCCGGTCGGGCGCAACACCAAGCGCGGCAAGGAACCCGGCGAGCGCCTCGGCCGGATCCAGCACCGACTCCTCGGGACCGAACCCGCGCAGGTTCACGTAGAGCTGCCCGTCCGGGAACCGGTCGGCCACCCGGTGGGCCCAGTGCACGGCGAGCGCGGTCTTGCCGACCCCCGCGGTGCCGGTGACCACCACGACGCCGGCGTGCCGCAGTAATCCGTCCAGCGCCGCCAGTTCGGCGCTCCGGCCGGCGAAATGGCGCACCGCCGCGGGAAGTTGGCGCGGCGGATCGGGCCGGTTCTCCGGCCCGTCGCCCACATCGACCCGGCGTGCCGCCCCGGCTCGGCGACCCGCCTCGACCCGCGCCGCGGCGGCGATCCTGCGGTCCGCCCGCCCTCCGTCGGCCGCCCGCAGCAGCTCCCAGTGCGCGGTGTCCCACCGATCGCGATCGGTCGCCTCCGCCGGCAGCTGCCGCCCGGTCCGCGCCGCGTACGCCGCGCACGCCGCCACGAACGACTCCACGAAGTCCCACTCCGGCAACGACTTGGCGTTGAGCTTGTCGCTGATCGTCGAGCGCGGCAACGGACGCGGCTGCCCGGCGGTCAATGCCGCAAGCTGGTTCAGCGATGGTGACCCGGCCAGCTCGCGCAGCCGGCGCAACTCGTCGACGAAGCGATCCAACGCATCCCGTACCGCCCCGCTCACCCCCGCCTCCGGTTCGGGCGCTGTCCGGTGTCCGGACACACCGCGGAGCTTACTGGCCGGCGGGGCCTCGTGCACCGGTGTCCGGGAATTGTCCGGACGCCTGCCGGACCGCCGACGCTGAGACCCGAGCCTGACGAGAGGAGCCAATCGTGTACCAACGTAGACGTACCGGCGCCACAGTTGCCGCGGCGGTGCTGGGGATGGTCGCGACGACGTCGTTTGCTCCGCCGGCCGGTGCGGACGTGCAGTCGCGGCTGAGCGCCGTGCTCGCCAACGGCGCCAGCGGCGCGATCGTGCTGGTCGACAACGGCACGAGGGACATCCGGATCGCCGGCGAGCGCGACGTGGCGGCGCACCAGCCCATGCTGCCGAACGCGCGGGTGCGGATCGCCAGCATCACCAAGACGTTCGTCGCGGCCGTCGCGCTCCAACTCATCGACGAGGGCCGGATCGGACTCGACCTCGACGACACCGTCCAGTCGCTGCTGCCGGGTCTGCTGCCCACATTTCCCCGGATCACCGTCCGCCAGCTGCTCAACCACACCAGCAGCCTGGCCGAATACATGTACCACCCGCGGTTCGTCTTCACCGTGCCGTTCGAGCCCGGATATCAGGCCGAACCGGGACAGCTGGTCGACCTGGCCAACCGGCTGCGCTGCAGCCTCCTTGACCCCTGCTACCTCCCGGGACGGGACTGGAACTACTCCAACACCAACTACATCGTGCTGGGCATGATTCTCGAGGCGAAGACCGGCCGGACCATCGAGGACCTGGTCCGGCAGCGGATCATCCAACCGCTCGGGCTGAACGACACGCTGTTCCCGGAGCTGGACACGACCATCGAGGGAGATCACGCCCGCGGCTACCTGTCGCCCGAGGTCTCGCTGGCCCTCGGCGGCCCCTACGACCACGTGGACGTCACCGAGTACAGCCCGACGCTGAGCTGGGCGGCCGGTGCGATGATCTCCACCGTCGGGGACCTGCAGACGTTCTTCTCCGCGCTGCAGGCCGGCGACGTCGTCCGGGACCGGGTGCTGTTGCAGCAGATGGCCACCGCCGACGCGGTCACCTTCCGCGATCCACACGGCTACGGCCTCGGTCTTGATCGTTCCGAAGTGGAATGCGGCGGCCAGTCAAGGGAATTCTGGGGGCACAACGGCTACACGCCCGGGTACGTCACCTACGCGCTGCACGACCCGGCCACCCGACGAGGCGCGGTCGTCGCCGTCCCCACCACCCCCGACATCCCCCTCCTCCTCCCCAACACCTCGCTCAGCGATGCGATCGACGCCCTCGTCGCGGAAGCGGCCTGTGCCAGCCTCGACCTGCCGTACACCGGCGGCTGAACCCCGGTAGCCATCCTCGAACCCCGACCCCGCGCCAGCACCGCTGACGCGGGGTCGGCGCTCGCCGTGGAATGCTGGGAGTGGCAGGGAACCCGACACGGAAGGACACTCCATGCAGACCCGCCGTCTCGGCGACCGGGAGGTCGGCGCGATCGGGCTCGGCGCCATGCCGATGTCGATCGAGGGCCGGCCCGACGAGCAGCGGTCGATCGCGACCATCCACGCCGCGCTCGACGCCGGCGTCACCCTGATCGACACCGCGGACGCCTACCACCTGCACGCCAACGAGGTGGGGCACAACGAGTCGCTGATCGCCAGGGCGCTGGCCGGCTACGGCCGCGACACCTCCGACGTGCTGGTCGCGACGAAGGGCGGCCACCTGCGACCGGGCGACGGCTCGTGGACGCTCAACGGCTCGCCCGAGTACCTCAAGCGCGCCTGCGACGCCTCGCTCAAGCGCCTCGGCGTGGACGCCATCGGGCTCTACCAGTTCCACCGACCGGATCCGAACGTCGACTACGCCGACTCGGTCGGTGCGATCCGCGACCTGCTCGACGCCGGCAAGATCCGGTACGCCGGCATCTCCAACGCCAACCCCGAGCGAATCCGGCTCGCCAACGACATTCTCGGCGGCCGCCTGGCCAGCGTGCAGAACCAGTTCTCGCCGGCATTCCGGTCCAGCGAGCCGGAAATCGCGCTGTGCGCCGAGCTGGGCATCGCGTTCCTGCCGTGGAGTCCGTTCGGCGGCATCGCAAGGGCCGGCGACCTCGGCGCCCGGTTCGCCCCGTTCGCCGAGATCGCCGCGGCCCGCGGGGTGAGCCCGCAGCAGGTCTGCCTCGCCTGGATGCTCGCCAAGGCGCCGGTGGTCATCCCGATCCCCGGCTCCTCCCGGCCGGAGACCATCCGCGACTCGGTCCGCGCCGCCGACCTGACGCTGTCGGCCGACGAGCTCGCCAGGCTCGGCTAACCGGGAGTAGCTCACGTTCTGGCTCGGATCGGCGGCCGCCTGCCGGGCCAGGTTATCCTCCCTGTAGTGAAGCCACTTTGCTTCTGGGAGCGCTCCCAAGATCACCGCGAGCGGCACGCCCGGTCAGGGGCAATAAGATTCTTCAGGGTGACCAAGGTACGCAACTGATCTGTAGACAGTTTCTCCAGGTGGGTCTCCACGCCAAGGGAGTGTGCTGGGAGCGCCGGGGCAGCCGGGACCGATCGCCGGGGCGGCTGGTGATCAACCGTTGACTGAGGGTCGCCGTGGTGTTTAGCTCTTCTGGGAGCGCTCCCAGAAGGATTGGAGTCCCATGGCATCCCTGCGTCGGCTTGGTCGGATCTCTGTTGCCACCGCCAGTGTGCTGGTGGCGGGGTTGCTCGCGGCGCCAAGCGCGAGCAGCGACGTGGAGCCGGTGCGGGTCAGCGTCAACACCCGGGCCGGGTTGGCCACGATGCCGGAGACCGGGCTGGGGATCAACCACGCGGTCTGGGACACGCACCTGGGCAGTGCCGAGGTCGCCGACCTGCTCGGCGCGGCCGGGGTGCGGCTGATGCGCTACCCGGGCGGCTCGTACGGCGACATCTACCACTGGGAGACGCACACCGCCCCTGGCGGGTTCGTCGCGCCCAACACCGACTTCGACACGTTCATGGGCGGGGTGCGGCGGGCCGGCGGGCAGGCCATGGTGATCGCCAACTACGGCACGGGCACGCCGCAGGAGGCGGCCGGCTGGGTGCGCGAGGCCAACATCGTCAAGGGCTACGGCGTCCGGTACTGGGAGATCGGCAACGAGCTGTACGGCAACGGCCACTACGGCGCGCAGTGGGAGGCCGACGACCATCCCGACAAGAGCCCGGCCGGGTACGCCACCAACGTGGTGGAGTTCGCGACCGCGATGAAGGCGGTCGACCCGACGATCAAGATCGGGGCCGTGCTGACCACCCCGGCCAACTGGCCGGACGGCATCGTGGCCGGCGGCGACTCGGCCACCTGGAACCGGACCGTGCTGTCGATCGCCGGGCCGCACATCGACTTCGTGATCCTGCACTGGTACCCGGGCGGGTCGTCGGCCGATGCACTGTCCAAATCGGACCAGATCGGCGACATGCTCTACCTGGTGCGCAGGGACATCGCCGCGTACGGCGGGCAGAACGCCGACCGGCTGGGCATCGCGCTGACCGAGATGAACATCTCCGTCGGCAAGAACACCCAGCCCGGGGCGCTGTTCGCCGCCGAGGCGTACAGCAGCCTGCTGGAGAACGGCGTGTTCACCGTGGACTGGTGGAACACGCACAACGGCATCGGCACGGTGTCCACTGTGGCCGGTCAGACCGACTACGACGACTTCGGGGTGCTGTCCAGCGCGAGCTGCAACGCCGACGGCGTCTGCCAACCGGCGCTCAACACGCCGTTCGCGCCGTACCACGGCATCCGGATGATGAGCCTGTTCGCCCGGCCCGGCGACCAGTTCGTCCGGGCCGCCACGAGCGACCCGCTGGTCAGCGCGCACGCGGTGCGCCGGCCGGGCGGCGGCCTCGCGCTGCTGCTGATCAACAAGGACCCGGACAACGCGCGCACCGTCGCCGTCGACTACACCGGCTTCGTCCCGGCCGCGGGGGCGCCGACGGTGCACTCGTTCACCAACGGCGCCACGGCGATCGCCACCGGGCAGACCGGCTCGGCCACCAGCCAGACGCTCGCGCCGTACTCGCTGACCACCCTCGAGC
>NZ_DASZCQ010000274.1:0-30728 GCF_035942955.1 Actinophytocola sp. | reverse complement strand
GGGCGTCGTGGTCCTGCTCGACGCCCTGGTCGCCGTGGTCTCCGGGCAGCCGGCCGGGGTGGTGGCCGCGCAGCGGGCGCGCGTCGAGCCGCCAGGGCCGCTGATCGCCCAGCGGGAAAGCGGCTCGGACCAGTACTCCTACGAGGTCATGTACTTACTTCAGGGAAGTACTGACTCCGCCGCAGTACTGCGGGACAAGCTGGTGGGACTGGGCGACTGCGTCTCGGTGGCCGGCGGCGACTCCGACCTGTGGACCGTGCACGTGCACTGCAACGACGTCGGCGCCGCGATCGAGGCCGGGGTGGAGGCCGGGCGGCCGCACAAGATCAGGGTGGTCCGGTTCGCCGACGCGCCGTTCCAGGAGCCCGGCCGGTTCACCAGGGACCGCGCGGTGGTTGCCCCGGTGCGCAGCGCCGAGCTGGCCGACCTGCTCACCGGCGAGGGAGTGGCGGTGCTGCGGGTCGCCGGGGACGACGAGCCGTACGAGCTGCTCCGGGTGATCACCGGTACCCGGGCCGCCCACGTCACCGTGCTCCCGGCCGACAAGGGCCTGATCGAGATCGCCGACGAGGCCGCGATTCGGGCGGTCGCCGCCGGCCAGGACGTCGTGGTGGTCCCGTGCTCGTCCCCGGTCCAGGTGCTGGCCGCGGTCGCCGTGCACGACCCGCGGCGCCGGTCGGCCGACGATGTCGTGCGCATGGCCGAGGCGGCCGCGGCGACCCGGCGCGGCGAGGTCATGGTGGCCGCCGAGGACGCGATCACCTGGATCGGCCGGTGCGCCGCCGGCGACGTGCTCGGCTTCGCCGACGGCGAGGTGGTCCTGATCGAGCCGGGTCCGGCCTCCGTCGACGCCCTCGACCTTGTCGCCCGCGGCGTGCTCGGCCGGATGCTGAGCATGGGCGGCGAGCTGGTCACGGCGCTGTTGGGCGCGGACGCCCCCGACGACCTGGCCGCCGAGCTGGCGGATTTCGTGCGGGGGGAGCACCCCGAGGTGGACCTGATCGTCTACCGCGGCGGCCAGACCGACGCCGTGGTGACTCTCGGCGTCGAGTGAGCCCTACTCACCCGTCGCGCCGTCGATGCCCTCCCTGAGCAGGTCGGCATGGCCGCAGTGCCGGGCGTACTCGGTGATCATGCGCAACAGCACCCAGCGCAGCGAGAACGGCTCACCGTTGCGCTCCCGGACCCCGGTGTCGTCGAGCCGGGACCCGGCCACGATCTCCCGCGAGCGCTCGCACATGGCCCGCCAGGTGGCCAGCGCCTCCTCGGCGTCGCCGGAGAGGTCGTCGAAGTCGTCCTCCGCGTCATCCCCCCAGACGAAATCCACCTTCTCCCGGGCGAACTGGTGGTGGAACCACCATTGCTCGACGCCGGCCAGGTGCCGGACCAAGCCGTGCAGCGTCATTGTGGACGGCGGCATCGTCCGGTCGGAAAACCGCTCCTTCGGCACGCCAAGACACTTGAGCTCGACCGTGCGCCGGTAGTACTCGAGGTAGCTGATCAGCATCTCGCGTTCGTCGGCGATCGGCGGCGGATCGGTGCGGGCGCCCGCCTGCCAGCGCGGTGAGTAGCTGCTCTCCGGAAGTGGGGTCATCTCCATGGCCCGCACCCTGCCAGCGGCCACCGACACCGGCCTTGACGTGCGCGTCAATGGACGAGTCGCAGGGCCTGCCCGCGGCGAGCCGAGCCGGACGACGCCTTGCGCACGCCCGTCGGAGGTTGAGGACATAATCGGGGCCGATGGTTTCCCTCGACTCCAAGCTCGAGAAGATCGTGGGTGGCAAGTCGGCCAAGGCCCTTGCCGCCTCGTTCGACATCCATACCGTGCACGACCTGCTGCGGCACTATCCCCGGCGGTACGACGAGCGCGGCAAGCTCACCGACATCGCCGGGCTCGAGCTCGGCGAGCACGCGACGGTCCTCGCCAGGGTGCAGTCGGCCAGCAAACGCCGGTTGCACCAGAAGAACACCTGGCTCGCCAAGGTGGTCATCACCGACGGCCATCGCACGATGGAGTGTGCCTTCTTCGGCCAGCGCTGGCACGCGGACCGGCTCACGCCGGGAACCAGCGCGCTGTTCGCCGGCAAGGTGTCGATCTTCAACCGGAAGCTGCAGCTCACCAACCCCGACTACCACCTGATCGACGCGGACACCGACGACGTCGACATCGACGGCTTCATCGGCCTCATCCCGGTCTACCCGGCCACCGCCAAGCTCCAGTCGTGGCAGATCGCCAAATGCGTCCGCCAGGCCCTCGACGTGCTCGACGAGATCGAGGATCCGATGCCGCTGGAGCTGCGGGCCAAGCTCAGCCTCGCCGACTACGCCGAGTCGATCCGCAACATCCACCTCGGCAGGGACTGGGACAGCGTCAAGGCCGCCCGCGAGCGCCTCAAGTGGGACGAGGCCATGGCCGTGCAGCTCGCTCTCGCCCAACGCCGCGCGGCCGCGGTCGCCCGCCCGGCGCCGGCCTGCCGTCGCGTCGAGAACGGCATCCGCCGGGCGTTCGAGGAGCGGCTGCCGTTCCAGCTCACCCGCGGCCAGCTCGAGGTGAGCGCGGCGATCGCGGCCGACCTCGAGCTGGAGCACCCGATGAACCGCCTGCTGCAGGGCGAGGTGGGCAGCGGCAAGACCGTGGTGGCGCTGCTGGCGATGCTCCAGGTCGTCGACGCCGGCCGCCAGGCCGCGCTGCTGGCCCCGACCGAGGTGCTCGCCGCCCAGCACGCGCGTTCCCTGCGCGAGCTGCTCGGCGACCTCGCGCACGCCGGCGAGCTCGGCGGCGCCGACAACGCCACCAGGATCACGTTGCTGACCGGATCCCTGTCGACCGCGCAACGCAAGCAGGCGCTGCTCGACGCCGCCAGCGGCGCGGCCGGCATCGTGGTCGGCACCCACGCGCTCATCCAGGAGCGGGTCTCCTTCGCCGACCTCGGCCTCGTCGTCGTGGACGAGCAGCACCGCTTCGGCGTCGAGCAGCGCGACGCGTTGCGGACGCGGGCGGGGGAGAACGTCAGCCCGCACGTCCTGGTGATGACCGCGACCCCGATCCCGCGCACGGTGGCCATGACCGTCTACGGCGACCTGGAAACCTCGTCCCTGCGCGAGCTTCCGGTCGGCCGCTCGCCGATCGGCACCACCGTCGTCCCCGCCGCCGAGAAGCCGGCCTGGCTCGACCGCGCCTGGCAACGCATCCGCGAGGAAGTCCAATCGGGACACCAGGCCTACGTGGTCTGCCCGCGCATCGGCGACGAGGACTCGGAGTCCACTTGGGACGACTCCGACAACCGCCCCCCGCTCGCCGTCGCCGACATCGCCCCGATGCTCGCCGATGGCCCCCTTTCCGGCCTGCGCGTCGGCGTCCTGCACGGCCGCCTTCCGTCCGACGAGAAGGACTCCGTGATGCGCGCCTTCGCCGCCGGTGAGATCGACGTCCTGGTCGCCACCACCGTCGTCGAGGTCGGCGTCGACGTCCCCAACGCCACCGCCATGGTCATCCTCGACGCCGAGCGCTTCGGTGTCAGCCAGCTCCACCAGCTCCGCGGCCGCGTCGGCCGTGGCACCGCCCCCGGGATCTGCCTACTGGTCACCGACATGCCCGCCGGCACCGCCAGCCGAGACCGCCTCGACGCCGTAGCCTCCACAGTGGACGGATTCGAACTGGCCCGCCTGGACCTGGAAATGCGCCGCGAAGGAGATATCCTGGGCGCCCTCCAATCCGGCCGCCACTCGGGCTTGAAGCTCCTCTCCCTTCTCCGCGACGAAAAACTCATCGCCCGCGCCCGCGAAGAAGCCCAGCAACTCATCGACTTCTCGCCACTGCTCATCGGCTTCCCCGGCCTGGCCCGCATGGTCGCCGACCTCATCGACGACGAACGCGCCGAGTATCTCGAAAAGGCATAATATCCGCGTGCGGCGAACGGCAATTCTCACCGGGCTGACCCTGGTCACCGTGTAGGAAGGGTCAGGCGTAGTTCACGCGGTAGGTGAGGAGCACTACGCCGGTCTTGTAGGCCTTGGTGGCCAGCAGATCGAGGGTGATGATGCCGGGGGTGCCGGCGGTGAGGGAGATGCCGGTTCCGAAGAGGCGGGGGTTGAGTTTGATGATGAGTTCGTCGATCAGCTTGGCGTCGAGCAGGGTGGCCGCGAGTGTGGCGCCGCCGCAGAGCCAGATGTCTTTGCCCGGCTGAGCTTTGAGCTTCCGGACGAACTCGGCGGCATCCGAGCGGACCATCTCGACGTCGGGCTCGTCGACGTCGTCGAGGGAGTGGGAGAAGACGTAGTGCTTGAGGGGTGGGTAGGGGTACGTTACCCCGGCCTTGAGGCCGATCTCGTAGGTGTTGGTTCCCATGAGGACGGTGTCGTAGGAGCCGAGTGACGTCACGAACTCGTCGACGTGCTCGCCCACCATTGGGAAGCCGTCGTAGGAGCCGTCAGGGTGGGCGATGAATCCGTCTACAGTGGACGCTACGTGGTACTTGACCTGTCGCATGCGTCCACCGTAGCCGGACCGGACTTGCTACTTGCCGTTCGCCTTCGCGTCGCCCTGCTTGACCGGCTGGGGGCCGGGTGGGATGGCGGCCTTGACCTTGGCGCTGCCGAGGCGGGCCTGGGTGGCGAAGTGCTGGCGGGCGTCGTCGAGCATGCCGAAGATGGTGTTGACCTGGTCGGCGAGGCCCTGCTCGATCTCCGTGGCCTTGCGGACCCGTTCGGCGGCCTCGGCGAGGCGCTGCTCGGCGTCCTCGAGCACCTTGGCGGCCCGGATCTTGGCGTTGGCCTGCTCCTCGGCCAGCTCACGCTCGATCCGCTCGCGCTTGTCGTTGATGGCCTTCTCGATGGCTTCTGAGCGCTGCCGGGCGTCCTCGAGCAGCATGGTGGCCTGCTCCTTGGCCGCGGCCTCCTGCTTGGCCAGCACGGCCTCGGTCGTGGCGCGCTTCTCGGCCAGCGCCTTCTCGGCCGCCTGGGTGCGCCGCTCGGCGTCGGCGATGGTCTCGTCGGCCAGCTCCTTGGCCTCCGCCTGCAGCGCGGCCAGCTCGGCCTCCACTTTGGACCGCTTGTCCGCCAGCGCCTTGTCGCTGGCCTCGCTGCGCTGCTTGGCGTCGGCGAGGATCTTGGCGGCCTGCTTCTGGGCGGTGGCCTCGCGCTCGGCCAGCTCCCGCTCGAGCTCGGCGCGCCGCGCGTTGATGGCCTCCTCGACCGCGGCGGCCCGGCGCTCGGCGTCGCCGGCGATCTGCGCGGCCCGCTCCTTGGCCGCGGCGGTGCGCGTCTCGAGCTCGGCCTCCAGCTCGGCCCGCTTGGCGGCCAGCGTCGCCTCGAGCTCCTGCTCGCGGGTGGCCCGGCGCTCGGCGGCCAGCTCGTCCAGCTCGGCACGGGCGGCGGCGGCCTCGGCGTCGAGCTGCTCGCGCCGCGCGGCCGCCTCCGCGTCGAGCTGAGCGATCCGCTCCTCGTTGGCCAGCGCCTGGCGCTCGGCCTCGGCGCGGGCATCGGCCATCAGCCGCTCGTGCTCGGCCTTGAGGTCCTCGCGCAGCTTGTCGTACTCGGCCTGCAGCGCGTCGTGCTTGCGGGCGTAGTCGCCCTCGAGCTCGGCGCGCAGCTGCTCGGCCTCGGCGAGGATCCCGTCGTGCCGGGCCTTGAGCTCCTCGGCGTAGGACTGCGCCTCGGCCCGCACGCCCTCGGCGTACTCGTCGGCGGCGGACTTCGTCGACACCACATAGGCATCCGCGCCGGCCCTGGTCTTGGCCGCGTAGTCGTCGGCCGCCGCGCGGGTCTGGGAGGCGTACTGGTCGGCCTCGCTACGGGTGGCCGACGCGTGGCCGTCGGCCTTGGCCCGCGTGGAATGGCTGTACTGGTCGGCCTCGTCGCGGGTCTTGCGGCTGTACTCGTCGGCCTTCGCCTTGAACTCGGCGATCTCCTCCTCGGCGAGCTGCATCATCAGCCGCACCCGCTCGGTCATGCCCTCCGTGCTGGTCGGGCTGGCGCTGATCCGCGCGAGGCGGGCCCGCGACTCCATCAGCTGCTGCTGGACACTGCCAAGCGCCTTGGTGAGCTCGGCGACCTTGGCCACCGCCTCGTCCCGGCTCTTGGTGGCGTGGCGCAGGTCGTAGGTCAAGCGGGTCACCCGCTCGTTCACCTGGCGCTGGTTGTAGCCACGAATAACGACGTCGAAATGGGGCAAACGGGGAGTTGCGTCCGAGTCACCAGCAGGCATGGTCGCCCACTTTAGTATGTCCCTCCTTGGTAGGAATACCGGGTCGCCCTAATGGGTTAATGAACGGTCTCGGCCACCCCATGGGGTGATCCACTGTCCACCTGAACCGGTGATCGTTTCCCTTGAGCGCGCGCCACCGCGTGGGACGGCCACCAGTTGGCCCGGCCGAGCAGCGCCATGAGCGACGGCAGCACCAGCACCCGGATCACCATCGCGTCCAGGAACACCGCGGTGGCCAGGCCGACACCCATCTCCTTCATTTCCACCATGCTGAGGAACGCGAACACGGCGAACACCGACATCATCACCACCGCGGCGCTGGTGACCACGCCGGCGGAGCGGGTGATGCCGTGGGCGACCGCCGCCTTGGTCGGCATGCCGCGCAGCGCCGCCTCCCGGATCCGGCTGACCGCGAACACGTGGTAGTCCATCGACAGGCCGACCAGCACCACGAACACGAACAGCGGGATCCACGCGATGATCGCGCCGTTGGACTCGAACCCGAGCAGGCCCTCCGCCCAGGTGTGCTGGAACACCAGGCTGAGCACCCCGAACGCGGCGGCGGCCGACAGCGCGTTGAGCACGAGCGCGGACAGCGCGATCACCAGCGACCGGAACGTCAGCGCCATCACCAGGAACGTCAGCAGCAGCACGAATCCGATGACCAGCGGCAGCGTGTCGGACTGGTTGTCGCGGTAGTCCACGTTCCCGGCGACCCCGCCGCCGACCGCGTGCTCGGCTCCGGCCACCCGGCCCACCGTCGCGGGCAGCAGATCCTGGCGCACCACGCGCAGCGACTCGACGGCCTCGGGCGAGTTCTCGTCGTACGGCGTGGCGAGCCGGACCAGGCTCACCCGGCCGTCCGCCGACGTCCTGATCTCCGGCCGGGCGTCCTGGGCGAACAGCGGGTTGCCCCTGGCGCGATCGACCAGCCCGGCCAGCGCCGCGCGCACCTCGCCGGAGCGTTCGGCCGGGGCCCGCACCGCGATCAGGTGGCTGGCGCCCTCGCTCGGGAACGCCGCGGTGAGCCGGTCGTAGGCGGCCACCACGGGGATGGACTTCGGCAGCGTCTCCGCGCTGGCCGACCGCAGGTTCAGGTCAAGGGCGGGCAGGGCAAGCGCCACCATCGCGCCGGTGGACACGATCAGCGTCACGGCCGGGTAGCGCAGCGCGGGCCGCAGCAGCGCCGGCCACACCTTCGGCGGCCCCTGCCGGTTGGTCAGCTTCCACAGCAACGGGATCCGCGGCCGGTCCACCCACCGGCCCAGCTTGGCCAGCAGGGCGGGAAGCACGGTGAGCGAGCCGAGCACGGCGACCGCAACCACGATGATCGAGCCGGTGCCCAGCGAGGCGAACACGGCGTCGTTGGCCAGGTACAGCCCCGCCATCGAGACGATCACGGCCAGCCCGGAGACGACGACGGCCCGGCCGGCGGTCGCCGCGGCGATCTCCACGGCGGCCACGTGGCGGCCGTGGCCTTCGTCGAGCCGCTCCCGTTCCTCCCGCTCGCGTTTGAGGTAGAACAGCGAGTAGTCCACGCCGACGGCCATGCCCATCAGGAGGATGACGCTGTTCACCGAGTCGACGGCGGGGATGACGTGCGACGCGAGGGCGGAAAGGCCGAACGCGGCGCCGACGGCGGACATGGCCAGCAGCACCGGAACCCCGGCCGCGATGATCGCGCCGAACACGATGATCATGATGATCAGCGTGACCGGCAGGCTGAGCAGCTCGGCCCTGGCCAGATCGGTGCCCACCTGCTCGGTGATGCCCTTGCCGATCGAGGCGTCACCGACCTGCTCGACACGCAGTTGCGGGTAGTCGCGCTGGGCGGCCGCCGTCTGGTCGAGCAGCGCCTGCACCCGCTCGCCGGCCGTCTTCGCGTCGCCGCTGATCGTCAGCGGTACCAGCAGCGCCGACCCGTCCCGCGCCGGCACCGGCTCGCCGACGCCGGCGACCTCCGGGCGCTGGCGCATCCGTTCGGCGACGTCGGCCGCCGCCGCGGCCGCGGCCGGGTCCAGCGTGCCGTCCCGCGCGGTGATCAGGACGTTCTCCTTCGCCGGATCGTGGAAGTTTCCCTCCTCGTGGATCGCCGACGCCCGGCCGGACTCCCCGATGCGCTCATCCGCGTCGGTCGCCTCGTTCGTCCCGGCCATCCCGCCCACCGCGAAGCAGGCCGCCACGAACACGACCCACAACCCGATCGCCCGCCATGGGTGCGTTGCGCTCCACCGGGCGACGCGCACGGTCGCCGGTTGCTGGTTGTCTGCGCGCACTGCGTTTCCTTCCCTCGCTCCGGTCCGTCCCGACCTTGATCGTCGCGAGAACCCGGCGCGGGCACACGGGTGCGCTCCCCCGAACCATGGGTAGGGACAGCCCTACCCCGCTATGGCAACTGGTGAACCTTGCCCCGCCGTGATTGGTGGATTACCGACGTATTCATGGACATTCGGTTACGCGTGGGCAGGCGGTCGGCGGCGGGCGTTCTGGCGGTAGGGCTCGGCATGATGGGCGCGGCCGCGGTGCCCACCGCGCAGGCAACACCGCTCGAGCCGGCGTCGAGCTACGTCGTGGTCCTGCGCGACGCCGGAGGAGTGTCGCTCGCCGGCCGGGCCGAGCACGTCTACGACGCCGCGCTGCACGGGTTCTCCGCGCGGTTGAGCCAAAGCGAGGTGCGCCGGCTGACCGCCGACCCGTCGGTGGCCTACGTCGTGCCGGACACGCCGGTGCGGGCGCTCGGCGAGCAGCCGAACCCGCCGTCGTGGGGCCTCGACCGGATCGACCAGCGCGCCCTGCCGCTGGATCGGCTCTACCGCTTCGCCAACGGCGGGGAGAACGTCACCGCCTACGTGATCGACACCGGGGTCCGGGCCACCCACCGGGACTTCGGCGGCCGGGTCTCCGGCGGCGTCGACTTCGTCGACGACGACAACGATCCCAACGACGGCAACGGGCACGGCACGTTCATCGCCGGGATCATCGGCGGCGCCGGCTTCGGCGTGGCCAAGGGAATCCGGATCGTGCCGGTCCGGGTGCTCAACGACTCCGGCAGCGGCAGCATCGCCGACGTGATCGCCGGCATCAACTGGGTCACCGCCAACGCGCGCAAGCCCGCCGTGGTGAACATGAGCCTCGGCGGCGCGGCGAACCAGGCCCTCGACGACGCGGTGCGGGCCGCGATCGCGTCCGGCGTGACCTTTGTGGTCCCCGCGGGCTCGTCGGCCAGCGACGCCGGCAACTTCTCGCCCGCGCGGGTCCGGGAGGCGATCACCACCGCGGCCACGCGGATCGACGACTGCGTCCACCCGGCGTCCAACTTCGGCCCGCTGATCGACCTCTACGCGCCCGGCGTCCAGGTCACCAGCACCTGGGCGACCTCGGACACCGCGACGATCACCATCAGCGGCACGTCGTTCTCCTCGCCGCACGTGGTCGGCGGCGCCGCGCTGCTGCTCGCGCAGCGCCCGACCCTCACGCCCGCTCAGGTGGCCAGCGCGCTGATCACGAGGTCCACCAAGGGCGTCGTGTGCAATGTCCCGCCCAACACGGCCAACCGGCTGCTCTACACCGGACCCTAGGAACCCGGCACCCTCCACATCGGCCAGAAGGGTGGCCCGTCCTCCGGCAGGTGGAACGGGTCACCCGTTAGCTCGTAGCCGTGCCGCAGGTAGAGATCCCGCGACCGCGTGGTGCTGGCCTCAAGGTAGGCGGGGATCCCCGCCTCGTCGAGCCGCCGGTGATGACGGCTCAACAGCAGGGATCCCAGGCCCCGGCGCTGCCGATCCGGCCGCACCGCGAGGAAGGCCAGGTGGTGGTGCGGCTCGTGCGGGTGGTGGGCGGCGAACGCGTCGTCCAGCGCCCGGAACCGCGGCAGGTGCGGGCCGGCCGCGGCGGCCAGGCGCTCGTCGTAGTCGGGCGGCGGTGGCGGCTCAGCGCCGTCGTTGTGGAACCACACGGCCGCCGCCGCGCCATCGCTGGTGACCTCGACGTGGCCGTGGCGCAACGCATGCTCGACCAGGATCACGAACTGGGCGTCCAGCCGGCGTTCCCGCTCCACCGGGTCGGCCACCAGCCACCTGGTCGGCGGCAGGTCCACGAACGCGTGCGCGATCAGCGCGCTCACCCGCGCCGCCCGGCCGGGTTCCGCGCGGACGATCCGCGGTGTGCTCGTCATCGACCGCCCATCGTCGCCTCGTGCGCGCCGCTCGCGGCGGTCACCGTGACGCTGCGCGCGCCGAGCCCGATGGTCGCGTAGATCTCCGGCCGGCGGGCCCGCAGCACGAGCCCCCACACGACCCCGGCCAGGATCGTGACCGCATAGAAGATCGGCACGCCCCAGCGCAGCGGGGAGTCCTCGGCAACGGCCAGCAGCGTGGCGAAGTTGTCGATGACCAGAACCAGCACGGCCACCAGGGCGATGCTGGCCATGGCCGGCGCGACGGCGCGGCGCCAGGCCGGCTCGTCGTACGGGTTGCGGCCGAAGAACACCAGCACCGCGACCGAGGTGAGGGTGATCAGCGCCAGGATGCCCATCCCGCCGATGGCCCCGCCCCAGAAGAACAGCTGCAGCACCGGATCCCAGCCGCCGCTGGCGTAGGCCACGATCACGACCAGCCCGACGACACTCTGGATGATCGAGCCGACCACCGGCGACCCGGTCCGGTTGGAGGTCCGGCCAAGCGCCGACGGCAGCACGCGTTCCCGGCCGAGCGCGAACATGTAGCGCGCGGTCGTGTTGTGGAACGAGATCATGGCCGCCAGCACGCTGGTGACCAGCAACGCGTGCCCGAGGTCGACGGCCCAGGCGCCGAGGTGGGCGCCGGCCAGGTTGAACACCGTCTCCGGCCCCTCGGCCTGCGACCTGCCGACGACGTTCTCCGGTCCGGTGGCCACGCTCATCGCCCAGGACGCGAACGCGTAGAGCCCGGCGATCAGCGCGACCGACAGGTAGGTCGCGGTGCACACGGTCCGCTTCGGATCGCGGGCCTCCTCGCTGAACACCACCGAGCACTCGAACCCGATGAAGCCGAGCACCCCGATGGCCAGCAGCGCGCCCAGCCCGTCGCCGAACAGGTTGCCCGGCGCCAAGGTGTCGAAGGTGACCGTGCCGCCGGCCGGGTTGCCCAGGTCGGCCAGGCTGAACAGGACGATGACCGCGACCTCGGTGACCAGCAGGACGGCGAGCACCTTGCCGTTGAGGTCCACCTGCTGCACCCCGAGCGCCCCGACGATCGCCCAGGCGACCAGGGCGATGACCCACCACTTCACGTCGACGCCGAACCAGTCCGACAGCAGCGGCGCGGCGGCCGAGCCGATCAGGCCGTACAGGCCGACCTGCAGGGAGCTGTAGGCCACCACCGCCACCCAGGAGCAGCCGACGCCCAGCGGGCGGCTCAGGCCCTGGCTGATGTAGGCGTAGAAGGCGCCGGCGTTGACCACGTGCCGGGCCATGGCCACGTATCCCACCGAGAACAGCCCGAGCAGCACGCCGATCACCAGGAAGGCCAGCGGGATCCCGATCAGGCCGGTGGCCGCGAAACCGGTCGTCACGACGCCGGCCACCACGGTCAGCGGGGTCGCGGCGCTCATCACGAAGAACAACACGGAGGGAACGCCGAGCCGGTCCTCGGCCAGCGCCATCGACAGATTGCTCTGTGCTTGTCTCGGATAGGACATGTGAACTCCAGTGTTGTAGGTGTCGGAGCTACATCCGGTTGTGCAGGACGGCCTCGCCGATCGCGGCCTCGGTCTCGGCGACCAGCATCCGCAGCGGCGCCGGCAGCCGGGAGACCAGGAACTCCAGGTACCCGCCGATGTCCTGGATGGCTTCGGCCCGCAGGTACCGGTCGAGGCCGGTGGCCTTGATCAGGCCGGCGAGCACGACGTCGGGCAGCACGAGCCGCTCCTGGCGGCCCAGCTTCTGCGCGACCCGGACGATCGGCCAGGCGGCGGAGTTCAGGTCGACCGGGCGGTAGGCGGGCGTCCGCCGGAACCTCCTGCCCTGCGCCGTCCGCACCAGGCCCGCGCGCATCATGCGCTGCGCCACCAGCTCGTAGGAGTTGCGGCCGAGATAGCGCAGCCAGTCCCGGACCGGCCTCGGCTCGGTCTCCGCCAGCACGTCCTCGAGCACGACGTTCACCAGCGCGTCGCGCACCGGGCGGTGGTCGACGACGACCGCGTAGCCGCGCTCGAGGGTGATCCTGCGGAACAGCACCAGCTCGCCGAGCAGCGCGCCGGCCAGGCCGAGACCGGCGGCCCGGTCGGTCAGCCGGATCTTGCCATTGACGTCGTCGTGAGCGGCGAAGAAGAAGTCGTCGGCGAGGAGCAGTTCGAGTGGCGCCCCAGCGGGATGCGTCCGGTTGCCGTCGTTCACCACGCCCTCGGACGGTCTCGGCCCGATCGAATTGAGGGCGCCACCCTAACGCTTTGATCTTGGTGCGGGACTCGGCCAATCGGGTGAGGATGATCGTGAGACGGCGCCGTGAACTCCACGGAGTGGAGTCGCGCCCGTCACGTGGAACCGATCTCCCGGACACCGAGACAATCGAGGTAACGTCGAGCGACCGAGTGGGTCCGACCGCAGGAGGTAGCCGGCATGTTCCGCAAGGTGCTCGTGGCCAACCGCGGCGAGATCGCCATCCGGGCGTTTCGCGCCGGTTACGAGCTGGGCGCCGGCACGGTCGCGGTGTTCCCGTACGAGGACCGCACGTCCGCGCACCGGATGAAGGCCGACGAGGCCTATCTGATCGGCGAGCCCGGCCATCCGGTCCGCGCCTACCTGTCGGTCGAGGAGATCATGGGGGCGGCGCGCCGGGCCGGCGCGGACGCCATCTACCCCGGCTACGGCTTCCTGTCGGAGAACCCGTCCCTGGCCAAGGCCTGCGAGGACGCCGGCATCACCTTCGTCGGTCCCAGCACCGACGTGCTCGAGCTGACCGGCAACAAGGCCAGGGCGGTGGCGGCGGCCCGCGAGGCCGGGCTGCCGGTGCTGCGCTCCTCGGCGCCGTCGGCCGACCTGGACACCCTGCTCGTCGCGGCGGGGGAGATCGGCTTCCCGCTGTTCGTCAAGGCCGTGGCCGGCGGCGGCGGCCGCGGCATGCGCCGGGTGGCCGACCGCGCCGCGCTGCGCGAGTCGATCGAGGCGGCACGGCGCGAGGCCGAGTCCGCCTTCGGCGACCCGACCGTGTTCCTCGAGCAGGCCGTCGTGGCGCCGCGGCACATCGAGGTGCAGATCCTGGCCGACGGCACCGGCGACGTGCTCCACCTGTTCGAGCGGGACTGCTCGGTGCAGCGCCGGCACCAGAAGGTGATCGAGATCGCGCCCGCGCCGAACCTGGACCCCGAGCTGCGCGAGCGGATCTGCGCCGACGCGGTGGCCTTCGCCAGGCACATCGGCTACCGCAACGCCGGGACCGTGGAGTTCCTGCTCGACCGGGACGGCAACCACGTCTTCATCGAGATGAACCCGCGCATCCAGGTCGAGCACACGGTCACCGAGGAGGTCACCGACGTCGACCTCGTGCAGTCCCAGCTGCGCATCGCCAGCGGGGAGACCCTGGCCGACCTCGGCCTGCGCCAGTCGGAGATCCGGCTGCGCGGCGCCGCGCTGCAGTGCCGGATCACCACAGAGGACCCGGCCAACGGGTTCCGCCCGGACACCGGGATCATCAGCGCCTACCGCTCGCCGGGCGGCGCCGGGATCCGGCTGGACGGCGGCGAGGCCAGCGCCGGCACCGCGATCAGCGCCCACTTCGACTCGATGCTGGTGAAGGTGACCTGCCGCGGCCGGGACTTCCGGCTGGCCGTCCTGCGTGCCAGGCGCGCCGTCGCCGAGTTCCGCATCCGCGGTGTGGCCACCAACATCCCGTTCCTGCAGGCGGTGCTGGACGACCCCGACTTCCAGTCCGGCAACGTCAACACGTCGTTCATCGAGCAGCGCCCGCACCTGCTGACCGCGCGGCCATCGGCCGACCGCGGCACCCGGCTGCTGACGTACCTGGCCGACATGACCGTGAACAAGCCCAACGGCAACCGCCCCAAGGTGATCGACCCGGCCGACAAGCTGCCCGACGTGGACCTGAGCGCGTCGCCGCCGGCCGGCTCCCGGCAGAAGCTCGTCGAGCTCGGCCCGGAGGGCTTCGCCCGCTGGCTGCGTGAGTCCCGGTCGGTCGGCGTCACCGACACGACGTTCCGCGACGCGCACCAGTCGCTGCTGGCCACCCGGGTGCGCACCAAGGATCTGCTGACCGTGGCGCCCTACGTCGCCCGGATGGCGCCGCAGCTGCTGTCGCTGGAGTGCTGGGGCGGCGCCACCTACGACGTCGCCCTGCGCTTCCTGGCCGAGGATCCGTGGGAGCGGCTTGCCGCGCTGCGCGACGTCGTCCCCAACATCTGCCTGCAGATGCTGCTGCGCGGCCGCAACACCGTCGGCTACACCCCGTACCCGACCGAGGTGACCCGCGCGTTCGTCGAGGAGGCGGCCGCGACCGGCATCGACATCTTCCGCATCTTCGACGCTCTCAACGACGTCGAGCAGATGCGCCCGGCCATCGAGGCGGTTCGGGAGACCGGCACCACGATCGCCGAGGTCGCCCTGTGCTACACCGCCGACCTCGCCGACCCGGCCGAGCAGCTGTACACATTGGACTACTACCTCAAGCTCGCCGAGCAGATCGTCGGCGCCGGCGCCCACGTCCTCGCCATCAAGGACATGGCCGGCCTACTCCGCCCGCCGGCCGCGGTGCGCCTGGTCTCCGCCCTGCGCAAGGAGTTCGACCTCCCCGTGCACCTGCACACCCACGACACCGCCGGCGGCCAGCTCGCCACCTACCTGGCCGCCATCCAGTCCGGAGTGGACGCGGTCGACGGCGCCGTCGCGTCGATGTCCGGCACCACCTCCCAGCCGTCGCTGTCGGCGATCGTCGCCGCGACCGACCACAGCGAGCGCGAGACCGGCCTTTCCCTGCAGGCGGTCTGCGACCTCGAGCCGTACTGGGAGATCGTCCGCCGCGTCTACGCCCCGTTCGAGGCCGCGCCGCCGTCGCCGACCGGCCGCGTCTACCACCACGAGATCCCCGGCGGCCAGCTGTCCAACCTGCGCACCCAGGCCGTCGCCCTCGGGTTGGGCGACCGCTTCGAGGAGATCGAGGCCATGTACGCCGCCGCCGACCGGATGCTCGGCCGGCTGGTCAAGGTGACCCCGTCGTCCAAAGTGGTCGGCGACCTCGCCCTGCACCTCGTCGGCGCCGGTGTCGACCCGCGCGAGTTCGAGGCCGACCCGGGCCGGTTCGACATTCCCGACTCGGTCATCGGATTCCTCCACGGCGAGCTCGGCGACCCCGCCGGTGGCTGGCCGGAACCCTTCCGCACCAAGGCATTGGCTGGCCGCCCCGCGCCGCGCGGGATGGCCGAGCTGACCGAGGAGGACCGCGCCGGCCTCGCCAACGACCGCCGCGCCACCCTCAACCGCCTGCTGTTCCCGGGCCCCACCAAGGACTTCCTCGCCCACCGCGCCCAGTTCAGCGATACCAGCATCCTGGCGAGCAAGGACTTCTTCTACGGCCTGGAGCCCCGCAAGGAGTACACCGTCACCCTGGACAAGGGCGTCACCCTCCTCATCGAGCTGGAGGCCATCGGCGAGGCCGACGAGCGCGGCATCCGCACCGTGATGGCCAACCTCAACGGCCAGCTGCGCACCATCCAGGTCCGCGACCGCTCCGTCGCCGCCGACATCCCCGCCGCCGAGAAGGCCGACCGCGCCAACCCCAACCACGTCGCCGCCCCCTTCGCCGGCGTGGTCACCCTCGCCGTCTCCGAAGGTGACGAGGTCAAAGCCGGCGCCACCGTCGCCACCATCGAGGCGATGAAAATGGAGGCCGCCATCACCGCCCCCAAATCCGGCACTGTCGAACGCCTCGCGATCGGCTCCCTCCAGCAGGTTGAAGGCGGCGATCTCATTGTCGTCCTCTCCTGACGGCGTCAGGCCAACCCGACGACCTCTGCCGACCCGATCGCGCCGAGCCCGAACGCCACCCGGCCACCGGTCCAGGCCGACCCCCGCCGCTCCAGCCACAACGGCCTGACCACCGCACCCACCCCGACCAAGACCAGAACCCCGGTCGCGACCCGCACCCACACCGGCAGCCCCTCCGCCCGCGCCGGTGCCGTCGACAAGAACAGCGCCACCACCAACGCCGCGAACCCGCCGACCAGCGCCCCCACCCCTGCCGCCCGCCGCAGCCCACCCACCGGCCCCTCGGCCGCCCGATCCGTCACCCCGGTCACACCCCCTCCGGCGAACCCGCCCACCCGCCCGTTCCCACCACCCCATGCCAACGAGATTCGCATAGCACACCACCCCCGGCCCCGAGCCCAACCTCACAGAACCTGCTCGGCGCCATGATCTGGGAGATGTCCGGCGACAACGGCTCCCTGATGACGGCGCTGGACGCCGGCCTGATCTAGCCGCACCGGATCGGCAACTACGGGACCGGCGGCCAGGCGGGGTCCGTCGTCAGCACGACAAGGCGTTGGGTGGCCCGGGTGAGCGCCACGTACAGCGTCCGCGGCCCGGTGGCCGACTCGGCGATCAGCTCGGCCGGTTCCACGACCACGACCGCGTCGTACTCAAGACCCTTGGCCTCCAAGCCGTCCACCACCCGCAGCCGCCCCGGCTCCGTACCGGCCACAGTGGACCGGACGGCCTCGACCCTGGCCGCCGATGTGATCACACCCACCGTACCGTCCACTTCGGACAGCAGCTCCTTGACCGTCGCCACCACGGAGTCGGGCAGCTCCGCCGGGGCGACCACGCGGACGGCCGGCTCGATTCCGGTGCGCCGCACGGCATGCGGCAGCTGGTCCGGCGTGGCCACCGAGCCGACCACCCTGGCGGCCAGGTCGAAGATCTCCGCGGAGTTGCGGTAGTTGGTGCGCAGCGTGAACTGCCGGCGCACGGTGCGCGGGCCCACCGCGGAGATGCGGGCGCGCTCGGCCTCCGCCGGGTCCGGCCACGAGCTCTGCACCGGATCCCCGACGATCGTCCAGCTCGCGTACCGGCCCCGCCGGCCGATCATCCGCCACTGCATGGGGGACAGGTCCTGCGCCTCGTCCACCACGATGTGCGCGTACTCGTCGTAGTGCGCGGTCCGCCGGTAGCCGGGCGTGTACCGGTCGGGCAGCGCGTGCAGCTCAAGCGACTCCGGCCGGCGCCTGCGCCGCCGCGGCGGCCGGCCGAGCTGGCCGCGCAGCTCGTCGAGCAGGGCCACGTCGGCCACCGACGGCCCGGCGGACGGATCGGCCCAGGACGCCGCGAGCGCGGAGATCTCGGTGGGGGACAACGTCTTTCCGGCCGCGCGGGCCAGCCGTTCCCGGTCGCCCAGCCAGCCGAGCACCTCCGCCGGCTCCAGGATCCGCCACCAGACGACCACGAACCGGTGGAAGTCGATCCGCTCGCCGAGCTCGGTGATCAGCTCCTCGCGCCGCGCCGCCGCCGCGGCGGGGTCCCCGGTGTCCGTCCGGTACGACTCCGCCTTGCGCCACAACGCTTCCAGCAGCGCCTCCGCGGCGTCCACACGCGACTCGTTGGGCGGCCGGCCGGCCGCGTGCACCGCCCTGCGCACCCTGGCCAGCTCGCGGGCGCCCAGCTTGAGCACCTCGCCGCGGTAGGTGATGCGCAGCTCGCTCGGCGCCCCCGGCGGGGTGTCCCGCACCGCCTGCCGCAGCACCCGCCGCATCCGCAGCGAGCCCTTGATCGTGGCCACCTCGGCCGGGTCGACGTGCGTGGCCACGGTCCCGTCCAGCAGCTCGCCGATCGCGCGCAGCTCGACGTTGTCCTCGCCCATCGACGGCAGCACCCGCGAGATGTACGAGGTGAACGCCGTCGACGGGCCGACCACCAGCACGCCTGAGCCGCCCATCCGCCGCCGGTCCCGGTACAGCAGGTAGGCCACCCGGTGGAGGGCCACCGCGGTCTTTCCGGTGCCCGGCCCGCCGGTGATCTCGGTCACGCCGCGCCACGGCGCCCTGATCACCTCGTCCTGCTCCTTCTGGATGGTCGAGACGATGTCGCGCATGGTCTCGCCGCGCGCCCTCGCCAGGCTGGCCATCAGCGCACCGTCGCCGACCACGGCCATGCTCTCCGGCCGCAGCTCGGGCATCAGCAGGTCGTCGTCGATGTCTACAACGGACTGCCCGGAGGAGCGGATCACCCGGCGCCGCACCACGTCCATCGGTTGCTCGGCGGTCGCCTGGTAGAACGGCGCGGCCGCGGGGGCGCGCCAGTCGGTCACCAGGTTGTCGAAGTCGGGGTCGCGCACGCCGAGCCGGCCGACGTACATGGTCTCGCCGGACGTGCTGTCCAGCCGCCCGAACACCAGCCCCTCGTGCTCGGCGTCAAGGCTGCGCAGGATCTGGTTGGCCTGGTAGACCATCACGTCCCGCTCGAAGAGCATGGCGGCCTGCTCGTAGACCGCCTCGTTGCGCGCGCCGTGGGCGAGCTGGTCGCCGCGGTCCCGCATGGCCTCCGCCTCGGCGCGCATCTCCGCCACGCGCGCGTAGACCCGGTCGACGTGCACCTGCTCGACCGCGATCTCGTTGTCTCTGACAGAGCCTTGCGACACCCACGCTCCCCACCGCTGCTTGCGAACAAGAGGAAACACTCTACGCGACCCGGATGTTCCGCGGGCGGTGCGCAACGATGTTCGGGTGACCAGGATCGTGGCCGGGACCGCCGGCGGCAGGCGGCTGGCCGTGCCGCCGCGGGGCACCCGGCCCACCTCGGAGCGGGTGCGTGAGGCGCTGTTCAGCGCGGTGGAGGCGGCCATCGACCTGGACGGCGTCCGGGTGCTGGACCTCTACGCCGGCTCGGGCGCGCTCGGGCTCGAGGCGCTGTCCCGGGGCGCGGCCGCGGCGACGTTCGTCGAGTCCGACCGGGCGGCGCTTGCGGTGCTGGACAAGAACGTGGCCGCGGTGGGCCTGCCGGGCGCCGAGGTGCGCGGGGGCAAGGTCCGCACGGTGCTCGCCACCGCCGCGCCCGAGCCGTACGACCTGGTCATGGCCGACCCGCCGTACGCGAGCGACGAGCTGGACGCGGTGCTCGCCGCGCTGGTCGGCAACGGCTGGACCCGGCCGGGCACGCTGGTCGTGGTGGAGCGGGCCAGGCGCACCGGCGATCCGGGCTGGCCACCGCCGCTGCGGCCGATGCGGGTCCGCCGGTACGGGGACACCGAGCTGCACTGGGCCCGGCACGCCGGACCGGACGGGTGATCGACACCACGACGGACAGGTTGCCGTTACGCACGGCTGATAGCGTCCGGCTCCATGAGGCGCGCGGTGTGTCCCGGCTCGTACGACCCGCCCACCAACGGCCACGTGGACATCCTGGAGAGAGCCGCCGGCCTGTTCGACGAGGTGATCGTCGCGGTCCTGATCAACAAGAGCAAGCAGGGCCTGTTCAGCGTCGAGGAGCGGATGGAGATGCTCCACGACGTCAGTGCGCACCTGGCCAACGTGCGGGTGGACTCCTGGCACGGCCTGCTCGTGCACTACTGCCAGCAGAACGACGTGCAGGCGATCGTCAAGGGCCTGCGGGCGATCAGCGACTTCGACTACGAGCTGCAGATGGCGCAGATGAACAAGCAGCTCACCGGCGTCGAGACGCTGTTCATGCCGACCAAGCCGGAGAACAGCTTCCTGTCCAGCTCGCTGGTCAAGGAGGTCGCCACCTACGGCGGGGACGTCGCCCACCTGCTGCCCGAGGCCGTCCACAAGCGCCTCGTCCGGCGCCTCGGCCACGCCGACTAGAGGGCCAGCTTCATTCCCACGTGGGGCGCCTTGAACCCGAGCCGCTCGTAGAACCGGTGCGCGTCGACCCGGCTGGCATCGTGTGCAGCGCGCTTTCTCTCCCGGCTCGATCAGGCGACGCCCAGCGTCTTTCAACAGGAAAGCGAGTCGGCCGCCGGTGTCTGGACTGAGGAGCAGCGCAGGGAGTGAGCGCCAGCGAGCGACCGAGCAGCGGACGAGGGAAGACACCGGATCAAGGCCGCGAGCCGCCCGAGCGAGGAACGAGCGAGGGCAATCAAACACAGCGCGGGTCGCCCGGCCGCTCACGCCGCGACCCCAGCGGGTCGTCGGCCAGCATCGCCACGATGTCGGCGACGTCCTCGGCAAGGGCCCGGCGGATGATCACGTCGTCGCTCATGGCTCAAGGCTGACACGCCAGGGGCTCGCCTCCCCGACCCGGGCGGTTTCGGCAGGCAGACTGTGTCCTGGAGCTGTGTCGGGTGGGTGGAGGACGACTGTGTACCGGGTGTTCGAGGCGCTTGACGAGCTGGTCACGATCCTGGAGGAGGCCAGGGGGCTGCCGATGACCTCCAGCTGCGTCGTGCCCCGCGGCGACGTGCTCGAGCTGCTCGACGAGATCCGCGACGCGCTGCCCGGTGAGCTCGACGACGCCCAGGATGTGCTCGACCGCCGCGACGAGATCATCGGCAACGCCGAGCACCAGGCCGAGCAGACCATCAGCAAGGCCAACCTCGAGGCCGAGCAGACCCTCAACGACGCCGACGCCGAGGCCGATCGCCGGCTCGCCGAGGCCACCGCGCACGCCGACCGCATGGTCGCCGAGGCCCGCGACGACGCCGAGCACCGGGTGGCCGCCGGCCGCGCCGAGTACGACAAGCTGGTCGGGCGCGCCACGGCCGAGGCCGAGCGGATGATCCAGGCCGGCCGGGAGGCCTACGAGCAGGCGGTCGAGGACGGTCGCATCGAGCAGGCCCGGCTGGTCTCGCAGGCCGAGGTGGTGCAGGCCGCGCACGCGGAGTCGGCTCGCATCCTGGACGCGGCCGCCGACGAGTCGTCCCGCAAGCGCGCCGAGTGCGACGAGTACGTCGACGCCAAGCTCGGCGAGTTCGAGGATCTGCTCGCGCACACCCTGCGCACGGTCAGCAAGGGCCGCACTCAGCTGCGCGCCACCGCGCACGGCGTCGGGGCCGGCGCCGCGCCCTTCGACTACCGGGCCTGACGCGATTTTCCCGGATGGCGGGTATCCCGTACAGTTGAAGGGCTGACCGCGCGAGGGAGCTACCGCGCGTGACGAAACCACCGAAGGCAAAGACTTAGTTCGCCATGTCCGAGCAGCGCAGTAGTGCGGCCCGACCGGCGGTGCAGAGCCCCTGGGTGATCGACACCCGGGATCTCGGCCGCCGGCCGGGCACCAGCCGTTCCGTCCGCAGGAAGGCGCCCACCGCCCACGCCCTCGGCGTCGAGGGCGTGATCACGGTCCCGTCGGGCGCCGAGGTCGAGCTCGACCTGTTGCTGGAGTCGGTGGTCGAGGGGGTGCTGGTGTCCGGCACGGCGTCCGCGCCGATGGTCGGCGAGTGCGCCCGCTGCCTCGACCCGATCTCCAGCCGGGTCGAGGTCGAGATCACCGAGCTGTTCGCCTACCCGGACAGCACCACCGACGCCACCACCGACGACGACGAGGTCAGCCGGCTCGTCGCCGATCTCGTCGATCTCGAGCCGGTGGTGCGCGACGCGGTGGTTCTCGCGCTGCCGAACGCGCCGCTGTGCACCCCCGACTGTGCCGGACTGTGCCCGGACTGCGGCGGCAAGTGGGCCGACCTCGGTCCCGATCACCGGCATGAGACCATTGATCCTCGATGGGCCGCGCTGACGGAGCGGTTCGGCGAGGATCGCGACCGATAGACCAGTAGCTGTGCCGAGCGATCCGGTACCTGCGTTGGAGGAGATGTAGTCGTGGCCGTCCCGAAGCGGAGAATGTCGCGCTCGAACACGCGCTCGCGCCGCGCGCAGTGGAAGGCCAGCGCGCCGACCCTGGTCGAGTGCTCGAACCGGGCGTGCCGGAAGCCGAAGCTGCCGCACGTCGCCTGTCCGAGCTGCGGCCAGTACGACGGTCGCCAGGTCACCGCGCCCGCCTGATCCCCACGGCGAAAGTAGTTCTCCGCATGGGGGTTCGGGCGAATCGCGATCCGTCTGTCGATCATGGTTCGCTGTTGCAAGCGCTCGACGTCGACTTGGACGCCGAGCTCCTCACTCTTGCGCTGACACACCGGTCCTACGCCTACGAGAACGGCGGCCTGCCCCCCAACGAGCGGCTGGAGTTCCTCGGCGACGCCGTGCTCGGGCTGGTCGTCACCGATCATCTGTACCGCACCCATCCCGAGCTGCCCGAGGGGCAGCTGGCCAAGCTGCGGGCCAGTGTGGTCAACATGCACGCGCTGGCCGGTGTGGCGCGGGGCCTCGGCGAGGGTGGCCTCGGGGCGCACCTGTTGCTCGGCAAGGGCGAGGAGCTGACCGGCGGCCGGGACAAGGCGAGCATTCTTGCCGACGGCATGGAGGCCGTGATCGGCGCCGTCTACCTGCAGCACGGTATCGGACCGGCGCGGGAGCTGGTGCACCGGCTGTTCGACGACCTGCTGGCCGAGGCGCCGCGGCGGGGCGCAGGCCTGGACTGGAAGACCAGCCTGCAGGAGCTCACCGCGTCGAACGGGCTCGGCGTCCCCGAGTACCGGGTGGCCGAGGCCGGGCCGGATCACCGCAAGGAGTTCACCGCGACGGTCGTGGTCGGCGGCGAGGAGCTGGGCACCGGTGACGGCCGGACCAAGAAGGAGGCCGAGCAGAAGGCCGCCGAGGGGGCCTGGCGCACGCTGTCCGAGCAGGTGAAGTCCGAGAGCTGAGCTGTCGGTGGGGTCGGGCAGAATGCGGCCGTGCCTGAGCTTCCCGAGGTCGAGACCGTTCGCCGCGGGCTCGACGAGCATGTCGTCGGCCGGACCGTCGCCCACGTCGAGGTGTTCCACCCGCGCTCGATCCGCCGCCACCTGCCAGGAGCCGTCGACTTCGCCACCCGCCTGATGGGCCGCAGGATCGAGGGATTTGCCCGGCGCGGCAAGTACCTGTGGGCCGAGCTCGATTCGGCCGACGCCATGCTGGCCCACCTCGGGATGAGCGGGCAGCTGCTGGTGCAGCCGGTCGGGGCGCCGGACCAGGTCCACCTGCGGGTGCGGCTGCGCTTCGCCGACGAGGGGCCCGAGCTGCGGTTCGTCGACCAGCGCACGTTCGGCGGCCTGTCCGTGGAGGAGCTCACCGAGGTCGACGGCGCCACCGTGCCGGTGCCGGTCGCGCACATCGGCCGCGACCCGATGGACCCGGCGTTCGACCCCGAGGCGGTGGTGAAAGCCATGCGCCGCAAGCGGACCGAGGTCAAGCGCGCGCTGCTGGACCAGAACCTGGTGTCCGGGATCGGCAACATCTACGCCGACGAGGCGCTGTGGCGGGCCAGGCTGCACTGGGCCCGGCCGACCGATCGGCTCAGCGCGCCCAAGGCCCGCGAGCTGCTGGCCGCGGCGACCGAGGTGATGGGCGAGGCGCTGCACGCCGGCGGCACCTCGTTCGACGCGTTGTACGTCAACACCAACGGCGAGTCCGGCTACTTCGACCGCTCGCTCGCGGTGTACGGCCAGGAGGGCCTGCCCTGTCCCCGCTGCGGTCGCCCGATCCGGCGCGAGCCGTTCATGAACCGGTCGTCGTTCTCCTGCCCCCGCTGCCAACCCCGCCCGCGCACGACCTGAGTACCGGACATTGCGCACTACTGCGCAATGCGTCATAGTTGGCCGGTGGAGATCAGCCAACTGCTCAAGGGCGTGCTCGACCTCGCCGTGCTCGCCGTGCTCCGGGACGCCGACGGCTACGGGTACGACGTGCTGCGCCGGCTGCGGCAGGCCGGGCTCGAGGAGGTGGGGGACGCCTCGGTCTACGGCACCCTGCGCCGGCTGTACAACGCAGGCGCGCTCACCTCCTACGTGGTGCCCAGCGAGGAAGGCCCGCACCGCAAGTACTACGGCCTCAACGACAACGGTCGGGAGCGGCTCGCCGAGTCGGCCAAGACCTGGCGCTCGTTCGCCGACACGATGGACTCACTCTTGGGGGCGGCGGCATGAACACCAGGACCGATCCCGCGGTTGCGGAGTACCTGGCAAGGACAAGGGCGGCGCTCGCCGATCTGCCGGCGGCGGAGCTCGAGGAGATCGTCGAGGACATCGGCCCGCACCTCAGCGAGATCGCCGCCGAGGTGGATGGGGACGTCACGGTGGACGCGCTGAGCGAACGGCTCGGCACGCCCGAGCAGTACGCCGCCGAGCTGCGCGCCGCCGCCGGCTACCCGTCCGCCGAGTCCGCGCCGCCCCGGCGCAGCACGGCATTGCCGAGGTTCGTCCTCTGGGCGCTGGTGCTCAGCGTGCTCGTCGCGTTCGGGCTCGGGCTGGCCGGGATCGTGCGCGCCATCGACGCGATCTCGATCGGCCTGCTGTTCTCCCTGCCACTGTTCGCCGCCTGGATCCTGATCTTCAATGGCCGGGTGGCGCCGTCCGCGGTCGCCGACCTGCCCGAGGCGCTGGCCGGGCGCCGCGTGGTGGAATCCTTGCCGGACAACGTGATCGGCTACCTCCGATCGCTGCGGCCGGCCTGGTGGCTGATCCGCATCGTGGTGCTGGCTCTGGCGTTGCTGGCCATCTTCGGGCACGCCGGGGCCGCCAACCTGCTCTGGCCGATCATCGCGCTGGTGGTGCTGATCTGGTTCGGCCCGAAGGCCAGGACCGACCGGCGCTGGACCTGGGTCGTCGCTCCCGCCAACGCCTTCGCCGTGGGTATTGCCCTTGCCCTGCTCGGCCTGGGTTGGGCCAACGCCGTAGGCAGCCCGTACCGGCCGCAGTCCGGGGTGATCATCGAGGGACGGCAGTTCGACAACGTCTACGTGTTCGGCCCCGACGGCAAGCCGCTGACCGAGGTGTACCTGTACGACGAGAACGGGATCCCGATCACGGTGCCCGTCCCCGGCTGCAACGGGTGGCGCGAGCCGACCAACAAGATGCCCGTGCCACGGGTCGAGTTCGACATGCAGGGGATGTGCCGGGAGGTCACCGGGGTGCCGTTCACGGTCGCCATCCCCACCGCGAGCACCGCCCCCACGACGACCACCGTTCCCACCCCGACCACGCCGCCGCCGACCACCACGCCGGGGAAGTAGCCGCGGGCCGAGACCCGGGTCACTGTGCCGCGCGCGGGTGGAGCACGATCCCGATCATTGTGATCAGCGGAAACGCCGGGCTACCCACCGTGACCTGCTTAGACCGGACACACCAATTAGGGAGGCCCCTATTGGTCGACACCCATGTGAGTGAGTACTATGCGTCGGCGACAGAGCCTGTGACGTTGCGTGCCCGCTCGAAAGCTTATCTGGAGGTGTCACTGGTGGCATACGTGGAGATCAGGCCGGTACACGTGGCCGACCTGTTATCGCGCGAAGGTCACCCGTTCGCCGCCCGCGTGATCGCCGCCAGAGCCGACCGCAGCGCCGAGAAGGACGCCGAGCCGCGGGAGTTCGACGGCCGGGCGGTCGCACGGCGCACGCTCGGCGTCGCCGCCGGCGCCATGATCGTCATGGGCTCCGTGGTCGGTGGCGTGCTCGGGCTCAACAACGGCGAGTCCACCCACACCCCGCTGGCCGGCGGCGAGCCGGTCGGCGCGCGGCCCAGCCCGAACACCCCCGGCCAGCCGGGGCAGAGCCCCGCCGTCGAGGGCGCGGTGGCCCCGCAGTTCACCAACGCGGCCGCCGACACCACGCCGCGGACCGCTCCCAGCGGCGCCGCCGGTGAGATCGGCGCCCCGGCCTCGGTCAAGCCGCCGAGGGTGGCCGCCCCGCCGGCCGTGCCGGATCAGCGCGTCCCGACCCCGCCCGCGCCCGCGCCCGAGCAGCCCGCCCCGAACCCGCCGTCCTCCGGGCCGGTCCAGACCCTCGCCGAGCCGGTCACGTCGACCGTCGAGCAGAGTGGCACCGTGGGGCAGACCCTCAACGACGTGGTCACGCCGGTCACCGGCACGGTGGACGACACCCTGCAGCCGGCCCTGTCCCTGATCGGCGGCCTGCTCAGCCGCTAACGCAACGAAAAGGCCCTGAAGGCGAGTCCTTCAGGGCCTTTCTCGTGTCCGGCTCGGCCGCCCTACTGCGGGGTCGTCGTGGTGGGGGGCGGCGTCGTCGTGGTGGTCGTTGTCGTTGTCGTCGTGGTGGTCGTGGTGATGACGACCGGCGGCGGCGGTGCCTGGGTGGGCTGCCGGTTCGTGGTCGTCGTGGTGGTGCGGCGGCGCGCCGGGGCACCCGACGTCGTCGGGTCCTCGGTGGTGGGCGTGGTCGACTCCACGACGGGCGCGGTGCTGCCGGTGGTGGTCGTCGTGCTGGAGGTCTCGGTCACCAGGATCGGGCCGTCGTTGTCGACCGGCCGCGGGGTCTCGGCCTGCTTGCCCGATCCGCCGGCCAGGGCTGCGACCGTGGCGAACACCGTCGCGACCACGATTCCGGACACGGCGAGCACCGCGTACGGCGCCCTCCGCAGCACGGAGTCCCCGTCGGCTGGCGGCCCCGTCCGGTCGTCACGCTCCATCACAGCGCGGGAACGTATCACCAGCACGGTGTGTAATCGGTCGGACCCGGTGAGTTCACGCCCCGTATGGGACATGATGGTCGGGTGGCGGAGAGATCACCCGATGGAGATGCCCGACTGACGGCCTGGGTCCACGGCCGCGTCCAGGGCGTCGGCTTCCGGTGGTGGACCCGGCGCAAGGCCCTCGAGCTCGGCCTGTCCGGCTATGCCAGCAACCTGGCCGACGGCCGGGTCGAGGTCGTCGCCGAGGGCCTGCGGGCGGACTGCGCGCGGCTGCTGGAGGCGCTGCGCTCCGGGGCGACGCCGGGCCGGGTCGACACCGTGGTCGAGCGCTGGTCGGAGGCCAGGGGCACGCCGGCCGGGTTCAGCGAGCGGTGACCGCGGCGGCTCACTTCGAGTCAGCGCCCGGTGCACGTTGAACCACCGGCCGGTACGAGGCGTAATACTGCGATGTGGGGACCAGCCCGGATCGGGACGACGAACTGGTGCGCGAGCTGTACAGCCGGTACCGCCGCCCGCTGCACGGCTACGTGCTGCGCGCGGTGGGCGGTGATCATCAGCGGGCCGAGGACGTCGTCCAGGAGACCCTGCTACGGGCGTGGCGCAACGCCGAGACCCTGGATGCCGAGCATGCCGGCCCGTGGTTGTACACGGTCGCCCGGAACTTGATCATCTCGGGGTACCGCCGGCAGAGCGCGCGCGTGGCCGAGGTGCCGATACAGGAAGGTGACTGGCCGCGCGCGACCGACGACTTCGACCGGGTGCTGCAGGGCTGGCAGGTGGCCGAGGCCATGCGCGCCCTGTCGAAGGACCACCGGGCGGTGATCGCCGAGCTGTTCTACCGGCGACGCACCGTCGCCGAGGCGGCCAAGGCGCTCGGAGTGCCGGCCGGCACGGTCAAGTCCAGATCGTTCTACGCCCTGCGCGCACTGCGCGACGCACTCGAGGAGAGGGGGGTAACCGAACCATGACCTGCGCACAGACGTCCACGCTCGGCGTGTACCTGCTCGGCGCGCTCGACCCGGAGGACCGATCGACCTTCGAGTCCCACCTGTCGCGCTGCGACACCTGCCGGTCCGAGCTGGTTCGGTTGGCCCCGCTGCCCGGCCTGCTCAACCAGATCACCCCCGCCGACTTCGAGGTCACCGGCGAGCTGCCGGTCCTCGCGGCCGACGCGCCCCCGGTGGCGCTGCTCGAACCACCAGAGCCGCTGCCCGCTTTCGAGGACCTGCCGCCGGCGCCGGTGCTCGCCCCGGCCCGCCAGCCGAGGAAGCGGTACTGGCTGGTCGCGGCCGCCGCCGCGCTCGTCGTCGTGCTCACCGTGGGCGGGGTCATCGGCTACCAGGCGGTACGCGACGAGCCGTCGCCCACCCAGGTGTCCGAGGGCGTGCTCTGGACGGGCACCAGCCCCGACACCGGCATCCGGGCCGACGTGCGGCTCTTCGAGCGCTCGTGGGGCACCGAGCTGCGGGTGTGGATGCACGACGTGCCGCCGCGGCGGGAGTGCAAGCTCAAGGTGGTGTCCAAGGCCGGCTATCGCGAGCACCAGGGCGCCTACACGGAGGTCGCCGGCTGGTGGGGCACCGACCACGGGCCGGACACCGAGGTCCCGGGGAGCACCTCGATCGAGCTGGCCAACATCGACAACCTGGAGTTTGTCGACAACTACGGCAACAAGCTCGTCGAGGTCCACCGGCCGTAGGCGGTGTCTGACAGCTCGGGCAAGGCCGCCGGTCGCCTCCGGCGAACGGCCTCGGGTCGGGTTGCCGGGGTGGTTGCGGGCCGGTGTGGGTAGTTGCTCGGCGTTGCTGGTCGTCGTGTGGCGGCCGCCCTCGCCAAGGATCGGTCGCCCTCGGCGTACTTGGCGAAACACGCAGTAGGCGTAGCCGAGCCGGCGGCCGGGTAGCCCCGCTCATGGCCCGCCTCCCACGAATGCGCGCGGTGCGCAGGTACCCTCTGCCCGGAGGGAGTCGCCAACCGCCGAGAGGGCCGCGCCTAGTGCATTTGAAGAGCCTGACGCTGAAAGGCTTCAAGTCCTTCGCGTCCGCCACGACGCTGCGATTCGAACCGGGGATCACCTGCGTCGTGGGTCCGAACGGCTCCGGCAAGTCCAACGTGGTGGACGCGCTGAGCTGGGTCATGGGCGAGCAGGGCGCGAAGTCGCTGCGCGGCGGCAAGATGGAGGACGTCATCTTCGCCGGCACCGCGGGCCGGGCCCCGCTCGGCCGCGCCGAGGTGACCCTGACCATCGACAACTCCGACGGTGCGCTGCCCATCGACTACACCGAGGTCTCGATCACCCGCCGGATGTTCCGGGACGGGGCCAGCGAGTACGAGATCAACGGCAACCACTGCCGGCTGATGGACGTGCAGGAGCTGCTGTCGGACTCCGGCATCGGCCGCGAGATGCACGTCATCATGGGGCAGGGCCAGCTCGGCCAGATCCTGGAGTCCAAGCCGGAGGGCCGCCGGGCGTTCATCGAGGAAGCGGCCGGGGTGCTCAAGCACCGCAAGCGCAAGGAGAAGGCGCTCCGCAAGCTCGACTCCATGCAGGCCAACCTGACCAGGCTCACCGACCTCACCGGCGAGCTGCGCCGCCAGCTCAAGCCGCTCGGCCGGCAGGCCGAGATCGCCCGCAAGGCCCAGGCCGTGCAGGCCGAGCTGCGCGACGCGCGGCTGCGGCTCTACGCCGACGACCTGGTCACCCAGCGGGCCGAGATCGCCAAGGAGGAGGCCGACGAGGCCCGGGTGCGGGCCCGGCGCGCCGAGGTCGAGCAGGCCCTGGAGATCGCCCAGGCCGAGCAGACCGCGCTGGAGGACCACCTGGCCGCCGACGCGCCGCTGCTGACCCGCGCGCAGGACACCTGGTACCGGCTGTCGGCGCTGGAGGAGCGGCTGCGCGGCACGGTGCGGCTGGCCATGGAGCGGGCCAGGCACCTGTCCGAAGAGGTCGAGATGCCGGCCGGGCGCGACCCCGATGAGCTGGAGGCCGAGGCCGAGCTTGCCGAGGAGCACGAGGCCGAGCTGCTCGAGGCGGTCGAGGCGGCGCGCGCCGAGCTGGTCGGCGTGACCGACCGGCGCGCCGAGCTGGAGCAGGCCGTGTCCGCCGCCGAGCGCGCGCATCTGGCCGCGGTGCGCGCCATCGCCGACCGGCGCGAGGGCCTTGCCCGGCTGTCCGGCAAGGTCGACGCGCTGCGCAGCAAGAGCAACGCCACCACCGAGGAGATCGAGCGGCTGTCCACCGCGCTGGCCGAGGCCACCGAGCGGGCCGAGCGGGCGCAGCGTGAGCTGGACGACGCGAAGGCGGTCAGCGGCTACGAGGACTCCGACGACGCCGGGCTGGCCGAGCGGCTCGAGCGGGCGATCGCCGCGCACGAGATGGCCAAGGCGCGGGTCGAGGAGCTGGTGGCCGCCGAGCGGGCGGCCGAGAAGGAGATCGCCGCCTGGAAGGCCAGGGTGGACGCGCTGTCCCTCGGCCTGTCCCGCAAGGACGGGGCCGGCGCGCTGCTGGCCGCCGGCGACCGCCTGCCGGGGCTGCTCGGCTCGGTCGCCTCGCTGCTGACCGTGGAGCCGGGGGCCGAGGCGGCGCTGGCCGCGGCCCTTGGCCCGGTCGCCGACGCGGTGGCGGTAGCTGTGCCCGATGGGGCCGTCGCGGCGCTGGAGTTGTTGCGCAGCAGCGATTCCGGCCGGGCCAGCCTGCTGGTCGGCGGCAATCACTCCACTGTGGACCGTACACGGTGGCCGGTCCTGCCGCCCGGTGCGCGGTGGGCCGCCGATCTGGTCCGCGCCCCGGAGGCGCTGCGGCCGGCCGTGCTGCGCGCGTTGGACCGCTTCGCCGTCGTGGACGGCCTGCGGGCCGCCCGCGAGCTGGTCGCCCGGCATCCCGAGATTCATGCCGTCACGCGGGACGGCGACGTGCTCGGGGCACATTGGGCCGTGGGCGGCGCGGAGCGCAAGCAGAGCATGCTCGAGGTGCGGGCCGCGGTCGACGACGCCAGGGAGCGGTTGGCCGCCGCCGAGCGGGCGGCCGAGCGGGCCGGCGCCGCGCTCGACGGCGCACGGGCCGAGCT
>NZ_DASZCQ010000273.1:0-14404 GCF_035942955.1 Actinophytocola sp. | reverse complement strand
CCCAACCACACCACCCAGCCGGAATCCTCCACACCCCCGCCGCGATCGTCCACGCGCACGAAGGCCACCTTCGCGCCACACCACCCACCCGGAACCGTCCACACCCTCACGGCGACCGCCCACATGCATGAAGGCCACCTTCCCGCCACACGAAGGCGGCCTTCACCCGCTGCCGAGCGAAGGTGACCTATAACGGGCGTATGAGCTTGGGGACGGGAGTGAGGGTGGCCTTCGCCCGGGCGACGCGAGCGAAGGTGGCCCTCGCCTAGCGGACGCGGGCAAGGGTGGCTTTTGCCTGGGGGACGGCAGTGAGGGTCGCCTTCGCCCGGGCAACGCGAGCCAAGGTGGCCCTCGCCAAGCGACCCGAGCGAGGGTGGCCTTTGCCTGGGGGACGGCAGTGAGGGTCGCCTTCGCCCAGGCGACGCGAGCGAAAGTGGCCCTCGCCAAGCGGACGCGGGCAAGGGTGGCCTTGCCTGGGGGACGGGAGTGAGGGTGGCTTTCGGCGGGTTAGCTGCAGACGTTCATGGTGCTGTTGTTGAGGGTGATGTTGCGGAACACCGTGTTCGTGCCGCAGGGGCTCTCGCGGATGGTGGAGTTGGTGACCGTGAGGTTCTGGATGAAGATGTCGCGGTTGTTGGGGAACTCGGTGCGGGCGGCTAGGCGGATCTCGCCGCCGCCGGAGACCGTGCCAGTGGCGCCGGCGATGGTGATGTTGTAGCAGTTCTCGATCAGGATGGCGTTGTTGCCGGTGTTGGCGACATCGATTCTGTCGATGATCAGGCCGCCGCTTTCGGAGACGCAGAAGATGCCGCGGCCGCCGCCGCGGGCGCGGACGGTGCCGACGCGGATGTTGGTGGGGTAGCTGGTGCCGATGCGGCCGTTGCGGTTGGCGACCCGGAAGGCGGCGTAGCCGGTGCCGGCGCCGGCGTTCTCGGCGTCGACCGTACCCACGGTGGCGTTGATGGTTTCGTTGAGGAGCAGGCCGGAGTGGCCGACGTTGCGGGCGGTGACCGTGCCGATCGTGATGCCGTCGACCCCGTACGTCTCGACGGCGTGGGTGCTCGAGCCGGAGACGAACACGCTGTCGATCCGGATGTTGCGGCTCTTCACGCTGGTGTCGCCGCGGTTGTCGATGCGCACGCCGAGGCCGGCGGACAGGCGCATGTCGATCTGCCCGAGGATGACGTTCTCGACGTTGCGCATGAAGATCCCGTACAGCGGGGTGCCGGTGAGGTTCAGGTAGCGCACCTCGACGTCGCGCGTGCCGCGGGAGTAGATCGGCGCCTGGTCGCCGGAGCCGGATCCGGTCACGTTGATCGTCCCGCACACGTCGATGCCGGTGAAGCTGGGCAGCGAGATCCGGGATCCGGCGCTGATCGAGCCCGAGCCGCGCACCACGACCCACTGTTTCGACGTGCGCCCCGCGGTGAGGCTGCCGATCGCCGCCTGCACGGCCGCGCGCATGTCGCCGCCGGTGTAGACGGTCCGGCCACCGTTGCGGGAGGTCCAGGTGCTGCCGGACAGCACCGCCTCGGCGTTGAACGTCCGGTCACCGCACGCCAGAATGCCGACGTCGTCGGCGGATACGGCCGCGGGCGGACCGGTGAGCATGCCGCACACCAGCGCCCCCGCGACGGCACCGGCACGCCAGCCTGTGTGCGTCCTGAACTTCATGACCTTCCCCTTCGAAGGCGCAGGGATACGGGGCAAGGCCAGGAAAGCGCTTTCTTAGCCTTGTTATCGTAGTAAAACGTTTCACCCATTGTCAACGGAGGCACCGTGCCACGCTTCGACGTCACCAGCTACGGGGCGACCGGCGACGGCTCCACGATCGACTCGCCGGCCATCAACCGCGCGATCGACGCCGCGGCGGCCGCGGGCGGCGGCACCGTCCACTTTCCCGCCGGGACGTTCGCCAGCCACTCGGTCCGGCTGCGCAGCAACGTCACGCTCCACCTCGACCGCGGCGCCACGCTGCTGGCCGCCGCACAGAGGGACGGCATCGGGTTCGACGACCCCGGTTCCGGCGCCGGCAACCCGTACCAGGACTTCGGGCACAGCCACTGGCGGGCCAGCCTGATCTGGGGCGAAGGCCTGGAGAACATCGGCATCGTCGGGCCGGGCCGCATCGACGGCGCCGCGCTGGTGCGGGACATGCGACCGGACAGCCCGCCGGGCACCGGCGACAAGGCGATCGCCCTCAAGCTGTGCCGCAACGTCCTGCTCCGCGACGTCACGATCGTGCGCGGCGGGCACCTGTCGATCCTGCCCACCGGCGTCGACCACCTGACCGTCCACAATGTCCTGATCGACACGATCAGGGACGGCATCAACGTCGACTGCTGCCGCAACGTGCGAATCTCCGACTGCACGGTCAACACCCACGGCGACGACGCCATCGTGCTCAAGAGCTCCTACGCCCTCGGCTTCGCAAGGGCCACCGAGAACGTCACGATCGCCAACTGCATGGTGAGCGGCTACGACACCGGCACGCTGGTCGACGGCACGTTCGCCAGGAACGACCCGGCCGCCGCCGACCGTGACGGGCCCACCGGACGGATCAAGCTGGGCACCGAGTCCGCCGGCGGGTTCCGTAACATCGCCATCTCGAACGTGATCTTCGACCGGTGCCGCGGGCTGGCGCTGGAGACCGTCGACGGCGGCGCGCTCGAGGACGTCGTGATCAGCAACATCGTCATGCGGGACGTCACCAGCGCGCCGCTGTTCCTGCGGCTCGGCGCCCGGCTGCGCGGCCCGGCCGGCCGCGGAGCCGGGCGGCTGCGCCGGATCAGCATCAGCGACGTCACCGTGCACGGCGCCGATCCGCGCTACCCGTCGATGATCGTCGGCCTGCCCGGAGCCCGCATCGAGGATGTGCGGATCAGCAACGTGCGGATCCACTCGCGCGGCGGCCTGTCCCCGCGGGAGGCCGCCGAGCAGCCGCCCGGACTGATCAACGTGTTCTTCGCCGAGCCGGGGGCGCGGGAGCCGTATGCCGTCCCGGAGCGGGCCGACGCCTACCCCGAGCCGTCGATGTTCGGCATCCTGCCCGCCTGGGCGTTCTACGTCCGCCACGCCACCGGCGTCCGGCTGGACAATGTGGACGCCCGGTTCGAGGAGCCGGACACCCGGCCCGCGATCGTCCTCGACGACGTCCGCGACCCGGACCTGCACCGTGTTCAGCTGTCCGAAGTAGACGGTGTGCCGAGCGTCGTTCTCCGCGGCGGCACCGCCGTGACCAGCGAGACCGGCGTGGCCAAAACGTTTCACCTGCCGTCTTGACAGGCGCCGGCCAACGGGCCTAGCTTCCCTCCTCGAGGCTGGAATCGAATCGTTTCAACTCACGCGTCTGCTGTGCGGGAAAGCGCTTGCCAGCGGCCGAGGGTACGCGGAGGGAGACGGCATGCAACGGCGCAACCGCTCTGGCGGCATGGTTGGCGCATTGGCGTCGGCGGTACTTCTCGCCGCGGCGGCCTGCGGATCCGGATCGGACGGCGGCGGGGGTGGCGGCTCCGGCGGCCCGGTCACCATCCGGTTCGAGTGGTGGGGCAACCCGGACCGGGCCAAGGTGACCGAGCAGGCCATCGACCTGTTCGAGCAGAAGAACGCCGACATCAAGGTCGAGACGTCGTTCGCCGAGTTCAACGCCTACTTCCAGAAGCTGGCCACGTCGATCGCCGGCGGCAACGCGCCGGACGTCCTGCAGATGGACTACCGGTACGTGCGGGAGTACGGCGACCGCGGTGTGCTGGCGGACCTGCGCGAAGCCAAGGTGGAGACCTCGGGCGTCACCCAGCAGCTGCTGTCCGGGGGCACGGTCGGCGGCAAGCTGTACGGCATCCCGCCGACCCAGAACACGCAGGTGTTCAGCTACGACTTCGCCCAGTGGGACAAGTCCGGCGCCGCGGCGCCGAAGGACGGCTGGACCTGGAACGACCTCAAGACGTCTGCCCAGAAGGTCAGCGACTCCACCGGCCGGCAGGTCAGCGGCGTCGGCGACTTCGGCGGGATCGAGGACTGGTTCGAGGTGTGGTTGCGGCAGCAGGGAAAGAGCCTCTACACCGAGGACGGGAAGCTGGGCTACACCGCCGCCGACGTGGCGCGGTGGTGGGAGATGACCGACGGTTGGCGGCGCAGCGGCGCCTCGACGCCGGCCGAGCTGACCACCAAGATGGACGGCTCGCAGGCCAACGACCCGGTCTTCCAGAAGCGCGCCTCCGGCGGGTTCGGCTACGACTCCGGCTTCACCCCGCAGAGCTGGGAGCTGCTGGGCCGCGAGCTCAAGCTGAGCCCGTTCCCGTCCGACACCGGGAAGTTGGGCCAGTACGCCAAGCCCGCGATGATGTTCAGCATCGCCCAGCGCTCCGAGCACAAGGAGGCGGCGGCCAAGCTGATCAACTTCCTGATCGGCGACCAGGAGGCCGGCAAGATCCTCGGCATGTCCCGCGGCCTGCCGGCCAACCAGCAGGTGCGCGACCAGGTCGGCGGCACGCTGCAGGGCCCGCCGAAGGTCGCATTCGAATACGAGAAGGCCATCGGTCCCAAGCTGGAGCCGGCCCCGCCGCCCCCGCCGAAGGGCGCCGGTGAGGCCAAGGCCGCCTTCCAGCGCGTCTACGACGACGTGATCTTCGAGCGCGGCTCGATCCAGGAGAACGCGCAGAAGCTCGTCGACCAGGCCACGCAGGCGATCTCGTCTTGACCGGAGTGCCAACAAGGGAGGCGTCACCCAAGGTGACCACAGAGCGCGCCCACGCCGAAGGCACGCGGTCGCGGTGGCAGGGCCCGGACCCGCAAGGTGACGTGACGACGTTGGCGGCCCTGCCGGCGCGACCGCGTAGCGCGCAGAGCCGCCAAAGAGACGGCTAGTGGCCGCGGTTGGAAGCCCGCCACGGGGTTTGGATGTCCTGACGCCCGAACCCCGTGGCCTGCCGGTCAGGAAGGCCCGGCGGTACGGCGAGCGGCCCGGCATCGCGTACCTGTTCCTGTCGCCGTGGGTGCTCGGCGCGCTGCTGCTGACCGTCGGCCCGATGGTTGCCTCGCTGTACCTGTCGTTCACCGACTACGACCTGTTCACCACGCCGGACTGGGTGGGGCTGGACAACTACCGCCGGCTGTTCGCCGACGACCCGCGCTTCCTCGCGTCGGTCTGGGTGACGATCAAGTACGTCCTGATCTCCACGCCGCTCAAGCTGGCCGCCGCGCTGGCCGTCGCCCTGCTGCTCAACCGGGCCAGCCGGGCGTCCGGCCTGTACCGGTCGGCCTTCTACGCCCCGTCGCTGCTCGGCGCGAGCGTGGCGGTGGCCCTGGTGTGGCGGGTCATCTTCGACAACGACGGCATCGTCGACCGGACGCTGTCGGCGTTCGGCGTGGACACCGGGGGTTGGGTGTCGTCCCCGCGGTACGCGCTGCTGGTGATCGTCGGCCTTGCCGTGTGGCAGTTCGGCGCGCCGATGGTGATCTTCCTGGCCGGGCTCAAGCAGATTCCCAAGGAGCTCTACGACGCGGCCGCGGTGGACGGGGCCGGCTGGTGGCGGACGTTCCGCTCGGTGACGCTGCCCATGCTCTCCCCGGTGATCTTCTTCAACCTGGTGCTGGAGACCATCCACGCGTTCCAGGCGTTCACCCCGGCGTTCGTGGTCAGCTCCGGCCGGGGCGGGCCGAGCGACTCGACCCTGTTCTACACGCTTTACCTGTACCAGAAGGGCTTCGTGGAGTTTCGGATGGGCTACGCCTCGGCCATGGCCTGGCTGCTGGTGCTGGTGATCGCCGTGATCACCGCGGTGCTGTTCTGGACTTCCCGCAAGTGGGTGTTCTACGCCGGGGAGGGTGGGCGATGACCGCGGTCGCGGCGACGGTGCGGGCCGGAACGCCCGCGCGGCGCGGGATCCGCCGGCTCGGCTGGCACCTGGTGTGCCTCGTCCTGCTCGCGGTGCTGCTGTATCCGGTGGTATGGCTGGTGTTCTCGTCGGTCAAGCCGGCCGAGGAGATCCTGTCCAGCCTCCGGCTGCTGCCCGAGCGCTTCATCATGAGCAACTACACCGAGGTGTTCGGCGACGTCGCCGGGGAAAGCGTGTGGCGGTTCCTCGGCAACTCGCTGGTGGTGTCGACCGGCGCGGTGATCGGCAACGTGGTGTCCTGCGCGCTGGCGGCGTACGCGTTCTCCTGGTTGCGGTTCCGGCTGCGCGGGCCGCTGTTCGCGTTCATGATCGCCACGATCATGCTGCCCGTCCACGTGCTGCTCATCCCGCAGTACACGATCTTCCACCGGCTGGAGATGATCGACACGTTCTGGCCGCTGATCCTGCCCAAGCTGCTGGCCACCGACGCGTTCTTCGTGTTCCTCATCGTGCAGTTCATGCGCGGGCTGCCGGGTGAGCTCGGTGACGCGGCCCGGATCGACGGCTGCGGGCCGATCCGGATCTTCGGCTACGTGGTGCTACCGCTGGCCAAGCCGGCGCTGGTCACCACGGCCATCTTCACGTTCATCTGGTCCTGGAACGACTTCTTCAGCCAGCTGATCTACCTCAACACGCCGGAGAACTACACGCTTCCGCTGGCGCTGCGGCTGTTCATCGACCAGACCAGCGAGACCTCGTACGGTGCGATGATGGCGATGTCCGTGCTGACCCTGCTGCCGATCGCGCTGTTCTTCTTCGCCTTCCAGCGCCTGCTGGTGCAGGGCGTGGCGACGACGGGGCTGAGCGGATGACCGCGTCCGAAGCTCCCGCGGTGCCCGGCGGACGGTTCGCGCTGTTCGCCGACTGCCTGCTGCTTGGCTGCTGCACGGCGATCGCGGCGCTGCCCGTGGTCACCGCCTATCCCGCGCTGGTCGCCACCTGCGCCGTGCTGCGGGAGCGGGTGCTCGACGACCGATCCGTCGGCCCGGTGCGATATCTCCGCACCCTCGGCCAGGTTGTCCGAAGTGGACTTTCCGGCCTGGTCGTGCCGCCGCTGCTCTGCACGGCGCTCGTCCTGGACGCGCTCACCGTGGTCGCCGGTGTGCCCGGCAGCGGCCTGCTCGCCGTCTTCCTCGCCGTGGCCGGCTCCGTGGCCGCGGTCATCGGGCTGCGCGCCGCCGCCGCCTGGCGCCCGGGAACGCGGTGGCCGGACGTCGCCCGGGCCGCCGCGATCGCCGCCGTCCGCGACCCCGGCGGCAGCGCGCTGCTCCTGCTGGCCGCCGCGGCGGCGGTCGGCATCGCGTTCGCCGTCCCGGTCACGGTGTTGCTTCTCGCCGGCCCCCTTGCGCTGGCCGCGGTCACCGTGGACGTGCGTACCGGCGCACGGTAGTGGCCGCGCCGTCCCTGGCGAGCTTGTCGAGCGCGTCGGCCAGCATCGCGCGGAACGCCGCGGACGCACGCAGCGCGGCCGGGGCGCCGGGCCACGCGTCCAGCACCGCGGCCACGATCCGGTCGGCGCCGTCGGCGCCGGCCATGATCCGGCGCAGCCGCGCGCTCTGCTCGTCCGGTCCGGGGGCGGCGCGCCGCAGGTGCGTCAACCAGCCCGCCAGTGCGACGCAGATCAGCCTCGGCTCGGCGCCGGAGACGAGCAGCTCGGCCGCGGGCTCGAGCAGCCGGTGCGGCAGCTTTCTCGGTCCCTGCGCCGCGATCTGGCTCAACCGGTGGGTGATCCGGCGGTTGCCGAGCCGGCCGAGCAGGTGCTCGACGTCGGTCTCGGTCACGGTCATGCCGAACCGGGACAGCGAGGCGCCGGTCTCCCGTTGAATCAGGGCGCGGGCGAAGCCGGCGAACTCCTCGCGGGCGGTGACCTCGGCCGTGGTGCGGCAGCCGGCGAGCAGGCCGAGGTAGGCCAGCGCCGAATGGGTGCCGTTCACCAGGCGCAGCTTCGCCGCCTGGTGCGGGGCGATGTCGGCGACCAGGCGCACGCCCACCTTCTCCCACGCCGGGTGCGGCCCGGCGAACCGGTCCTCGATCACCCACTGCCGGTGGGGCTCGGCGACGACCGCGCCGAGATCGGTCAGGCCGAGGCGGTCGGCCACGTCGCGCCGGTCCGCGTCGGTGGCCGCCGGCACGATCTGATCGACCACTGTGGACGGAAAGGTGACGTTCCGGTCGATCCACGCGGCGAGCCCGTCGCCGTCCGGCAGCCGGGCGCAGAACCCGCGGACCAGCCTGGCCACCAGCGGCCCGTTGTCCGGCAGGTTGTCGCAGGACAGCACGGTCAGGCCGGCGTCGCCGGCGCGGTCGCGGCGGGCGGCGAGCCCGCGCACGAGCTGCCCGATCAGCTCGTCGTGGTATCCGGCCTCGGTGACGGTGATCGACACGACCCGGGTGTCCGGATGGGACAGCCGGTCGGTGACGTGCTCCGGCTGGCGTGGCGCCAGCAGCACCTCGCGCACGCTGCCGACCACGCGGATCCGGTCCTCGTCCGCGCCCCGCTCGGCCACGGTGTACAGGCAGTCCTGGGGCCGCAACGCGTCGCCGACCGCGCCGTGCCGCTGGCTGATCCCGCAGATGGCCCAGTCGCCCGGCTCGGCCGCCATGGCGAGCTGGGTGAACACCGCCTGGTGCGCGCGGTGGAAGGCGCCGATTCCCAAGTGGACGATGCCGACGCCGGTGTCCGGGCCGGGCAGCCAGTCGAGGTACTCCGGTCGAACCGCACGCAGCGCGGCCCGGCTCAGCCGGGGTCGGCCACCGGTCACGTCGCGACCGCCGACCCGCTCTCCCGCCGGGCCGATCCGGCGGTGACCGGAGGCGCCTCGGCGACGTCGGCGGCGGCGATGTCCACGTCCCGGCCCTCCCTGGCGAAGTAGAAGGCGGCGAACGACACCAGTGCCGTGCCGACCATCCAGGCGGCCACCAGCCAGCCGCGCCCGCCGGCCTGAGCCACCAGCGTGGCGGCGATGAGCGGCGAGAAGCCGCCGAGCGCGGCGCCGATCTCCCGGGAGGCGGCGAATCCGGTGTAGCGGACCCGCGCGCCGAACAGCTCCGCGTAGAACACCGGCTGCACGGCCACCATCGGGGCGAACCCCAGCGATGTCGCGATGACCAGGGCCAACCAGATCACGACCGGGATCCGGGTGTCCAGCATGGCGAAGAACGGGAACGCGAACGCCGCGGTGAACACCACGCTGAACAGGTTCAGCGGCCGGCGGCCGATCCGGTCGGACAGCGCGCCGTACACCGGCTGCAGGATGATCACGATCACGGTGAAGGTGATCACGCCGGTCAGCCCGACCCACCGCGGCAGGTCGAGCACGTTCTGGACGTAGGCGACGCTGTAGATTGCGTAGAGGTAGATCACCGCCGTGTCGCACACGTGCGCGCCGATGCCGATCAGGAAGTTGCGCGGGTAGGCGCGCACCGCGTCCAGCATCGGCATCTTGACGATCCCCCGCCCCTGCGCCATCTTCCGGAACACCGGCGACTCGGCCACCCGCAGCCGGACGTAGAGCGACACCGCGATCATGGCGAAGCTGACCAGGAACGGCAGCCGCCAGGCCCAGTTCAGCACCGTCTGGTCCGGCAGCAGCTCAAGGATCAGGAACACCACCGTGCCCAGCAGAAGTCCGATTTGGACACCGGTCTGGGCGAACGAGGTGTAGAACCCGCGCCGCCCGGCCGGCGCGTGCTCGGCCATCAGCGTCGCCGCGCCGCCGAATTCGGCCCCGGCGCCGAGGCCCTGGCACATCCGCAGCAGGGTCAGCAGGATCGGGGCGGCAAGGCCGATGTCGGCGTAGGTCGGCAGCAGCCCGATCAGTCCGGTCGAGATGCCCATGACCAGCGTGGTGATCACCAGTGTGGCGCGCCGGCCGATCCGGTCGCCGAGGTGTCCGAAGAGGAATCCGCCGAGCGGGCGCACCGCGAAGGCCACCCCGAAGGTGGCGAACCCGATGATGGTCCCGACCGCCGGATCACCGGTCGGGAAGAACAACTTGTTGAACACCAGCGTGACCAGGAACCCGTAGATGAAGAAGTCGTACCACTCCAGCGCGGTGCCCACGAGCGACGCGCTGACCACCCGGCGAAGCTCCCTCGGTCTCGTCTGCTGGATGCCGTCACCGTCGACGGCGGACCCGGTCATGGTCCTCGATCCTCCTTTGCCGGTACGAGCAGAGCGTGCAGCTCCCGCCAGGTCGCCTCGTCGATCGGCACGCCGTCGCGGTCGCGCCGGCGGCGGACGCGTTCCTCCGGCTCACCGGGGACGAGCACCTCGCTGTGCCCGTCGGCCGGCGGGGTGGCGGCCAGCGCCAGGCAGAACGCCTCTGTCTTCTCACGGAACCGTCGCGGCGGAAGGAAAGCCGCGATGTCCACGGCGACGAGCACCGTGCCGAACCCGCCGCGGTAGCCGGGCATGCTGCCGATGCCGGTGGTCGACAGCAGGCCACCGACGATCTCGATCAGCACGCTCAGGCCGTATCCCTTGTGCCCGCCGAACGGCAGCAGCGCGCCGCCGGCGTAGAAGTCCGCCGGCTCGGTCGACACCCGCCCGTCCACGTCCAGCAGCAGCCCCTCGGGCACGCGCTCGCGCCCGTCCCTGGCCACGGCGAGCTTGCCCTCGGCGACCGCCGAGGTGGCCCAGTCCATCACCACCGGCGGGGATCCTGCCGCCCGCGGCACCGCCCAGGCCAGCGGGTTGGTGCCCAGCCGCCGCTCCCGCCCGCCGTACGGCGCGACCGTCGGATCCGCGTTGCCGAACGCCAGCGCCACCAGGTCCTGCTCGGCGAGCGCGGCGACGTACTCCCCCAGCCGGCCGACGTGATTGCACTCCCGGATGGCCGCCACCCCGCAGCCGTACCGCCCGGCCACCCCGGGCAGCGCCCGCACCGCGGCCGCCGCCGCCAGCTGCCCGAACGCCCGGCGCCCGTGCACCACCAGCGCGCCCGGCCGCACGGCGTCCACGGTCGGACGGGCCCGCGGGTCGATCCGTCCCTCATGGACCTCGCCGACGTACCCGCTCAGCCGCCGCACCCCGTGCGAGTCGTGACCCACCACATTGGACAGCACGAGCGACCTCGCCACCACCTCCGCATCCGGTGACCGGGCACCGGCGCCGACGAGGATCCCGGTGGCGAGCTCGCGCAGCTTCTCGGCCGGAACCAACATGACTATTCCGCCTGACGGAACGCTGTTCCGTATAGGGTGGCTCCATGGTGCCGCATCGGATCCGGGAAGGCAACCGTCGTGAGTCTCTTGTGGTGCTATAGCCCCATAAAAGGCTCACGACACCCGCGGGGCGCCGAGGGCCTGGGAGACCTCCCCGGCCGCTCGGCGGACGAGGTTTCCGCGAGCGGCGGCCCAGCCCTTCTCGTCGGCCAGGTGGACCAGCGCGGCGGCGGACACCCCGCCGGCGACCCGGCCGGTGTGGTCGAACACCGCGGCGCCGACCGCGCAGACCCCGGCCTCGTTCTCCTCGTGGTCCTCGGCGTAGCCGCGGCGGCGGACTCCGGCCAGGTCCTTGAGCAGCAGGTCCTCGTCGGTCAGCGTGTGCGGTGTGCGCGCCGGCATTCCGGCCCGCCGCAGCAGCGCGCGCACCTCGTCGTCGGGCATCGCGGCCAGGATCGCCTTGCCGATCGACGTGCAGTGCAGCCGCAGGCTCATGCCCACCCGCGAGGCCAGGTGGTACGGCTTGGCGCCCTCGAGCTTGACCACGTACACCGCCTCGTCACCGGACAGCAGCGCGAGGTGCACCGTCCACTCGGTACGCTCCTGCAGCTCCCGCAGGATCGGATGGACCCGGTCGGTGAGGTCGAGCCGCTGCAGGAACCGTCCGGCCAGGCTGAGGATGCGCGGCCCGCCGGCATACTGGCCGCGGCCGTCGGTCAGCGCGAACCCGCGGCGCACCAACGTCTGCAGGATGCGGTGCACCGTCGGCTTCGGCAGACCGCTCGCCGCCGCGATGTCCGCGATCCGCGAATGATCGGCCAACGCCTCCAGCACACCGAGCGTCTTGTCCACCGCGGACCGGGCATTCTCCTCGGGCACGCCTACCAATGTAGGAGTTCGCCGGCCGGAGCGACCGACCACAGCCCGGCGACGTGCCGCTCGGGCCAGCGACGGATCATCTCGGCCCGGAACGCCTCGTACCGGCCCGGCCCGAGGCCGACCGCCTCGGCCAGCCGCCGGAACGTGATGAAGTCCACGCCCCTGGCCCTCGCCTGCGCGCCGATGGCCGCCATGCGCTCCTCGCCCAGGTCCGGCTGGGGAGCGCTGAGCGCCGTCCGGGTCAGCTGCGCGGCCTTGCGGCGCTCGCGATCGGTCTCGCAGAAACCGCACACCCGGCGTGCCACGTCCTCCGCCTCGGCGAACGACCTGGTCCCGGCCAGGGCTTGAGCCAGCCGGCCGGCCCGGAACACCGCTCCGTGGGGCACCCGGAAGACGTCGGCGCTCGTGTCGGTGAGCGTCAGGCGGACGCAGCCATCGCGGACTTCGACGACGCCGCGGGCACCCGCGCTGGCCGCGGACCACAGGGCGGTCGCCTCGGAGGGATGCCAGTGAAACGTCTCGCGATAGGGCGACACGTGGGCGGGCTCGAGCCGAAGGAGGAGTTGCCCGTCCGGCTCGATCCGGCCGAGCACGTAGTCCTGGGCCAGCTCACCATCGACACCGGGACCGGCGACGACGACCGAGGTGGGGACGGGCAGGTCGGCACAGGCCGCGAGCAGCAGGCAGTCGGCGAGCGGGCTGCGCACCTCGGCTTCGTCACCGCGAGCGACCACGTCACCGCCGACGTCGACCAGCTCCACGCTCTCGGCCCGGAAGAGCGTGACCGCGTCCCGGAGTTGTTCGGCCAGGCCACACGCACCATTCGCGGGATCGAGCACGATCAGCGCGGGCGAGATTTCACCCGATAGGCGGGGTAGGGTGGATCCGGCCGGAGGAATAGCTCGCGTCCGCGCGGTGACCCGCCATGTGCGCGGTCCGAGAATCTCCAACCCGGCAAAAGAGTTGATACTTCGCGGCCCTGGCAGCGGGTCGACGAGGAGCCGATCCCAGGCCAATGTCGCGATCACCGCAGGTTCACCGGGCTTTGCGAAGATTGAATGGAGGATCGCGGCGGCTAGCGCATCGCCGCCCCCACCGGCGGCAACGTAGAGTCGCATTATTTGAGCGTATTTTGTGACCATAAACGAGACAAGTGCACCTAGGGGGTTTCAACCACCTGGGCGATGGCGGGCAGACCCCAGGCTACTCCAGGTAGCTTCCGGGCTGCCGCCGGCCAATCGGTTATCACATTCCGTGAACGACGTGCCCGTCGGCCGGCCGTACCCTGCGTGACCTCCGGATATCGGCGTGAATGTAGGCACGCTGTAGCCAACGGTCACCGTTATCGTAACGGGGCCGGAATGCCGTGCGGCCGTGCACGGCGGTCCGATTGTCCACGACGGCCAGGTCGCCGGCCTCGAGGACGAGTGTCGTCTGGACGTCCAATAAGGCCTTTCTCAATTCGATCATCGCTCGGGCCGCCTCCTCGTCCGAGGGTTGGGTGCTGGCGAAGTCGACCCGGAGGTCGGGATCGTCCGGGCAGCCGTCAAGAATCGCGTGTGGAATGGCGGCGATGACGCGATCGCCGAACGATGCCGGAGGTGTGGTGACGAACCGAGGCTGGTGCAACACGCGCCTGGTCCGCTCGGTCAGCCGGTCGACGGCTCGCCGGCAGGCGGCGATCCGCAACCCCGCGACCCGGTCGTGATCCGGGCGCAGGCACAGGAGGCAGACGAAGTCGGGACGATTGGGATGAAAGGCATTTTCCACGTGGAGTTCCAGTTCCGTCGAACCGGAGTTGCTCTGCGAGGACTCCATTCCGGGAACCGGGACCACATCCTGCACAAGGGCTCCGCTCTTCTCCTCCCGGTAAGCGACCAGCTCCCCCAGTTGGAGACCGACAAGGGCGAGCATCGAGGCCGGATGGGAGGAGAACCGCTGGACCGATTCGGCCATCACGGGCGTCGCGGGCAACCGCTCCTCGCATACCGGCAGACCATGCAACAGAAGGAAGCCGTCGCTGCCAGAATCCCGACGGAAATGCCGCAGGATCACGCGTAAGCGGCAGGGCGCCTCGCACGACAATGCGCGCGCCGCTCGAATCCAGTCCACGCTGTCCATTTCTCGTGAAGCCGTCGTGGCAAGACAATTGGCCAGCGCATCCAACTCGTTCCGCTCCGCGCCCGTCAGCGTTACCGCACCGGACGCGTCGAGGACACGGGGGAACTGATCAAAAAGCATGTCCCCTCCCCGATCGTGGCAGAACCATACCCGTGTGGGTGCGCGGCAACCGCCACCCCGCACATGCCGGCACGCTAGTATTATGTGCGCGCACCATCCCCGATATCCAGCAGCTACCACATCTGGCGTAACCGAGGCCGAATAGTCGATCTGTCAAATGCCTGACAAAAGATCAAGCGGCGACTTGCCGCCACCCCGGCGTGGCGGCCCCCGCGGGATCA
>NZ_DASZCQ010000272.1:0-11906 GCF_035942955.1 Actinophytocola sp. | reverse complement strand
GCGCGGGCAGGGCGCGGCGCTGCGGTGTTCCTGCGGCGCTGCGGTGTGCCGGGCTCGCGGCCGATCGGTCCGCGCCGGGCCGTGATCACCACCGCGCCGTCGCCCCGGGTTCGACCGTGGTCTTCGGCTCCGGAGAATGTCGAGCAGCGCCGCCCGCACCGTGGGCTCACGGCGCCCCGCAATGGAATTGCAATCGGGGTGCGGAGGCTGTGCGGGGAATGGCTTCGGGTGGAGGGAGCTCTGGTGATCCGTTGGCAGCTCAGATGCGCGGCGGTGCTGGTCGCGAGTGTGACGGTGGCGGTTGAGGTCGTCGTGGCGCCGCCGGCCGCGGTGGCGCAGGTGCGGAACCTGGAGGTGGTGTCCGAACTGTCGCCCATCGGTCCGGAGAACAGTAAGACCGTGTCGGTCGACTGCCCGGAGGACAAGGTGGTGATCGGGGGTGGCGGGTTCGTCAGCCCCGCGACCGAAGAGTCCCATGAGGTCCTGCTGACCGCACTCGTGCCGCAACGGACGCGGTACACGGCCACCGGCGAGAAGCGGGTGCCGGGCACGAGCACGAACTGGGTGGTGCGGGTCATCGCCATCTGCGGCACCGAGCCGGCCGGCTACCGCATCCGTCCCACGACGATGCGGACCACGAACCCCGAGCTTTCGGTGACCTCGCCGTGCCCCGGCCAGCAGGTCGCCGGCACCGGCGCCGCGATCTCCGGGGCCTCGTTCGGCGAGGCCAGGCTGCAGACGGTGACGCCGCAGCGCGCCGTCGACGGCGCCTTCGCCGAGGCGACGCTGCTCAGCGTCTTCCGGCCCACCTGGTCGTTGACCACCCATGCGGTATGCATGGACCGGCAGAACGCCTTCTTCGTCGACTTCGAATCGTCGCCGCGGACCTCCGACGCGGTGAAGAGCGAGAGCGTCACCTGTGACATCGGCGCGTTGGTCCACGGCGCCGGGGCCCGCCTCGACGCCCCGCCCGGCGTCGCCATCGCCGGCATCATCCCCACGGTGAACCTACGCACGGTGTCAGTGTTCGCCGTCGAGTCCGTCGCCACCTCCTCGACATGGCGCATCTTCGCCGAGGCAAACTGCGGCGCGTAGCCAGGAAGCCCAGCGGCGCCGCCCTGCGGCGTCGTCCCGCGGCGACCCGGCTCGAGGATGGCTTGGGCGACGGCACCTTCGGGCAGGGCTACCGTGCGGTGTGGCGTTCGGCTGGGCCGGGCACGATGAAGGGCTCCCGCCGTGGAGCCCTTCATCGCTTTACACCCCCGGATTCAGCTCATCCCTTCTCGCGCTGGAAGGCTTCCTCGAACTCGGCCTTGACCTTGTCGCCGCCCATCTGCTTCCAGTTGCGGACGGCCTCGTCCCAGAACGAGATCGGTTTGCGGCCGGCGATGATGTCGTTCTGGGCGTCGTTGATGATCTGGCCGAGTTGGCCCTGCTTGCGGGACCAGGTGTCGGAGAACAGGCCGATGGAGGGATCGCGCATGACGGTGGGGATGATGGACTTCTGGTATTCGTAGGACGCGCGGGACGCCTCGGGCTGGCCGGGGACGAAGATGACGTCGGGCGCGTCGACGAGGTACCGGATGCCGAGCACGGTCTGGCTCGCGCCGGCCTGCGTCAACGCGGGGCTGCCGTCCTTCATGACGTAGTGCGTGCCGGCGACGCCGAACCGGCGGAACAGCCACTCCTCGGAACCGAACGGGGCGGCCAGCCAGTTGGCAATCTTGAGCAGGTAGCGGATGCGGCCCTCGTCGGCCTTCTTGAGCGCGGTGAAGTTGTTCGTCGGCGCCGCCCCCCAGGTGCTGGCGAACCCGCCGCCGTCGTACTTCGGCGGGCGCATGCCGCCGATCTTGAAGGCGGGACCGGCGATGTTCTCGGCGAAGTACTGGGGCCACGCGGTGTAGCGGTCCTCGATGAGCACGGCCTGGCCGGAGTTGAACCACTTCTTGACCGGCGCGTTGCTGGCGGTGCTGTCCGGGTGGATCACGCCGTTCTTGTTGAGCGCGGCGGCGTCGGCCACCGCCTGCTTGGCCTGCTCCATCTCGTAGCCGCTGGTGAACTTGCCGCCCTCCTCCTTCCAGCGCCACGGCAGGCCGAGCGTCTGGCGGATGAAGTCCAGGGGCGGGCGGGCGAACGCCCAGCGGCTGGCCGACGCGTTGGTGACGGCCTTGGCCATCTCGCGGAACTCGGCGAAGGTCGCCGGGGTTGGATTGGCGCCGAGTTGGGCGAACAGGTCGTCGCGGCGCATCATCAGCGTGCCGCCGACCCCGCGGTGCACCGGCAGCCCGTAGATGCCGCCGTTGAACCGGCATTCCTTCCAGGCGTCGGTGGGGATGTTGGCCAGGAAGGGGTATTCCTTGACCGCGTCGCCGGACAGGTACGGGGTCAGGTTGGCGCACTTGCTTTCCAGCCAGGCCGGCAGGTTGGCGATTCCGGACGGCATGCCGTTGGGCAGGAACAGCGCCGGGACGATGAAGTCCGGCAGGTCGTCGCCGGCGACCAGGGCGGCGAACTTGGTCGCCATGTCGGCGTTCGGCGTGATCGTCAGCCGCAGGTCGACGTTCATCCGCTTGTTCAGCTCCTGCCAGAACGGGTTCTGGCCGACCGCCGGCGGTAACGGGGAGCCGGTCAGCACGAAGCCGGACACCGGACCGCCGTCGCCGGGCGGGGAGTCGAACACCTTCAGCGGCGGATCGGGGTAGCGGACGAACGCGTCCAGCAGCCCCTGCTCGTTGCCGGGCAGGTCGGGCTTGATCCGGTCGAACTTCTGGTACGTGGGGAGCTTGACGGCCGCGGACTCGGCGTTGTTTCCGGTCGGGGCCGAGTTGCCGCAGGCGGCGAGAACGCCGGGGCCGGCCGCCGCGAGGGTGGCCGTGGCCAGGGTGCCCGTGAGGAACCGCCGGCGGTCGATGGGTTGGTTGCGCATGAGGATCTCCTGACGGGTCAGCCCTTGATCGCGCCGATCAGCACGCCCTTCGTGAAGTGCCGTTGCACGAAGGGAAAGACGATGAGGACGGGAACGATGGAGAGTACGAGGATGGCCATCTGGATGGCCTCCTGGGGTGGGATGTTCTCGCCGGCGGCGCCGAGCTGGTCGACGCCGAGCTGGGACTGGTTCACCACGTAGGTGCGCAGCACGAGCTGCAGCGGCACCTTGGCGAGGTCGTTGATGTACAGCAGCGCGGAGAAGAACGAGTTCCAGTACGCGACGCCGTAGAACAACGCGATGACGGCGAGCACGCCCTTGCTCAGCGGCAGCACGATCCGCCACAGGATGGCGAAGTCGCCGGCGCCGTCGATGCGGGCGCTGTCGATCACCTCCTCGGGCAGCTCCATGAAGAACGCCCGCAAGATGATCACGTTGAACGCGTTGATCATCACGGGGAGAAAGAGGGACCAGTACGTGTCCAGCAGGCCGAGGCTCTTGACCATGAGGTAGCTCGGGATGATGCCGGGGGTGAACAGCAGCGCCAGCAGGATGATCATCAGCAGCGGCCGGTGCGCGAAGGTGCCCCTGCGGCTGAGCCCGTAGGCCAGCAGCGTGGTCGAGATCAGGCTGAACGCGGTCCCCATGACGGTGACGAACACGCTCACCATGACCGCCCTGGTCACCAGGCCGCCGGACAGGATCGCCTCGTACGCGGCGAAGCTGACCTCGTCGGGGAACAGGACCATGCCGCCGGAGTTGGTGAGCTGCTCGCGGGTGGCCAGGCTGGTGGAGATGACCGTGAGGAACGGCACGATCACCACCGCGCAGCAGGCGAGCAGCACCACGCCCTTCACCGCGCGGGCGGCCCTGGTCGGCGGGCTGACGCCGGGTGCGGTCATTTCTGGTACACCCCCTGCTCGCCGAACCGGTGGGCCAGCCGGTTGGCCCCGAGCACGAGCAGCAGCCCGACCAGCCCCTTGACCAGACCCACCGCGGCGCTGGGGCCCCACTCGCCGTCGACGACGCCGTTGTTGTAGACGTAGGTGTCCAGCACCTCGCTGGCGTCCTTGCCCACCGCCTGCTGCTGCAGCACGATCTGCTCGAAGCCGACCGACAGCGCGTCGCCGAGTCGCAGGATCAGCAGAAGGATGATCAGGCTGCGCAGGCCGGGCAGCGTGACGTGCCACAGCTGCCGCCACCGGCCCGCACCGTCCACAGCGGACGCCTCGTAGAGCGTGGGGTCGATGCGGGCGAGGGCGGCCAGGAAGATGATCGTCGCCCAGCCGGCCTCCTTCCACAGCACCTGCCCGGTGATCAGCGCGAAGAACGCGTCCGGGTTGCCGATCACGCTGACCGTGCCGAGGTCGTAGTCGCGCAGCATGTTGTTCATCAGCCCGGCGTCGCCGAGCATGAACTGGAAGATGGCGACGACGATCACCCAGGACAGGAAGTAGGGAAGGTAGAGCACGCTCTGCACGAACCGCTTGAGCCGCTCGGACAGCAGGCTGTTGATCAGCAGGGCCAGCCCGATCGGCACCGGGAACACGACCACCACCTGCAGGATTGTGATGATCAGCGTGTTGACCAGCGCGTTGAGGAAGGCCGGGTCCCCGTTGACGATGATCGCGAAGTTGGCCAGGCCCACCCACGGGCTGTCGAGGATGCCGATGAACGGCTGGTAGTCCTTGAACGCGATGACGTTGCCGAGCAGCGGCACGTAGTGGAACAGCAGCAGCGACGCGATGCCGGGCATGGCCACGAGCAGCAGGATCTTGTCCCGGCCGAGCCGCTGGCGCCAGGTCATGCGGCGCCGGTCAGCCACCCGTCCTCGCGGCGCCGGCGCGGAGGGCCGGGGCCGGGCGATCGCCTCAGCGGCTCGTGCCAACGTGGCCTTCCGGAAATTTCGGTACGTCTCGGTAATAGTGGGGGCTTAGGCTGCAGGCTACGACCAGGCAAAAACACGGTCAACCCCTTGATGAAAGGCCTTTCCCGGGGCTACGTTGAAGCCCATCTGCCAGCGAACTTCCGGAAGAGTATCGAAACGATGCCGAACGACGACGAGAGCCGGGGCAGCAGCATTACGGGTGACAAGTCCGTGCTGGTGACGGGGGACCTGGAACCGTGGCAGGACCGCCGCCTTCCGGCCAAGGAGCGGGTGCGCGACCTGCTCGGTCGGATGACCGTGGCGGAGAAGGTCGCTCAGCTGTACGGCGTATGGGCCGGGGTGCCGCGCGACGGCGACGACGTCGCGCCGTTCCAGCACGAGCTGATCGAGGACGTGGACTGGCCAGAGCTGATCAGGTTCGGGCTCGGCCAGCTCACCCGGCCGTTCGGCACGGCGCCGGTGGACGCCGCGGTCGGCGCCATGGCACTTGCCCGGATCCAGGGCGAGATCGTGGCCGCCAACCGGTTCGGCATCCCGGCCGTGGCGCACGAGGAGTGCCTGTCGGGGTTCATGACCTGGGGCGCCACCGTCTACCCTGCGCCGCTGGCCTGGGGCGCCAGCTTCGACCCCGAGCTGGTCGAGCGGATGGCCGCGCACATCGGCGAGGCGATGCGCGGGTTGGGCGTCCACCAGGGAATGGCGCCGGTCCTCGACGTCACGAGGGATCCGCGCTGGGGGCGCACCGAGGAGACCATGGGCGAGGACCCGTACCTGGTGGCCACCGTCGGCACCGGGTACGTGCGCGGCCTGCAGTCCGCCGGGATCATCGCCACGCTCAAGCATTTCGCCGGCCACGCCGGATCCCGCGCCGGCCGGAACATGGCCCCGGTCGGGATCGGCCGCCGCGAGCTCGCCGACATCCACCTGCCGCCGTTCCTGCTCGCGGTGCGCGAGGGCGGCGCGCGCTCGGTGATGCACTCCTACTCCGAGGTGGACGGCATGCCGCCGGCGGCCGACCACGATCTGCTCACCGGGCTGCTGCGGGAGACATGGGGATTCGACGGCACGGTCGTCGGCGACTACTTCGGCGTCACGTTTCTCGAGGCGCTGCACCACATCGCGGGCAGCAAGGCCGACGCCGCGGGGCTGGCGCTGGCCGCGGGCCTCGACGTCGAGCTGCCGACCGTGCACTGCTTCGGCGAGCCGCTGCAGGCCGCGATCCGCGCCGGCACCATCCCGGTCTCGCTGATCGACACGGCCGCCGAGCGGGTGCTGCGGCAGAAGTGCGAGCTCGGCCTGCTCGATCCGGACTGGCGCCCGGTGCCGCCCGCGTTGGACGCCGTGGCCGGGGCCGACGGCGACGTCGGCCGCAAGGTGGAGGGGACCATCGAGCTCGACCCGCCGGCCGCCCGCGCGGTGGCCCGCGAGCTGGCCGAGGAGTCGGTGGTGCTGCTGGTCAACGACGGCACGCTGCCGCTGCACCCGGACCGGCGGATCGCGCTGGTCGGCCCGCAGGCCGACACCGTGTCGGCGATGCTTGGCTGCTACACGTTCCCCAGCCACGTCGGTATCCAGCACCCCGAGGTGCCGCTGGGCGTGGACATCCCCACGCTGCTCGAGGCGCTGGCCGACGAGCTGCCGTCGACGCCGATCGACCACGCGGTCGGCTGCGACATGCTCAGCGACGACACCTCGGGCATCCCGGTCGCCGTCTCGGTGGCCGAGCGGGCCGACGTGTGTGTCGTGGCGCTCGGGGATCGCTCCGGCCTGTTCGGCCGCGGCACGTCCGGGGAGGGCTGCGACGCGGAGGACCTGCGGCTGCCCGGGGCGCAGGAGATGCTGCTCGAGGCGGTGCTGGACACGGGGACCCCGGTGGTGCTGGTGCTGCTGTCCGGCCGGCCGTACGCCCTCGGCCCGTTCGCGGATCGGCTGGCCGCCGTGGTGCAGGCGTTCTTCCCCGGCGAGGAGGGCGGTCCGGCGGTCGCCGGGGTGCTGTCCGGCCGGGTGAACCCCTCCGGCCGGCTGCCGATCGGCGTCCCGCGCGACGGGCGCACCCAGCCGGCGATGTACCTGTCCCCACCGCTGGCCCAGCGCCACGACAGCAGCAGCGTCGACCCGACGCCGCTGTTCCCGTTCGGGCACGGCCTGGCCTACACGTCGTTCGAGTGGACCGACGTGCAGGCCGACGGCCGGACGCCGGAGCCGGGGGAGCGGCTGGTGACCGGGACCGACGGCTCGCTGACGGTGTCGGTCCTGGTGCGCAACACCGGCGAGCGGGCCGGCACCGAGGTGGTGCAGCTGTACCTGCACGATCCGGTCGCGCAGGTCACCCGGCCGGTGGTGCGCCTGATCGGGTATGCCAGGGTTCGGTTGGAACCCGGTGAGTCCCGGCGGGTCGGGTTCGGCGTGCACGCCGACCTGTCCGCGTTCACCGGCCGCCGCGGCGCGCCCGTGGTGGAGGCCGGTGACCTTGAGCTGCGGCTGTCGTCGTCGAGCGTGCGGGTGCGGCACACGGTCGGTCTCCGGCTCGTGGGGGAGGAGCGGGTGGTCGATCACCGCCGGCGGCTGACCGCCGACGTCGTCGTGGAGTGAGCCGGTGCGGACCTTTGACATCGCGATCGTGGGGACCGGCGGGATCGCCGCCGTGCACGCCGATGCGATCCAGCGGCTCGGCGGGCGGGCGCGGATCGTCGCCGTGGTCGATGTCGAAGCGCTTCGACTGGAGGAGTTCGCGGCGCGGTGGGGCGTGCCGCGGCGCTACGCGAAGCTGAACGCGATGCTGGCCGGGGAGTCGCCGGACGTGATCCACCTGTGCACGCCGCCGTGGCTGCACCGCGAGCAGGCGATCGCCTGCCTTCGGCGCGGGCACACGGTGTTGTGCGAGAAGCCCCCGGCGCTGAGCCTGGCCGGGCTGGCCGCGATCGAGGGCGCCGAGAGCGCCGGGCGCGGCCGGTTCGCCACGGTGTTCCAGCACCGGTTCGGCGGCGCCGCCAGGTCCCTGCGCCGGCTGGTCGGCGATCCCCGGCTGGGCCGCCCGCTGACCGCGGTGTGCAACACGCTGTGGCTGCGCACCGACGAGTACTTCACGGTGCCGTGGCGCGGAAAGTGGGAGACCGAGGGCGGCGGTCCCACGATGGGTCATGGGATCCACCAGTTCGACCTGCTGCTGTCGATCCTCGGCCCGTGGCGCCAGGTCGTCGCCGTCGCCACCCGGCTGGCGCGGCCGACCGCCACCGAGGATCTGTCCTGCGCCATCGTCACGTTCGACAGCGGCGCGGTCGCCACGGTGACCAACAGCCTTCTGTCGCCTCGCCAGACCAGCTATCTGCGGTTCGACTTCGAGCACGCCACCGTCGAGCTCGAGCACCTCTACGGTTACGCCGACTCCGACTGGACGGTCACCCCCGCGCCCGGCCACGAGGAGGAGGTCACCGCCGCGTGGGAGGCCGGGTTGACCGGGGTGTCCAGCGGGCACGCCGCCCAGTTCACCGCCGTGCTCGACGCCATCGAGGCCGGCGCCGCGCCGCCGGTGACGATCACCGACACGGCCGCCACGATGAAGTTGATCGCGTCCATCTACGCGTCGGCGTTCACCGGCACCTCCGTCGCACGTGGCCAGATTGGCCCGGGATCCCCGTTCTACGAACGGATGGACGGCACCGGCGCCCCGTGGCCCGCTGGCGATCGCTCCACCGTCGGGAGCCGGCCGTGACCGAGCCCGCGCCCGCCGGCCTGCACCTGATCCACGAGCACGACCGCGCCCTGCGGATCTCGTACCGCTCGCAGGAGCTGCTCCGCTACGTCTACCGTCCGTGGGATCCTCAACTCGAGTCGCCGCGCCCGTACTTCCACCCGCTGCGCACCCTCGGCGGCGATCTGGTGAGCCTGTTCCGGCCGCACGACCACGTGTGGCACCGGGGGATCGCCTGGTCGCTGCCCAATGTGGGGCCGGCCAACTTCTGGGGCGGCCCGACCTACACTCGCGCGGCCGGGTGGTACGAGCAGCTGCCCAACAACGGCTCCATGCGGCACAACGCCTTCGAGCGGTTCTCGGTGACCGACACTGTGGTCCACATTGGACATAGTCTGGACTGGATCACCGAGCAGGGGGAGACGTGGTTCGCCGAGCGGCGGCGGTTCACGGTGACCGTGGACGACGGCTCGTGGACCCTGGGGTTCGCCACCGGGCTGACCAACGTCAGCGACCGGGAGATCGTGATCGGCAGCCCCACCACGGAGGGGCGGCCCAACGCCGGCTACGGCGGGCTGTTCTGGCGGGGCCCGCGGTCGTTCAGCGGCGGCCGGGTGTACGCCCCCGGCGTGTCGGGCGGGGACGAGCTGATGGGCACCCGTGGCCCGTGGTTGGCTTTCTGCGGCCGGCATGACGACCACGGGCGGTCCTCGACCCTGGTATTCGTTGACGCGCCGGACAATCCGGGCCACCCGACGAAGTGGTTCGTGCGGTCCGGGGTGTACGCGTGCCTGTGCCCCGCGCCGTTCTTCGACAAGGAGGTCCCGGTCGCGCCGGGTGGCACACTGTCCTACCGGTACGCCGTGGTGGTCGCCGACGGAGACCCCGGAGTGGACGGTGCGGAGCTGCTGGCGAAGGCGGGGCTGGCGGGGTTGGCAGCCCTCGGCGATGGGTGATCACCCGAGCACGAGCGGGAGCTTCGCGGCCAGCCCGCCGAGCTCGGCCCGCTGCGCGCCGGTCGGGGCCCGCCGTCCGGTGCCGATCAGCAGCGCGTCGGTGTCGGAGAACGACGCGGGGAACGCTGCCCCGGCGATTGTTTCCAGCATCTCGCGGGACCGGGCCAGGCCCCCGGCGGGCGGCTGCGCCGCGCCGGGCAGGTCCGCCGCGTCGGGCAGGTGCGCGATCAGGTCGAGGTGGTGCAGCGTCCATTCCAGAACGTACGCGGCGAGGTAGTCGCCCGCGGTGAGCACCTGGCCGCGGGTGCGGACCCGCATCGCGGGGTCGGCGAGCTCGGCGGCGCGGCCGGCGGCGGACCCTACGTCGTCGAGGTGGAACTTCATCAGCCGCGGCTGCTCATATGCCGCGGCCAGCCGGACGATCAGCGCGTCGAGGGGGTCGTCGCCGGTCGGTGGCGTGTCGGTAACCTCCCAGTAGGTCACCGCATCCCTGGTCGGCTCCGCCTCCGTCGGTGTCACCAGGGTGATCAGGACATCCTGAGCGTCCACGATCAGGTGGCACACCAGATCACGCACGAGCCAGCCGGTACACCCGGACGGGCGGGCGAAGTCCTCGTCGGGAAGCTCGGCTACCGTTGTGCGCAGGGTCGTCCACGACTCTGAGAAGAGGTCCACGGCGGTAAGGTAGCGTGGGCTTTCGTTGTTGGGTGGCGGTTTTTGCTTTCGGCCGTTCCCGGCTGCGTCGGAACGCCGGGGTGGTCCCGTTGTGCTTGCTGGGCACGGCGTTCCGTGGCACGGCTGTGGACAGGGGGCCGGTACAGGGTCGCGGGGCAGCCCTGTCCACAGCCGTGCACCGGAGTCGGTTTCCCTCGGCTAGGGGGGCCGGTCACGTGGCCATGACCGGGCAGGTGTGGGTGCGCCGTGGGCGGGGCTGGTGGCGAGGGTGGGTCGCGCGCCTGTGGACAGGTGCCCCGTACAGAATCGCGGGGCCCGCCCTGCCCACAGGCGCGCTCAGTCTTTAACAGACTTTTCAAAATCTATGAAGAAAAGAAAGTTAGAACGGCGGAGGATCCGGGTCCAACTCGCTCGGTACGGTGACAGGCTCCGGCTCCACAATGTGCGCGAACCCCAGTGGGCTCGTCCACTCCAGCCGGTCCCGGCCAAGCGTGCGGACCTGCCAGCCGCCGTCGTGTTTGGCGCGGTGGTGCCGCCGGCACAGGCACTGGCAGTTCTGATCACAGGTGGCGCCCTGGGGCCAGGGGATGCGGTGGTCCACATCGCACTGCCGGGCGCGACGGGTGCACCCCGGATAGCGGCAGGTGCGGTCCCGCACTTGCACGAAGGTCTTCAACCACTGCGGTGGCGTGTAGCTCGGCGAGGTGAGATCGACCACGGCGCCGGTGTGGGGGTCGGTGCGCAGCCACCGCCAGCTTGTTGCTTCGGCGGCCAACTCTCGAGCCGCTTGCGCGGTCACGGGAAGCCCGTCGACCTCCGCCGGGTGCGGCGCGGCACCCGGACCAGGCATGGTCAGGTGCACCTCCACCACCCGATTGCTGCCGGTGTCGGTGCCGAACAACAAATCTAGGGCGATGTCGGCCTCGATTTGCTGCAGCGTGCGGGGTTCGTTGCCCAGCGCCTTCAACGCCCGGGCCCGGTCGGCGATGACCGCGGCGGCGGTGGCGATGTGCTCGGCGCTGTGGTGGACGGTCAGCGCCGCCATCCCCGGCTCGGTGGGGTAGGAGTCCACCCGCCGCCCGCGCACCCGTTCCTTGCGGCGTTCCTCGGCGCCCTCCGGGTCGACCGCCAACACTGCCTTGGCCAGCGTGTGGCGTAGCTGGGTGGGGGTCTGCTGGCCGGCCTTGTCCAGCACTTGGGCTTCCACGGCCAGGGCGTGGTCGTCGGACAACTCGGCCACCGCGTCGGCGATCAGCTGGGCCTGGTACTCCTCGATCCACCCCTGATCCAACGCCGCCAGGGTTTGCGGCAGGCGGTCGACGAGGGTGCGGGCGAACTTCAGGCGGCGTTGGGCGGCGCGGTCGGAGATGTGCAGTTGGGTGGCCACCTCCAGGTAGGCAAACTCATCACCCTCACTGGCAGCGGCGTAGGCGGCCAACTGGCGCAACTGGACAGCCTGGTAGTGGCCGATCAGGACACCGGCCAACGCCGCGTCCCCGAGGAGATCCCGAGGCTCGGTCGCGGGCTGGTGGTCCTGGATGACGAGCACACCGACACGCTAGCCGACCCCACCGACAATTCCGGGCCACCAAGGGCTTGATCAACAAAATTGGTGGAAGATCCTTTTTGGAGCGTGTCTCGCGTGGGTTCGGTGGTCTTGCTGTCACGTTCTTTGAGTGGTGGTTGATCGGTTGTCGGTGCGGTGGGTGCCGGATGAGTGGTGGGCGTGGGCCCAGCCGCTGATTCCTCGGTGTGACTGCGCGGCCGCCA
>NZ_DASZCQ010000271.1:0-17853 GCF_035942955.1 Actinophytocola sp. | reverse complement strand
GACGTGGCCCATCGGGGAGATGGCCCGCTCGCCCATGGCGCAGTCGAAGACCTCGTAGTGCTCCGGCCGCAGGCTCGGGGCGTCCACGACGTGACCGTGCTCGGCGATGTACTCGACGATCGCCTCGATCTGCTCCTCCTGGTAGCCCAGGCTCTTGAGCGCGCGCGGCACCGTCTGGTTGACGATCTGCATGGAGCCGCCGCCGACCAGCTTCTTGAACTTGACCAGCGAGAAGTCCGGCTCGATGCCGGTCGTGTCGCAGTCCATCATGAAGCCGATGGTGCCGGTGGGGGCCAGCACCGAGGCCTGGGCGTTGCGCCAGCCGTTCTCGGCGCCGATCGCCAGGCACTCCTGCCACTCGGCGGTCGCCGCCTTGAGCACGTCGGCGTCGTCGGCGCCGACCGGGCGGATGGCGTCGTTGGCCGCGGCGTGCTTGCGCATCACCCGGGCGTGCGCGTCGGCGTTGCGGGCGAAGCCGTCGTAGGGGCCGACGATGCCGGCCAGCTCCGCCGAGCGGCGGTAGGCGGTGCCGGTCATCAGCGAGGTGATGGCCGCCGCGAGGGTCTGCCCGCCGCGCGAGTCGTAGGCGTGGCCGGTGGCCATGAGCAGCGCACCCAGGTTGGCGTAGCCGATGCCCAGCTGGCGGTAGTCGCGGGTGGTCTGGCCGATCGCCTCGGTCGGGAAGTCGGCGAAGCAGATCGAGATGTCCATCGCGGTGATGACCAGCTCGACCGTCCTGACGAACCGCTCACCGTCGAAGGTCCCGTCCGGACGGAGGAACTTCAGCAGGTTCAACGAGGCCAGGTTGCAGCTGGAGTTGTCCAGGTGAAGGTATTCGCTGCACGGGTTGGACGCGGTGATCCGGCCGGACTCCGGGCAGGTGTGCCAGTCGTTGATCGTGTCGTCGTACTGGATGCCGGGGTCGGCGCATTCCCACGCGGCCTGCGCCATCTCGCGGAACAGGCCCTTGGCGCTGATCGTGTCCAGCACCTCGCCGGTGGTCCGCGCCCGCAGGCCGAACTGACCGTCGGACTCGACCGCGTGCATGAACTCGTCGGAGACCCGCACGGAGTTGTTGGCATTCTGGTACTGCACCGAGGTGATGTCCTGCCCGCCGAGGTCCATGTCGAAACCGGCGTCGCGCAGCGCGCGGATCTTGTCCTCCTCGCGCGCCTTGGTCTCGATGAACTCCCGGATGTCCGGATGATCGACGTCGAGCACGACCATCTTGGCGGCCCGCCGCGTCGCCCCCCCGGATTTGATGGTCCCCGCGCTGGCGTCCGCGCCGCGCATGAACGACACCGGCCCGGACGCCGTGCCACCGGAGGACAGCAGCTCCTTCGAGGACCGGATCTTGGACAGGTTCAGCCCGGCGCCCGACCCGCCCTTGAAGATCAGCCCTTCCTCGCGGTACCAGTTGAGGATCGAGTCCATCGTGTCGTCGACGGCCAGGATGAAGCACGCTGAGACTTGCTGCGGAGACGTGGTGCCGACGTTGAACCAGACCGGGGAGTTGAAGCTGAACACCTGGTGCAGCAGCATCCAGGTGAGCTCGTGCTCGAAGACCTCGGCGTCCTTGGGCGTGGCGAAGTAGCCGTGCTCGACGCCGGCGCGCACGTAGGTGCCGACGACCCGGTCGATGAGCTGGCGCAGCGAGTGCTCGCGCGCCGGGGTGCCCACGGCGCCGCGGAAGTACTTGCTGGTCACGATGTTGGTGGCGTTGACCGACCAGAAGTCCGGGAACTCCACGCCCCGCTGCTCGAAGTTGACCGTGCCGTCACGCCAGTTGGTCATCACCACGTCGCGGTGTTCCCAGGTGACCTCGTCGTAGGGGTGCACGCCCTCGGTGGTGTACACCCGCTGCACCGTCAGCCCAGTGGGGCGCGTCCCGTTCTCCTCGGCGCGGCGCCCCGCCGCCGGTGTCCCGACGGTCTCCGTCATGGTCGGTCCCTCTCCCTCATTGCTCGCTCCCAGCACTGAAACGCCTTCCGATGGCGCGCCACGGCGCCGGACCTGCCGCCTGCTCATCGCTTGTCGGCCTCGATGGCGCTGCGCAGGTCCGCAATCTCCTTCTCAAAGTCCTCGATGGACGAAAACGACCGGTACACGCTGGCGAACCTGAGGTACGCAACCTCGTCCAGCTCGCGCAGCGGCCCGAGAATCGCCAGCCCCACCTCGTGACTCGGCACCTCGGCACACCCCGTCGAGCGAATCGACTCCTCCACCCGCTGCGCCAGCTGCTGCAGGGCGTCCTCGTCGACCGGCCGCCCCTGACACGCCCGCCGCACCCCGTTCACGACCTTCTCGCGGCTGAACGGCTCGGTCACCCCGGACCGCTTCACGACCGCGAGCACGGCCTCCTCCACCGTCGTGAACCGCCGGCTGCAATTGGGGCACGACCGCCTCCGCCGAATAACCTGCCCCTCGTCGACCTCCCGCGAGTCGACCACCCGCGAGTCACCATGACGGCAGAACGGACACCGCATCCGGCTCCCCCTCACATCGTCTCTTCACCACAGCCCGCCGCGACCCACAGCCCCGCCTGGTGATCATCTTGTGGATAGACCGGTGGACAACCCACCCACAACCTGTGGACTAACTACAGCGGTGTAACTACTACATCTAGGGGTTCACGCTATGCCCAGACGCGAGATGACGCAAGCCGACACGGCCCTGAAACACCCATTGAGGGCGGCACACCACACCCCGTGACGGCCCACCCGCCTCACCCTCCCAAGGTCAACCGTCCGAGCGATCACCCTGGGAACCAGGTAAACGCTTGAGACACCTGAGGCTCCTGGGACACCGCCCGAGGACCATCCGCGGAGCCGCAACCAACGCCCCAGCGGGCGACACGCCGGGCCGGCGCGCCCATCCCGGGCGTGTCCCGCGCTCAGGTAGCCGCGTCTCGCCTTCCGGCAGGCGTGTTCCGCCTTGGTGCAGCCGTGACGCGTTCCGCGCCAACTTTGCCTGCCCTGGGTGACTGAGGGGCGAGGTTTCGCCGGGATTAAGTCGCGGGGTGGGGGTGCAGGGTTCGCAGGGGTTAGCGACGGCTGGTTGGAGATGCGGTGAGTTCACCGGGAGTTGAGTGGCCGAGTGGTCGCGGGTGGCGGGTGGTTGGAGCGCGATGAGTTTCGCCGGGGGTTGAGGACCGGGTGTTTGCAGGCGCGGATGGCGGGGTTTGCGAGATGGCCCATGATCGCCTTCGCTCGCAGGTGCGGGACACACCTACCCGAACGCGGGACACGGCTGCGGAAGACGGGACACGCCGGGGCGGGGACCGGGATCCCGACGTGTCTCGCGCTCAGATTGCCGTGTGATGCCTCCGTACAGGTGAGGCGATGCGCCACGGCGCAGGGCTCCGGCCAGCACCGCACCTTTCCACAGTCCCGTCAACCGCAGCCCGCCAATCAACCCAGCCCCAGCGAAAACCCCGCGCCCAACCACCCCGCCAACCGCACTCGCCCTTGCCAACCCCAGCCCCAGCCAAACCCCGGCGCCGCAACCACCCGCCAACCGGCAGCCCGCCAACCGCACCCGACCCAACAAAACCGGGCGGGCGCACACCTCTCCCCACCCCGGCCCCGAACTCGCTACCCCTCCGAAGGCACCCGCAACGGCTGCCCCGGACGAACCTCCGACCCGCTCAACCCGTTCAACTCCCGGATCCGCTCCACCACCGCCGCCGGGTCGCTCCGCGGGGCCACCCGCTCCGCGAGCTCCAACAGACTCTCGCCCGGCTCCACCCGAACCACCGCCGTCCGGTTCGGCACGGTCGACGCGCCGGAGCCGGCGTTGCCCAGGATGGCGAGGCCGACGACGGCCAGGCACACGGCCAGCGCGAGGACGGCGATGAGGGACAGGGAGATCGGGGCGCGGCGGTGGTCGCACGCGACGGGGGCGAGGACGCGTGGGGCCGAGGCCGGGCTGCGGCGGCCGGGTGGGCGGGCGGTGTCGGCCGCGGCGGTCCTCGGTGCGGATGCGACCGCGCGCGGCGACCGGTTCGTGGGGGCCTCCAGAACAGCCACGACATCCTCCTCGACCTGGTCCATCCTTCGTCGAACACGTGCTCGATCCGTCGAACAGGGGTTCGATCGAACCTCCGTGCGAATGTCTACCACGGGCCACCGACAAAAATCGAGACTCGATCGGCGTGTCGTCGAACAGGTGTTTGATCTAGGAGTTACGGAGAGCTAGCGTCAGTCCAGCAGTCCAGCTCCGGGACGTCCTGGCCATGTCCCGGCCCGTAGGGAAGGAAGCCCAGTGCCACGCAAACCTGGCGGAGTACCCAAAGGCATACCCAAGCGGAAGCCGTTGCGGGGCAACCTGCGGAGCTTCCCGGACGTCGAGGCGACCGCGGACGGTGAGGACCTGCCGATCCGCCAGCGCGAGGTGCTCGAGGTGATCCGGGCGTGGGTGGAGCGGTTCGGCTACCCGCCAAGCGTCCGCGAGATCGGCGAGGCGGTCGGCCTCACCTCCACCTCCTCGGTGTCCTACCAGCTCCGCGCGCTCGAGCAGAAGGGCTATCTGCGGCGTGACCCCAACCGGCCGCGGGCGATCGGGGTGCTCCCGCCCGACGCCGACCCGACCGCGGAAACCGTGACGGCGATGGAGGCGGCGCCCCGCCCCACCTACGTTCCGGTGGTCGGCCGGATCGCCGCCGGTGGCCCGATCCTCGCCGAGGAGGCCATCGAGGACGTCTTCCCGCTGCCCAAGGAGATCGTCGGCGAGGGCTCCCTGTTCCTGCTCCGGGTCGCCGGCGACTCGATGATCGACGCGGCGATCGCCGACGGCGACTGGGTCGTGGTGCGCCAGCAGCCCACCGCCGAGAACGGTGACATCGTCGCCGCCATGATCGAGGGCGAGGCCACGGTCAAGACGTTCAAGCGCCGCGACGGGCATGTCTGGCTGCTCCCCCACAACGACGCGTACGAGCCCATCCCGGGCGACGCCGCCACCATCCTCGGCAAGGTCGTGGCGGTGCTGCGCCGGCTCTGAATGGGGGCGCCGGGATTTGGCGGAGTGGCTGGGGTGCCGTTGGCGGGCACCCGGGGTGGGGCGCGGAGATTTGGCGAGGTGGCTGGGTGCCGTTGGCGGGTCCCCGGAGGTGGGGGCGCCGGGACTTGACGGAATGGCTGGGTGCCGTTGACGGGTGCCCGGGGTGGGGTGCGGAGATTTGGCGAGGTGGCTGGGTGCCGTTGGCGGGTGGCGGTTCCAGCTCGGTGAAGTGGGGTCGGGGTCGGGTCTAGCGGGCGCGGCGGCGGCGTAGCAGGAGGGCTCCGCCGAGGACGACGACCACGGTGATTCCGATGGCGGGCAGGGTGGGTAGGCCGTCTTTGCCGCCGGGCTGGTCGTTGCCGGGGTCGGGTTGGGCGGCCTCGGCCGGTGGTGGGGCGGGGGGCGGTGGGGCGGCGAGGGCGGCCGCGCCGGGCACGATGCGGATGGGTTGGCCGATGCCCTCGGAGGCCGACACCAGGGATCCGTCCGGTTCGAACGCGATGGCTTCGCCCTGCTGCTCGTCGGGCAGCGGTATCCGTATCGGGTGGTCACCGAGTGCGGTCACCAGGTCTTCGCCGTCCGGCACGCCGAACAGGTAGGCCTCGGTGTACGTGCGCAGCGCGACGACCGATCCGTCCGCAGTGGACGCGGCGCCGGTCACCAGGACCGAGCCGATGCCGGCGGGGACCGGGCCGCCGGGGGTGTCGGTGGCGGTCAGTCGGATCGAGCCGGCGTGCACGAGGGCGGTGGGGCCGGGGCTGGCCAGTGGGCCGACGGGGCGGTAGATGTCCGCGGTGCCCAGTGGGTTCTTGGTGATCAGGTGTGGCACGTCGGCGCGGTCGAGCAGCAGCGCCTCGGTGTCGTGCGGGCCGTCGGGGTAGGTCAGGCGGTAGAGCGTGGTCTTGCCGTCCGGGGTGAGCGCGATCAGGGCGACGGTGGCGCGCTTCTTGTCGTTGTCCCCGGTGTCGGACAGCCAGAACGTGCCGTCCGGCGACCGGGCGAGGTCCTCGACGTCGTACGGATCGGTCGGGCCGCTGATCGTCCGCTCGACCTTGCATGCGCGGGTCAGCACGTACACGGTGGACTTGGTGCCGCCGTCGTTGACGGCGTACCACCGCTCCCCGTCGGCGGCCAGGCCGGACAGCTCGGCCAGGCGCTTGTCGGCCAGCACGCACGCGGCGGCCGGGGCGGGGGGCTCGACCGGGTCGGCCAGCGCGGGCGCCGGGCCGGCCCCGAGGAGCAGCCCCACGAGCAGGACACCGAGCACGCGCACCCGCCCACGGTATCCCGCAACCGGCGCAACCTCAGTCAGGCGTGCCGTCGACGGAGAAGCCCGCCAGCACTCCCGCCAGGTCCGGCTTGACCCTGGCGCGCAGCGCGGTGCCCTCGGCGGTGTGCCGCTCGGTGAGCACCTCACCCTCCCGGTGCACCCGCGCCACCAGCTCGCCCCGCGCGTACGGCACCAGCACCTCGACCTCGCGATCGGGTCGCGGCAGATCCTCGGCGATCCGCTCGCGCAGCGCGGGGATGCCCGCCCCGGTCTGCGCGGAGACGAACACCGCGTTCGGCAGCAGGTGCCGCAACCGGGCCAGCGCCACGTCGTTCGCCGCGTCGATCTTGTTGACCACCACCAGCTCGGGCGGCAGGGCGGTGCCCCGGCGCTGCTGGATCTCCCCGAGCACCTCGTGCACGGCGTCGACCTGCCACTCCGGGTTCGGCTCGGACCCGTCCACGACGTGCACGAGGAGATCGGCGTCGGCCACTTCGTCCAAAGTGGACCGGAAGGCCTCGACGAGCTGGTGCGGCAGGTGCCGGACGAAGCCGACCGTGTCGGTGAGCGTGTACGTGCGCCCGTCCGCGGTGGTCGACCGGCGGGTGGTCGCGTCGAGGGTGGCGAACAGCGCGTCCTCCACCAGCACACCCGCCCCGGTCAACGCGTTGAGCAGGCTGGACTTGCCGGCGTTGGTGTAGCCGGCGATCGCCACGCTCGGCACCCGGTTGGCCAGCCGGCGGCCGCGCTTGGTGTCCCTGACGACCTCCATGCCCGCGATCTCCCGGCGTAGCTTGGAGATCCGCGCGCGGATCCGGCGCCGGTCGGTCTCCAGCTTGGTCTCACCGGGGCCGCGCAGGCCCACGCCGCCGTTGCCGCCGCCGGCCCGGCCGCCGGCCTGCCGGGACAGCGCCTCGCCCCAGCCCCGCAGCCGCGGCAGGAAGTACTGCAGCTGGGCCAGCTCCACCTGGGCCTTGCCCTCCCGGGAGCGCGCGTGCTGGGCGAAGATGTCCAGGATCAGCGCGGTCCGGTCGATCACCTTGACCTTCAGCCGGGACTCCAGCTGCCGCAACTGGCTCGGCGACAGCTCGCCGTCGCAGATCACCGTGTCGGCGCCGGTCGCGGCCACCACGCCGGCCAGCTCCTCGACCTTGCCGCGGCCCACGTAGGTGGCCGGGTCCGGCCGGTCGCGCCGCTGGACGAGGCCCTCGAGCACCTGCGAGCCGGCCGTCTCGGCCAGCCGGGCCAGCTCGGTGATGGACGCCTCGGACTGCTGCGCCGTGCCCTCGGTCCACACCCCGACCAGCACGACCTGCTCCAGCCGGAGCTGCCGGTACTCGACCTCGGTGATGTCGGCGAGCTCGGTGGACAGCCCCGCGACCCGGCGCAGTGCCGCCCGGTCGGAGAGCTCGAGTTCGCCGGGAGACAGCTCAGGCAGGTCGGTCAGCTCGTCGGTGGCCTGTCGCTGAGTGAAATCCTCTGTCACCTGGTGAACCCGTTCCCCTTCTCCGAAAGTTTCGATAATCCATGGTCGCACGGAATCAGCGGCGGCATCGACTTAGTTATTCCAGCACCTCGCAAGCTCGGTGCTGGTTACCCCCGTCGCCTCGTTCCTCGGCGACAGGGCAGTGCCGGACGGATCGCTCCGCAAGCTCCGCTCACTCCGCGCGTCCGGCCATGAAGTGTCAGCGCGGCGGGCTACCGTGACGCGCGTGGTGGTCGTGCACGCGATCTGGTCGGCGGACAACCGGCTGGCGCTGTGGGGCGACGGGGGCGAGCCGGCCGAGGTCCTCGTGGAGCTGCTGGCCGGCTCCACCGTCGACGGCCTTGCGCACAAGGCGACCGCCGGGCAGCTCGAGCTGCTGCTGCCAAGGGGCGAAACCCTTGCCTGCACGGAGATTCCGGTGGCGTTGTTCGACGTCGACGCCGCGCTGGGGGTGCTCGACGCGGTGCGCGGCCAGCTGTACCTGGAGTACGAGGACGGTGGCGGGACCGAGCTCGCCCCGCTCGGCGACTCCGTGCGGTTCCTTGCCGAGCTGGCCGCCATCGCCGCCGACTTCGTCGAGCGGCGGCGGGTGCTGCCGGCCGTCGTGGGCGACGAGGCCCGCTGGGTGCCCGTGCCCGCCGGCGCCGACCGGGACCGGCTGCGCGCGCTGGCCGCGGCCGCTCCCCCGGTGCTGCGGGCCGAGGGGCGGGGCCGCACCGAGGTGCTCATCGACGCGCTGACCGCGCTGACCGACGGCGCCACGCGGATCGCACTCGAGTCGCTCACGCTGCTGCCGGGGCGGCGCGGCGGGCAGTCCGGCGCCACCGAGGCCTGGCTGGCCGCGCTGACCGGGCCGGACGCGCGCATCGACGCACCCGAACCGGCGCTGGCCGAGCTGCGGGCGGCGCTGGACGCCTGGCACCGCTCGGCCGCGGAGGCGTCCGACGAGGTGCGGGTCTGCTTCCGGCTCGAACCGCCGGAAGACGACGAGGACGACGAGTGGGGGCTGGAGTTCCTCGTGCAGGACGTCGCCGAGCCGAGCCTGATCGTCGGCACGGCGGAGATCTGGCGTTCCGACGCCGCGATGATCCTGTTCGACCGGCACGTGGAGCGCCCGCAGGAGGCGCTGCTCGCCGAGCTCGGCCGGGCCAGCCGGCTGTGGCCCGAGCTGGACGACGCGCTGCGCTCGGCCATGCCGACCGGCCTGGTCATGGACACCGTGCAGGCGTACTGGTTCCTGCGCGCCGCGGCGCCGCTGCTCGCTCAGGCCGGGTTCGGCGTGCTGCTGCCGTCCACCTGGCGGCCGGGCGGCATCGGGCTCAAGCTCAGCGGCTCCAGCCCCGGCACGCCGGGCACCGTGCAGACCCGCAGTCAGGTCGGGTTCGACGCGCTGGTCGACTACCGGTGGCAGGTGGCGCTCGGCGAGCACGTGCTGACCGGGGACGAGCTCGACCAGCTCGCCAGGGCCAAGGCGCCGCTGGTGCGGATGCGCGGCCAGTGGGTCGAGGTGGACCACATCCGGCTGCGCAAGGCCCTTGCCTACGTCGACCGGCAGTCCGGCGGCCGGATGTCGGTGGCCGAACTGCTGCGGATCGGGTCGGGCGTGCAGGAGCTGGACGTCGACCTGCCGGTGGTCGGGGTCGAGGCCAGCGGCTGGGTCGGCGACCTGCTGTCCGGGCAGCTCGATCACCGGCTGCGCCCGGTTCCCAGCCCCGACGGGCTGGCCGCGACGCTGCGGCCGTACCAGGAGCGCGGCCTGTCCTGGCTGGCCTTCCTCGACGACCTGCGGCTCGGCGGGGTGCTCGCCGACGACATGGGGCTCGGCAAGACCGTGCAGACGCTGGCGCTGCTACTGCGGGAGCGGGGCGGCGGGCCGACGCTGCTGGTATGCCCGATGTCGGTGGTCGGCAACTGGCAGCGCGAGGCCGCGCGGTTCGCCCCCGAGCTGTCGGTGCACGTGCACCACGGGTCGGATCGGCTGCGCGACGACGGGCTGCTCGACGCCGCGGCCGGGGCCGACCTGGTGATCACCACCTACGCGGTGGCCACCCGCGACGCCGGGCTGCTCGGCAGGATCGACTGGCGGCGGGTGGTGCTCGACGAGGCGCAGCACATCAAGAACAGCGCCACCAAGCAGAGCGCCGCCGTGCGCGGGCTGCCCGCCCAGCAGCGGATCGCGCTCACCGGAACGCCCGTCGAGAACCGGCTGGCCGAGCTGTGGTCCATTGTGGACTTCGTGAACCCCGGGCTGCTCGGCTCGCTGTCGGCCTTCCGCGAGCGGTTCGCGGTGCCGATCGAGCGGCATGGCGACGAGCGGGCGGCCGCCCGGCTGAAGAAGATCACCGGGCCGTTCGTGCTGCGCCGGTTGAAGACCGACCCGGCGATCATCAGCGACCTGCCCGACAAGATCGAGATGAAGGTGCTGTGCAACCTCACCGCCGAGCAGGCGTCGCTGTACCAGGCCGTCGTCGACGACATGCTCGCCAAGATCGAGAGCAGTGAGGGCATCGAGCGCAAGGGCCTGGTGCTGGCCACGATGACCAAGCTCAAGCAGGTCTGCAACCATCCGGCGCACCTGCTCAGGGACGGCACCCGGCTGACCGGCCGCTCCGGCAAGCTCGCCCGGCTGGAGGAGATCCTCGAGGAGGTGCTCGCCGAGGGCGACAGGGCGCTGTGCTTCACGCAGTTCACCGAGTTCGGCGAGCTGCTGCACCGGCACCTGGCCAACCGGTTCGGCCAGGACGTGCTGTACCTGCACGGCGGCACGCCCAAGCGCAGGCGGGACGCCATGGTCGCGGCGTTCCAGTCCGGTGACGGCCCGCCGATCTTCCTGCTGTCGCTGAAGGCCGGCGGCACCGGGCTGAACCTGACCGCGGCCAACCACGTGATCCACTTCGACCGGTGGTGGAACCCCGCGGTCGAGGACCAGGCGACCGACCGCGCCTTCCGCATCGGGCAGCGCAAGAACGTCCAGGTCCGCAAGTTCGTCTGCGTCGGCACCCTGGAGGAGAAGATCGACACGATGATCGAGAGCAAGAAGGCGCTGTCCAGGATGACCGTCGGCAGCGGGGAGAGCTGGCTCACCGAGCTGTCGGTCGACGAGCTGCGCGAGGTGGTCACGCTGTCCGCCGACGCGGTGTCGGAGTAGCCGATGCCGGACCGACCGCGGACCCCGTTCTGGGACGATCCCGACTATCAGAAGTCCGGCCCGATCCGGGTGGAGAACGGCATCCGGGCGAGGACCAAGCGCGGAGCGATCGGGAGCACCTGGTGGTCGCGCCGGTTCATCGACGTGCTGGAGTCGCTCGACCTTGGCGGCCGGCTGGCCAGGGCCCGCGCCTACGCCCGATCCGGCCAGGTCGTCGCCATGGAGGTCGGCGCAGGCGCGGTGAGCGCCACCGTGCAGGGCTCCCGGCCGGAGCCGTACCGGGTGCTCATCGAGCTCACGCCGATCCCGCCGCGGCAGTGGCGGCGCATCGAGCGGGCGCTGGCCGGGCAGGTGATCTTCGGCGCCAAGCTGCTCGCCGGCGAGATGCCGCAGGACCTGGAGGACGTGCTCGACGGGCTGGGCCTGTCGCTGTTCCCGAGCAGCGCGGCGGACCTGACCATGACCTGCAGCTGCCCGGACTGGTCCGTGCCGTGCAAGCACGTGGCGGCCACGCTGTACCTGCTGGCCGAGGCGTTCGACCGGGACCCGTTCCTGATCCTGGCCTGGCGCGGCCGGGGCCGGGCCGAGCTGCTGGCCAACCTGCGTCGGCTGCGCGCGCCGAATTCGTCCACTGTGGACAGCACACCGCGGGCGCGCCGGTCGCCGTGGGACGAGCTGGGCGCCGTGCCGGAGCCGCCGCTGGCCGAGTGCGTCGGCTCCTACCTCAGCAACCAGGGCCGCCTTGCCCGGCTGGAGCGCCACCCGGCCGAGATCGTCGTGCCGGACGCCGTCCTGCGCGAACGCGACCCGCTTTCCCTTACCGTGCGCGGAAAGCCGGTCACCGACCTGCTCCGCCCCGCCTACCTGGCCATGGGATCCCGGAAATCCGGCTGAATTTGCGATAGCCCACGTTTTCACCCGATCGGGAACGGTGTGGCCGGGGCCATACTCTGACGCTCCGGCAGAGCTCCCGAGCCGGAAGGGCGGGCCCATGGCTGGTGGCGGATTCCACGTAGAGCCGGAGGAGTTGCGGGGGTACGGCTCGCTGCTCGAGCGCACCGCCGGGCATTTCGCCAGCATCGAACGGCATGCCACGGACAAGGGCGGTGACACAAGCGGGTTCACCGGCCTGCTCGCCCTGCTGGTGCCGGTGGTGAACGGCGTCGTCGGGCTCTACGCGCAGACCCTGCAGCTGGCCAACCGGAAGATCACCGAGGTGAAGGACGGCCTCGACCAGACCGCCGCCGGCTACGAGCGGCAGGACCAGGCCGGCGCCACCAACGTCACCGCGGCCGGCGCCGGGCTGGGCGGTGCGGACTGATGCCGGGCTACGCGGACGTCGAGGATCCGGCCGCGCTGCTCAACCGGACGCCGCACGGGCATACCGGGCCGCAGGTGGCGGACGCGATCCGCAACGCCGGGTTCGAGGTGCAGGCGGTCAACTGGGTCTGGGAGCGGATCGTCGGGGAGAGCCTGGTCGAGTCGATCATCAAGCCGATCACCGGGGACTTCGACAAGATCGCCGAGCAGGCCGGCGAGTGGAAGAACGTCGCGGCGGCGCTGCAGGCCGTCCGCAACAACCTCAACGCCGGCCTCGGCGAGCTGCAGCCGGCCTGGCAGGGTGAGGCCGCCGACCGGTTCCGCGACCTGATCGGCACCACCTGGACGCTGGGCATCGAGGCCGACGCCCAGGCCGCCAACCTGATCGGGTTCGCGCTCAACAAGGTCGCCCAGGGCTCGCGGATGGCCTGCGACCGGATCCTGAACCTGATCAAGATGCTGGTGGACAAGCTGATCGAGGCCGCCGCCATGCTGCCGATCCCGGTGGTCGGGTGGGGCCGGGCGGTCAAGCTGGTCTACGACGGCATCCAGATCTACAACGCGATCATGCAGCTGATCGAGGGCATCCGGGCCATCATCTCTGGCGCCCAGCTGGTCATCGACGGCATCCAGCAGGTCGGCACCGCGCTGTCCAAGATCGACGACATCCACAACCTCAACGACGCGCTCAACGTCGCCAACGAGGCCGGCCAGGGCCTCACCACCGCCGCCGGCGGCGCCCGCCAGGTCCAGTACGGCGCCACCCAGGTCGCCGGCGCGGCCGGCGACCTCGCCACCTCCGCATCCAGCGCCCGCGACAACGCCGCCGGCCTGCGCGACGAACGCGCCGCCGCGCAGACCACCACCCCGAGCGGCGTGACCACCGGCCCGGGGTCGCCGGGCACGACGGCCCGCGGCACGCCGGGGCAGACCGGCGCCACGAACCGGCCGGCCAACCCCAACGACACCCGCACTCCGGAGGGGGCCCGAACGACCTCCGGCGACCCGGTCGACGTCACCACCGGCGAGGTGGTCCTCGGTCAGACCGACGTCGACCTGCCCGGCGTTCTGCCGCTGGTCCTGCGCCGCACCCATGTCTCGTCCTACCGGGCCGGGAGCGGCTTCGGCCGGTCCTGGGCGTCCACTTTGGACCAAAGGCTCGAGCTCGACCACGCCGGCGTGGTCTACGTCGCCGACGACGGCATGCTCCTGGTCTACCCCGACCCCGGCGCGGGCGAGGTCATGCCCCGCGTCGGTCCCCGCTGGCCGCTGCGCCGCGACGAGCACGGCTACGCGATCAGCAAGCCGGAGTCCGGACAGCTGCTGCGGTTCGCGGCCGCCCCGGGCGCCGTCCGGCCACTGGTCGCGATCTCCGACCGCAACGACAACCGGATCGGCTTCCTGCGCGACGCCGCCGGCGCGCTCACCGAGGTCGTGCACTCCGGCGGCTACCACCTCGACGTCGCCACCGAGGCGGGCCGGGTCACCGAGCTGCGGCTGCGCACCCCCGGCGGGCCGGGCATCGCACTGGTGCGCTACGCCTACTCCGACGCGGGCGATCTGGCCGAGGTGATCAACTCGTCCAACCTGCCGCTGCGGTTCGGCTACGACCCCGACGGCCGGCTCACCCGGTGGACCGACCGCAACGGCCGGTGGTACCGCTACTTCTACGACGAGCGCGGGCGCTGCATCGCCAACCAGGGCGCCGACGGGCTGCTGAACGGGACCTTCAGCTACGACGACGAGAGCCGGACCACCCGGTACACCGACGCCCTCGGCCACACCACGGTCTACCGCTACGACGAGCGCAACAACGTCGTCGCCGAGACCGACCCGCTCGGCAACACCACGACGTCCGAATGGGACGATCGCGACCGGCTGATCGCCCGCACGGATCCGCTCGGCCGCACCACCCGGTTCGAGTACGACCACGCCGGCCGGCTGACCCGGCTCACCCGGCCGGACGGCGGCCGGACCGCGCTTGAGTACGGCGAGATCGGCCTGGCCACGTCGGTTCTCGAACCCGGCGGCCTGCGGTCGCGGCGCGAGTACGACGGCCGGGGCAACGTCGTGACGGTGACCGACGCGGCGGGTGCGGTCACCCGGTTCGCCTACGACGACCACGGGGGCCTCACGTCCGTGGTCGACGCGACGGGCAGCGCGCGCCGCGTCGCGACCGACGCCGCCGGCCTCGTCGTGTCGACCACCGACGCGCTCGGCGCCACCACCCGCTACGAGCGGGACGTGTTCGGCCGGATCAGCGCCGTCATCGACCCGGTCGGCGGCGTCACCCGGTACGGCTGGAGCATCGAGGGCAAGCTGCTCTCCCGGACCCTGCCCGACGGCGCGACCGAGCGGTGGTCCTACGACGGCGAGGGCAACCTGATCGAGTACCGGGACGCGCTCGGGCAGACGTCCCGGACCGAGTTCGGCGGCCTTGACCTGGCCACCGCCCGCATCGGCCCGGACGGGACGCGGCTGGAGTTCGGCTACGACGCCAACCTCCGGCTGACCTCCGTGACCAACGCGCAGGGTCTGACCTGGCGGTACGTCTACGACGCCGCCGGGAACCTGGTCTCGGAGACCGACTTCAACGGCCGCACGCTGACCTACCGGCACGACGCCGCGGGCCAGCTCGTCGCCCGCACCAACGGGGCCGGCGAGACCACCACGTTCACCAGGGACGCGCTGGGCAACGTGGTCGCCAAACGGGTCGGCGACACGGTGACCGCGACGTTCGGGTTCGACGAGGCCGGCCGGATGGTCCGCGCGGCGACGCCGGAGGTGGCGGTCGAGTTCGAGCGCGACCCGGTGGGCCGGGTGCTCGCCGAGACCGTGACCGGCGGTACGCCGTCGAGCCAGGAAATTGGACACCGTCGGACGCTGCGGTCGACCTACGACGCGCTCGGCCGGCGCACGCACCGGCGCACGCCGAGCGGCGCGGAGTCGACGTGGTCGTTCGACCCGAACAGCAACCCGACCCAACTGACCACCGCCGGCCACACCGTCCACTTCGGATACGACGCCGCCGGTAGGGAGATCCGCCGGCAGCTGGACGCGGGTGCGGTGCTGGCCCAGGCCTGGGATGCCAACCACCGGCTGGTCGGCCAGCAGGTGACCGGACGGGACGCGCGGCTGGTGCAGGAGCGGCGGTACCACTTCCGGCCGGACGGCCAGTTGGCCGGCATCTCCGACCAGCTTGCCGGCTCTCGAACGTTCGAGCTGGACCCGGCCGGCCGGGTGACCGCGGTGCACGGGCACGGCTGGACCGAGCGGTACGCCTACGACGCCGCCGGCAACCTCACCCAGGCCGGGTGGCCGGCGGCCCCGGAGGACGCCGAGGCGCAGGGGCCGCGGGAGTACGCCGGGACGCTGATCCGCCGGGCCGGGCGGGTGCACTACGAGCACGACCGGCAGGGCCGGCTGGTGTTGCGCCGCCAGCACACCCTGTCCGGGCAGCAACGAACCTGGGCCTACCGCTGGGATACCGACGACCGGCTGGTCGGCGTCACCACCCCGGACGGCGCCGACTGGCGGTATGTCTACGACGCGTTCGGCCGCCGGATCGCCAAGCAGCGCCTGGGAAGCGACGGCCAGGTGGCCGAGGAGACCGTGTTCACCTGGGACGGCGTCACGCTGGCCGAGCAGGCCGCCAGCGGCACGACCACGACCTGGGACGTCGAGCCCGGCTCGTTCCGCCCGGTCAGCCAGACCGAGCGGGTTCGCACCGCTCCGCAGGAGTGGGTCGACGAACGGTTCTACGCGCTGGTCACCGACCTCGTCGGCACGCCCGTGGAGATGCTCGACCCGGCCGGCGACATCGTCTGGCGATTGCAGACCACCTTGTGGGGCAAGGCGTTGTCCCGCGGCAGCACCGGGCCGGAGTGCCCGCTGCGGTTCCCCGGGCAGTACCACGACGCGGAGACCGGCGACGTCTACAACTACCAGCGCTACTACGACCCGTCGCTCGGCCGGTACGACTCTGCCGACCCGCTTGGGCTGATCGGCAGCGCCAACCCGCACACCTACGTGCCGAACCCGACCACCTGGCGCGACCCGCTCGGCCTCACGCCGTGCACGTCGAACCCGACCGCGACCCGCGGCGCGCCGAGCTTCGCCGTGGACTCCAACGGCAACGTCACGGATCTTCGGCCGGGGCACCGGCCGGACCACGAGCTGGTGTTCAGCGGGCACGGCACCATCCCGAGCGGGGACACGTCCACGGTGACGGTGCCGCCGGGAACCCATATCAACTTCTACAGCGCGCACGGCCAGACGATCAGCGACTCGCTGGGCAACCGGGTCGAGTACCACGGCAACGCCACCCCGCACGAGACGTTCGGGCCGGGGGCGCAGGTGCCGAACTACATCCTGAGCCCGCCGCACGGGCTGAATATCATGGGCACCCCGGTGACGGTGACGCAGCCGACCCGGCTGTCCGATCTGTTGCGGCCCAACATGGGCAACGTGCACTGGGCCGCGTGTCGCGAGGTCTACCCATGACGTATTTCGAGGACGGCTCCCCGTACCGGTACCTGCCGGAGTTCCAGGACGGGTCGGTCAACGTCGGCTGGCTCGACGCGGCGGAACCGTATCCCACCGGGGACGTTCCGGCCGATTTCGCCGAGCGCCTGGTCGAGCTGTGCCGGAACCCGGTGAACCGCACGCGGGGGTGGCACTACTGCAACCTGTGCCCGCGACCGGCCGAGCCGATGCCGCAGCCGATCACGGTGAAATCGCCGGAGGGCGACTTTCCGGTCGGTTTCGCCGAGATCCGGGTGGAGGGCAGCAACGGCGTGCGGTATGCCGCACCGGACATGATCGCCCACTACGTCCTCGAGCACCGCTACCGCCCGCCGGACGCGTTCATCGAGGCCGTCCGGCAGCAAGGAGACGCGTCATGACCGGCGCCGAGTCGTGGCGGACCCCGCAGATCACCGAGGCGCTTGCCCGGCTGGAAGAGGCCGAGGTGGCGCTGGACCGGGCCATCGTCGAGGCGAAGCGGGTCGAGCGGGAGACGCCGAAGACCAAGTTGTCCGAAGAGGACATTCAGCTGATCGAGGAGCACGCGCGCAGCGCGGAAGCGCCGCGGGAGCTGCGCGAGCTGCAGCGGCGGATCGACGACGGCGAGCTGTCCTGGGAGGACGTCGCCGCCGGCCGCCGGCTCGACGACCCGCAGGTCCGGGCCGCGCTGTCCACCGGCGTGGAGGGCATGCGGCAGGCCTACACCATGATCCAGGAGGGCCACGAGCTCGACGACATCATCGAGCAGGGCGCACCGGCACCGCCGCGGGACGACGACGGCGCGCCCACGGATGACGACGACGAGGGCAAGGGCTACCGCTTCATGCGCACCACGGACGAGTAGCCACCGGTCACCGACCCGCTCCGCCGGGACCACCCGGTGGCCACGGGACGGGCACCACGGGCGGCAGCTGGATCGGCCCGAGCCCGGGCACCCCCGGCGTACCGGGGAGACCCGGCACGGTCGGCGGGTTCTGCAGCACCGGTCCGATCGGGTCGGGAAGGGCGGGCAGGGACGGCAGCGCCGGCGGGACCTCGGCCAGGACGGGACCCAGGTCCGGAAGGGGCGCCGGCAGGTCGAGCAGCTCGCCGCGCACCGGCGGTGGC
>NZ_DASZCQ010000270.1:0-26088 GCF_035942955.1 Actinophytocola sp. | reverse complement strand
CACACCGGCCCGCAACCCCCCCAACCAACCCGACCCAAGGCCGGCGCCGAAGGCGCCCGGCGGCCTTGCCCGAGCTAAAAAATACAGCCCGAGCTAGAAAATACCGCTAGGCCAGGGTGGTGCGCATCAGGTAGACGTTGTACGGCGACCACTGCGACATGGCGTAGTAGATCACCGGGCCGGTGGCCGACCGCGGGTGGAAGAATCCGCCGTACAGTCCGGGATACTCCGCGGCGGAGGCCACGACCTGGCCGGCGGTCCACGGGCCGGTCAGCTCGTCCGCGGTGCGCAGCACGATGGCGCCGCGGGCCTCGTCGAGGTGCAGGGCCAGCCACTGTCCGAAGTGGACGTTGTAAATGACCGAGAGCTCCGCCACCGGGCCGGCCATGACCGGCCTGGCGGCGAACGGGTCGCGCGGGCGCCAGGTGTCGCCCGTCCAGTACTCGTACGCCGCCGGCTCCAGGATGTCCGAAGTGGACACTCGGGCCAGCCGCCCGTCGCCCCAGCGGCCGTTGGGCGTGCCGAGCAGGTAGACGTGCTCACCGTGGCGGGCGAACGCGCCCATCTGGAACGGATGGTCGGCCCGGCGGCGGTTGGGCCAGCGCGCCCCTGGCGGCTTGGTCCAGGTCACGCCGTCCTCGGACACCGCGATGCCGGCGTAGTTGGTGACCCACACGCCCTGGGGCCCCCAGTTGCGCACCGACATGTAGTGCAGGTAGTGCCGGCCGTCGACGGCGATGCCCGAGGTGGGGATCACGGTCTCCTCGCGCCGCACGTTCGGGTCGCGCTCGAGGATCTGGCCGGCGACACCGGCGGCGCCGTCCATGCCGCGCTCGGCAACTACCTCGTCGAGCCGCAACCCGGCGTCCAGATCCCGGTTGCTGGACACGGCAAGGACGTTGCAGCGCCAGTCCGACAGGTCGGTGGTTCCCGCGCCGTCGCCGCACCAGCCGGGGCCGTAGGTGTCGCCGAACACCACCATCACCCGGCCGGCGCCGTCCTCCCACATAATGCCGAGATCGGTGGCCTCGATGCCGAACCGCTCGGCGGTGCGGTTGATCGACTCGCGCCCGGTCAGCTGCGCGACCAGCGTCGTCTCGACGGGACGGACCATGGCTGAAGGTTATCGGCGGGCGGTGACGGCGGCGTCGTAGAGCGCCTTGCGGCTGACGCCGGAGCGCTCGGCGACCTCGGTGACGGCGTCCTTGAGCCGGGCTCCGCCCGCGGTGCGCTCGAGGACCTGCTCGACCAGCGCGGCGACGTCCAGCGGCGCGGTGGGCTCTGCGCCGGCCAGCACCACGGTGATCTCGCCGCGGACGCCGGCCGCCGCCCACTCCGCCAGCTCGCCGAGCGGGCCGCGGCGCACCTCCTCGTACGGCTTGGTCAGCTCGCGGCACACCGCGGCCCGCCGGCCGGCGCCGAGCACCTCGGCGGCGTCGGTCAGGGTGGCCGCGATCCGGTGCGGCGACTCGAAGAACACCGCCGTCCGCGGCTCGGTGGCCAAGGTGGACAACCACCTGCGGCGCTCGCCCGGCTTGCGCGGGGCGAACCCCTCGAAGCAGAACCGCTCGCACGGCAGGCCGGACAGGGCCAGCGCCGTGGTGACCGCGGACGGCCCCGGCAGGCAGGTCACCGGCAGGTCCTCGGCCACGCAGGCGGACACCAGGCGGTAGCCCGGATCCGACACGCTCGGCATGCCCGCGTCGGTCACCAGCAGCACGGTCCGGCCGGCCCGCAACGCGTCCAGCAGGCCGCCGATCCGGGACACCTCCACCGCGTCGTAGAAGCTGACGATCCGCCCGGACGGGCGCACGCCGAGCGCGGCCGCAAGTGCCCGCAGCCGCCGGGTGTCCTCGGCGGCGATCACATCCGCCGTGCCGAGGGCGTCCACCAGCCGGGGCGAGGCGTCCCGGGAGTCGCCGAGCGGGGTCGCGGCCAGGACGAGCACGCCAGGAGCGTACTGGCAGTGCGGGATCAGCCCTGGGTGATCTTGTTGCCGGTCCCGTTGTCGGACACCTTCGGGTCGCCGCCGGACCAGGTGATGATGTTGAGCGACCCGTTCACCCCGATCTCGGTGACCTGCTCGAGGGTGACCTCGTTCTTGGAGCCGTTGACGGTCACCGTCGCGCAGCTGCCGGTGAAGGTGAGCGTGTTGGACGAGCCGTTGATCGCGACGGCGCGGCCGGCGCAGTCGATGGTCCTGGTCTGGGCCGAGTCGGCGATGGTCAGGGTGCCGCCGGAGGCGCCGCCACCGCTGCCGGTCGGCGTGGTCGGTGCGCCGCCGGTGGGGCCGCCGGTGCGGGTGAGGTCGAGCGTCACCGACTCGGAGGCGATCCGAAGGCCACCTTCGCTGCAGGTGAGGGTGGCCGTGCCACCCGGGGCGAGGGCCGGACCGACATCGGCCATGGGGATCGACGACACACCGACGACCGGCTGGTCAAGGGTGACCTTGCCGGACGCCTTCTCCTGCTTGAACACGTAGTCGTTGCCGGCCTTGGCGTAGCTGCCCTCCGCGGACCCGTCGACGGTCCCGGTGACCGAGATGTTGGCGGCCTTGAGCGTGACCGAGGCGCCGTCGCCGGTCAGCGTCCAGGTGCCGGCCTCGGTGAGCGCCAGCTCGAGGCCGCCGCCGCTGGTGGCGACGATCGGCACGCCGTTGACGTCGGCGCCGGCCTTCCCGGCGATCTTGGTGACCTCGTACTCGCCGACCGGGCACTGACCGCCGCCCCGGTCGGCCGGCGCGGGCTCCGACGTGCCGGTGCCGCGGTCCGACGGCGTGCTCGTGGCCGGCGGACCCGCCGCGTCGTCCCCCGAGCACGCCGGCACCGCCAGCAGGCACGCGGCGGTGGCGGTCAGGATCGCTGCCCTGATCAAGATGACCTCCCAGATTCCCGACATGAGGCCGAAAACGTAGGAGGCCACGGTAGTGGGTCGGGCCCGCAGATGTGGTCGGAACCGACCATCCGGCATGGACTACCTGGTCAGGACCACGGCCGCCACCGCCTCGCGCAGCGGACCCACCCCGGCCGCCACGCTCTCCCCGGTGGCGTAGTGGCCGGGATCGACCTGCGCCACGACCGCCGTCCCGTCCGCCGTCGCGTAGGTCCGGACGCCGCCGATCACCTGTTCCCGGTCGAGCGGGACCATGACCACCTCGCCGCCTGGGCTGTTGCTCCGGCGTGGCATGGCCGTCGGCGCCGGGCCGGCGTCCAGGCTCACGCTCAGGCACGCGTCGCCCGCCGGGCCGAACGGATCGACCCCGGTGGGGCACAGGGTCAGCGACGCGCCTACCGGACCCTGGTTCGTCCACCTGACCACCCGGTAGCCGTCGGGCACCTTCGTCAGTCCGAATGGGACCGTCAGCGGGGTCGGTTGCGGCGCGAGGCTCTCGGCGATGCGCCGGAACGTGTCGAGGGGCATGGTCGGTGGGCGGCCGCCGACCACGGCCCACCGCCCGTCCGCGAGCTGCCAGAGCAGTTGCGACGGGGCCCGGTTCCGCCCGAGCTTGTGCACAACGCCGGGACGGCCCGCGATCGTCGTGGGCTCCTCGACGGCGCCGGCCGGGGCGGCGGGCCGCCTCGTGCTGACGCCAACCATGAAGCTCTCCAGCTCCTGCGGCCCGACGCCGTAGTACGCGTAGTTGTCGGCGGTGCCGACGTCCCAGCGGGCCAGCGTGTAGCCATCCGGCAGCCACCCCACGGTGAACGGCAGGGCGGGTGGAGGGATCACGCTGGCGATCGCGACCGGCGCCGACGACTCCCCCGCAGGCGCGGTCGGTGGCGCCGGCGACCCACCGACCCGCTCCTCTCCGCGGCCGGACACGGCGACCACCACGCCGAGCGCCACCGCGCAGGCCGCGCCGGCGACCCCGGCGACGCTGGCCACCTGCCGGCGCCGCCGGCGGGCCAGGCCCGCGCGCAGCCCGGCCAGCACGTCCGCCTCGGCCGGGGCGTGGCGCTCCAGCGTCCCAAGCGCCCGCCGGAGCGACTCCTCGTTGATCATGACACCTCCATGGTCGGCTGCCGGTCGCGAAGGACGGCCAGCCCGCGGGAAACATGGCTGCGCACGGTGCCGGCCGTGCAGCCGAGGATCGCGGCGATCTCCTCGTCGGAGCGGCCCTCGTAGAACCGCAGCACCAGGACCGCCCGCTGCCGCCGGGTCAGCGTGGCCAGCAGGGTGGCGACCAGGTCCCGGTCGGCCAGCGCCGCGGCCGGGTCGGGCGTGGTCGCCTCCTCGAGCAGCCCGGCGTCGGCCATTGGCTGGATCGAGCGCACCGACCAGCGGCGCCGCCAGGACAGGTACCCGTTGGTGATCATGCGCCGGAGGTAGAGGTCGGGGCGGTCGAGCCGGCCGATCCTGGACCAGCGGGCGTGCGCGCGCACCAGGGCGTCCTGGGTCAGGTCCTGGGCGAGATGGCTGTCGGCGGTCAGCACGCCGGCGTAGCGCACCAGCCCGGGCAGCTGCGCGCGCAGGAACTCGTCGAAGTCCACGCCTCATCAAACGCGGCCCGGCGGTGCGGTGTTGAGCCGCTCCCGGAACCTTGCCTCGCAAGGTAGCATGTGCGACATGGAAGCGTGGCCAGGGCTTGGCACCGCGCTGCGGCGCGGGACCTTGGAGTTCTGCGTGCTGGCCCTACTGGAGAACGAGTCCCGCTACGGCGTGGAGCTGGTCACCCAGCTCGCCGAGCAGACCAGCCTGACCACCAGTGAGGGCACGCTCTATCCCCTGCTGTCCCGGCTGCGCCGGGCCGGCTGGGTGGCCACCACCTGGCAGGAGTCACCGAGCGGCCCGCCACGGCGCTACTACGAGCTGACCGGTCAGGGCAAGGAGGCGTTGGCCCGCTTCCGGTCGGAATGGGTCACCTTCCGGGACGCTGTCGACCGCATCGTTGGGACGGAGCAGACATGACTCAGTCGATCGACCGGTTGGACCGGCTCGTCGAGGACTACCTCGGGGCGGTCTCGTGGGCCTGCGCCGACCTGCCGCCGGAGCGGCGCGAGGACCTGCTCACCGACCTGCGTGAGCACATCGCCGCGGCCCGCGCCGTGCTCTACCAGCCGACGGAGGCCGCGGTGCGCACGATCCTCGACCGCCTCGGCGAACCCGCCGCCATCGCCGAGGAGGCCCGCCTCGCCGAAGGGCTCGGACCGCGCCCCGCGCCGTCCCCACCCGCCAAGGCGAGCACGAGCGGCTGGTTGGCGGGTCCGTTGTCGCCGCGCACCGTCGCGTTCCTGATCGCCTTCGCCCTCCTGCTCGCCGGCATCCTCGGGTTCTTCACCGTCGTGGCGGTTCTTGCCGGCTAGCGGCTGTTGACACGGATCTTGCGGCGACGCCGTACGATCGGTCGCCGTGACCGCCCTCGCCACCGCACCCGACGTGGCCGCGCCCGCCAGCAAGCGCCGCGAACCGTCGGACGCGGAGGTGGTGCGCGCCCGCCTGCTCATGCCGCCGATGCCGGCCGACCGGCTGCGCGGCTGGCTGGTCACCACGTTCCTCGCGCTGTTCGGCGGGTTCATCCGGTTCCAGAACCTCGGCTTCCCCACCGACAACGGCACGCCGGTCTTCGACGAGAAGCACTACGTGCCGCAGGCGTGGGAGATCCTGCGCAACGGCGGCGTCGAGGACAACCCGGCCTACGAGCTGACCGTGCACCCGCCGCTGGGCAAGCAGATGATCGCCATCGGCGAGTGGCTGTTCGGCTACGACGGCTGGGGCTGGCGGTTCACCGCGGCGCTGTGCGCGTCGCTGATGATCCTGCTGATCGTGCGGATCGCCCGGCGGCTGACCCGCTCGACGCTGCTCGGCGCGATCGCCGGGGTGCTGCTGATCGCCGACGGCGTCAGCCACGTGCAGGGCCGGATGGGGATGCTGGACATCTTCCTGGCCTTCTTCGTGCTGGTCGCGTTCGGCTGCCTGCTGCTCGACCGCGACCAGGTGCGCCACCGGCTGGCCATCGCGGTGGCCGAGGGCTGGGCCACCGAGTCGACGTACGGGCCGCGGCTGGGCTTTCGCTGGTGGCGGTTCGGCTGCGGCGTCGCGCTGGGGCTGGCCTGCGGGGTGAAGTGGTCCGGCATCTTCTACATCGCCGCGTTCGGGCTGCTCACCGTGCTGTGGGACGTCACGGCGCGGCGGGCGGCGGGCGTGCGGCACCCGTGGGTGGGGGCGCTGCGGCGCGACGTGCTGCCGGCGCTGTGGGCCCTGCTGATCGTCCCGGTGCTCGCCTACCTGGCCACCTGGTGGGGCTGGTTCGCCAGCGAGACCGCCATCGACCGGCACCTCGGCGAGCAGGCGGCGGCGTCTGGCTGGCACAGCGGCTGGTACGACGTGCTGCCCCAGGCACTGCGGTCGCTGTGGCAGTACTCGGGCAACGTGCTGGAGTTCCACGAGAACCTGAACACGCCGGCCACCAACCAGCACCCGTGGGAGTCCAAGCCGTGGACCTGGCCGATGGGTCTGCGGCCGATGCTCTACTACTACGACGGCGGCACCACCGGCTGCGGCGAGCCGACCTGCGTCAGCGCCACGATGCTGGTCGGCACGCCCGCGCTGTGGTGGCTGGCGCTGCCGATGCTGGCCTGGGGCCTGTGGCGCATGATCGGCCGGCTGGACTGGCGCTACGCCGCCGTCGTGGTCGCCTACCTGGCCGGCCTGCTGCCCTGGTTCGTCAACCTCGACCGGCAGATGTACTTCTTCTACGCCACCCCGCTGGCCGCCTTCCTGGTCCTCGGCCTGACCCTGGCGCTCGGACAGATCATGGGCCGGGCCCGGGACGGCTACGAGCGTCGCGGCACCGGTTTGCTCGTCGTCGCCCTGTATGTCGGATTGGTCGTGGCCAACTTCGTCTGGCTGTGGCCGATTCTCAACGGGAATTCCATTCCGAACTGGCGGTGGCAGGCCGAGCTCTGGCTTCCCTCCTGGCGCTGAAAACCCTTCGTTCTGTTCTGGTGCTGAACCCTTCGCCCGTGATAGGCGTACAGCGGTGCGCAGACGTGCGCCCGTTGACGTGAAAGGGATCTCATGAGACGAAGCCGATTAGTGGCGGCCGCAGCAACCCTTCTCCTCGTTCCCCTCGTTCAGGTTCTTCCGGCGTCGTCCGCCGGCGCGGCGCCCCAGTCGTCTGCCGCGCCCAGCGACGTCCGGGAATTTGTCCACAAGGAAGTCGTCCTCAACGGCAAGAAGATTGCCACGCCGAACCGGTACCAGCCGAAGGCCCAGTCTCAGGCACGCGTGGCGGCGGAGACCCCGCCGGTGGGCACGGTCCGGCAGTGGCCCGCCTTCGACATCCTCGTCGGCGACTACCTCAAGGACTACACCCTGCGCGCGGTGGGTAACAAGATCGAGGTGTGGGTGGCCAACGACACCGCCTTCCCGGCCGGTGACTGCCGCAACCAGATCCCGAACTCGACCACGATCACCGACGCCCAGGCGGCCGAACTGGTCGACGAGTTCGACAACAACATGTTCCCCAAGGAGACGGCGGCCTTCAGCACGCCGCCGGACCGCGACGGCAGCAACGCCCTCATTCCCGGCGACTTCACCGGTGAGGGCGACAACACCGTCGCGCTCATCGACAACGTGCGGGAGGAGAACTTCTACGACTTCCCGGCGAACCCCACCTATATCGCGGGGTTCTTCTCCGCGGGGTACAACGAGGTGTTCGACCGCAACATCATGACCGTCGACGCGTTCGACTGGGCGCACCGCACGACGGCCAACCCGCCGGACGAGCCGACGGCCGACCCGTGCACCAGCCGGCCGGCGCGGCCGTTCCTCTACGAGGGCACGTTCGCCCACGAGTGGCAGCACCTGCTGCACTACTACACCGACCCGTTCGAGTCGACCTGGATCAACGAGGGCCTGTCCGACTTCGCGCAGACCCTGGTCGGCTACGTGGACACGCGACTGTCGGTGTTCGAGCGGGGCTTCGACACCCATGTCACGTGCTATCAGGGCTTCGGCATCGTGCAGACCCAGTTCAACACCAACCCGCGGGACTGCGGCGGGCCGGAGAACTCGCTCAACCTGTGGAACGAGGGCGACAATCCGAGCAAGGTGCTCGCCGACTACGGTCATGCCTACTCGTTCATGATGTTCCTGTTCGACCGCTACGGCATCGACTTCATGACGCGGTTGCACAACGACGGTAAGCTGCAGGGCCTGCCCAGCCTGTCGGCGGATCTGGAAGCCGAGGGCGCCTCGCCGGACGTGTACCGGGTGCTGCACGACTTCCAGACCATGGTGCTGGTCGACAAGCTCGTCGGCGACTCCCGCAGGGGCACGATCCTCGGGGTGCCGAAGGGCCGGGTGACCACGCCGAGCCTGCGGTCGTCGCTCAACTTCGGCAACCCGGACGTCAACAACGACCCCGGGGCCGCACCCAACGGCGCGGACTTCGTGCAGCTGCAAGGCACGAACGGCACCGTCCTGTCCGGACGGGACCTGCGGTCGCTTTCGTTCCAGGGCGCACGGACCCTGCCACCGCTCCCGCTGTTGTGGACGGTGAAGACCGACGATCCGGACCGGCCGGGCAACGCCGTGCTGTTCTCGGGCAACGAGAGCGCGCTCGACGCCGCCGCGGTCATCTCGGTGACCGTGCCGACCGCCGACCCGACGCTGCGCTTCCTGGCGAAGTACGGCGCCGAGCTCGGGTTCGACTACGGCTACGTGATGGTCTCCACCGACGGTGGGGCGACGTACAAGGCCGTGGCCGGTGACAAGACCGTCGACGCGCCGCTTGGGCCGGGCCTCAACGGCGACACCGAGGGATTCGAGCCGCACACGTTCGACCTGTCCGCCTTCGCCGGGCAGACCGTGCTGCTCAACTTCCGGTACGTCAGCGACGGCAGCGTCAACAACGGCGGTCTGCTGATCGACGACGTGACCCTCGGCGGCACGCAGATCAGCGACGGGTCCAACCTGGACGCGTTCGACTCCCCGACGGAGATCCGGCCGATCGAGGTCGACAACTGGAACCTCCGCCTGATCGGCATCGACGAGCGGCACTCGCTGGCGCTCCAGCTGGAGATCGACGGCAAGTTCTCCTTCCAGCTCAACCGGCTGGCGCTGCTGTTCCTGTCCCTGTTCCCCAAGGTCGTCGCCGTAGTCGCCTACGACGAGCCGACCGAGCAGGTCCTGCAGTACGCCCCGTACACGCTGACCGTGAACGGAGTGGTCCAGCCAGGAGGCGGCGGCTCCGGCACCTGAGTTAATACGATGAAGGGCCCCTTCCCCACGGAGGAAGGGGCCCTTCGTCTTCCGGGCGCAGCCGGCAGCCGCCAAGCAAGGCGACAAACAGCGCGGCGTGTGCTCGATCGCCGGCCGCTGCGCGCGCAGCGCGCGGCGAGGTCGTTGGCGGTGATCTCGCACGGCAGGGGGAGTTGCTGCGGCACAAGGGTTCGTTGGCATGACGCCGTCCCCGCGCCGCGCGCCGCGCGCGGCGATTGAGGCACGGGCAGTGATCGCGTGAGGGCGGCCGGGTTGCCGGGCTGGCTTTCCGATCGGTCGGGTCGGGCTTTCTCAGCGCAGCGGGCGGGTGCGGGCGGGTTCGATGAGCCGGGTGACCGAGTCTCCGGCCCTGCAGGTACGGGCGAGCCGCTTGTGCTCCGATTGCCGCGACCGGTCGCGGGCGATGCTCTTGTGGAGCGGGGCGGACAGCCAGGAGTCAGCGCAGCGGGCGGGTTCGCTCCGGCTCGATGATGCGGGTGACCGGGCCTTCGGTGGGGTGGCCGGCGCGGGTGAGCCAGGCGCTCATTTCGCGGGCGATGGCGTTGAGGGTGGGGCGGCGGCCGGGGTCGGGATCGAGGGAGGCCAGCAGCAGGGCGCGGTGGGCGGACTGGCGGGGCAGCCGGACCAGCGGCTCGGCCTTGGCGGCGGCCATGAGGGCGGCCATGGCGTTCTCCCGGACGCCGCGCGGGGGTGCACCGGTCAGGGCGAAGCTGACGGTGGCGGCGAGCTGCCAGGCGTCCGACGCCGGAGTGGCCGAGGCGCCGGCGGCGGTTTCCGGGGCGAGGAAGTCGGGGGTGCCGACCATCATGCCGGTGGCGGTGAGCGTGGAGTCGCCGCGCGAGCGGGCGATGCCGAAGTCGATCAGGTGCGGGTTGCCGTCCGGGTCGAGGATCACGTTGGCGGGCTTGACGTCGCGGTGCAGCACGCCCTTGGAGTGGGCGGCGGACAGCGCGCTGGCCATGGTCATCCACAGCCGGGCGGCGGCCACGTCGCCGAGCGGGCCGGACTCGTGCACCGCGTCGGCCAGCTGCTGGCCCTCGATGTACTCCATGACGAGGCCGAGCCCGTCGGCGTCGGACACGATGTCGTAGACCCGCACGCAGTTCGGGTGGTGCACCGCGGCCAGCGCCCTGGCCTCGCGCAGCATCCGCTCCTCGGTCTCGGCGTCCGGCGCGTGCGCGAGCTTGACCGCGACCGTGCGGTCGAGCTGCGTGTCCCTGGCCAGCCACACGGTGCCGAACCCGCCGTGGCCGAGCGGGCGGATCTTCTGGAACCGGCCGCCGGACTTCGTCCACACGGTCGACGCGTCCGGGGACCGGCGCGGCGCGAACGGCAGCGGTCCGGGGTCGGCGGCCAGCCTGGCAAGGGCGGCCCGGTCGGGTTCCGGCTCGCGCACGGGCGGGCGCATCGGCGGCGGTGGCGGGGTGCGCACGACCGGCGGGGGCGGGCGGTAGGCCGGTGGCGGTTGCGGCGGCGGGCCGGGCGGCGGCTGTTGCCGCCTGGTGTAGGCGCGTTCGATGACCGACCAGCTCGGCGGGCCGACGATCAGCACCGGGATCATGCCGAGCACGGCGGCCGGCAGGAAGCCCAGCCACATGGCGATCGCCACCCTGGCCGCCATCGGCGCGCTGAGCAGGATCAGCATCGCGAACGGGATCCAGAACAGCCGGGCGGGCCATTTCGGCCCGCGGCGCAGCGCCGCGCGCGCCTGCAGCCAGACGAACAGCAGGCACAGCAGCGGCACGACGACCAGGCCCAGGATGTGCAGCATCAGCTTGACCGAGCCCTCGAAGGGGTGGAACAGCACGTCGTAGACGGTGGCCCCGCGGCCGAGGTAGGTGCGCTGGTCGCCCCAGCAGTACTCGGCGTCGAGGGACCGGACCTCGGCCGCGGTCAACCCGGTGTTGCCCTCGCCCCGGAACGCCGTGCGGAACACCTCGGACATGCCGATCGCCAGCAGCCACGGTGCCAGGAACGCCGACAGGATCCCGATCGTGCCGAACACGCCGAGGGTGACGACGTTGTACGTGTTGCCGGTGCCCTTGCGGATCAGCGCGACGAGCAGCGCGCCGAACGTCGGCAGCAGCGCGATCAGCGCGCCCGCGGTCGCCGTGGCCCACACCCAGTCACCCGGGCATACGCCGGGCCCGAAGATGCGGTGCGCAAGGGAGAGCAGCGAACCCGCGAGCTCCACGAGTGCGTCCACGTCCCCCTCCCTTCACCCCTTCACGGCCAGGGTAGGCGAAGCCGGCGGTCCCGGGGCTCAAACTCGGGCCCGTGGCGGGGCATGATCTCCCCTATGGGCAGCTACTCCGACGCATACCGGCAGAGCCTCGCCGATCCCGAGACGTTCTGGCTGACCGCGGCCCGCGCGATCGACTGGGACCGCCCACCGGCGCGCGCGCTGGACGACACGACGCCGCCGCTGTACCGGTGGTTCCCCGACGGCGTGCTCAACACCTGCCACAACGCGCTGGACCGGCACGTCGAGGCCGGCCGCGGCGGGCAGCCGGCGCTGATCTACGACTCGGCCATGACCGGTGTCAAGGCCACCTTCACCTACCGGGAGCTGCGCGACGAGGTGGCCCGGTTCGCCGGCGTGCTGTCCGGGCTGGGCGTCGGCCGCGGCGATCGGGTGATCGTTTACATGCCGATGGTGCCGCAGGCGGTGGTGGCGATGCTGGCCTGCGCCCGGCTCGGCGCGGTGCACTCGGTGGTGTTCGGCGGGTTCGCGCCGCGCGAGCTGGCCACCCGGATCGACGACGCCCGGCCCAAGGTGATCGTGGCGGCGTCCTGCGGGCTCGAGCCGACCAGGACCGTGGAGTACCGGCCGATCATCGAGGACGCCATATCACATACGACGCATCCTGTATCACATGTCGTCATGCTCCAGCGGGAGCAGGCGCCGGCCCGGCTTGCCGACGGCGACGTCGACTGGGCCGAGGCGATGGCCGGCGCCGAGCCGGTCGACTGCGTGCCGGTGGCGGCGACGGATCCGCTCTACATCCTGTACACGTCCGGCACCACCGGGAAGCCGAAGGGCGTGGTGCGCGACAACGGCGGGCACGCGGTGGCGCTGGCCTGGTCGCTGCGCAACGTCTACGACGTCGGGCCCGGTGAGGTGTGGTGGACGGCGTCCGACGTCGGCTGGGTGGTCGGGCACTCCTACATCGTGTACGCCCCGCTGATCGTCGGCGCGACCACGGTGCTGTACGAGGGAAAGCCGGTCGGCACGCCGGATGCCGGCGCGTTCTGGCGGGTGATCTCCGAGCACCGGGCCAAGGCGCTGTTCACCGCGCCGACCGCGTTCCGGGCGATCAAGCGGGCCGACCCGGACGCGACCCTGTTGGCCAAGCACGACCTGAGCCGGTTCGAGACGCTGTTCCTTGCCGGGGAGCGGCTGGACCCGGAGACCTACCACTGGGCCAGCGACAAGCTCGGCGTCCCGGTCGTCGACCACTGGTGGCAGACCGAGACCGGCTGGCCGATCTGCGCCAACCTGCGCGGGCTGGAGCCGATGCCGATCAAGCCGGGCTCGCCGAGCGTGCCCGTGCCGGGCTACGACGTGCGGATCCTCGACGAGTCCGGGGCGGAGCTGCCGGCCGGCCGGGAGGGCGCGATCGCCATCAGGCTGCCGCTGCCGCCGGGCACCCTGCCCACGCTGTGGGGTGACGACGAGCGGTACGTGGATTCCTACCTGTCCCGCTATCCCGGCTACTACCTGACCGGCGACGGCGGCTACATCGACTCCGACGGCTACGTCTACGTCATGGGCCGCACCGACGACGTGATCAACGTGGCCGGGCACCGGCTGTCCACCGGCTCGATGGAGGCGGTGCTGGCCGCCCATCCCGCGGTGGCCGAGTGCGCGGTGATCGGGGTGCGCGACGCGCTGAAGGGCCAGTTGCCGCGGGGCTTCGTGGTGCTCAAGGCCGGCGTCGAGGTCGACGAGACCACGCTGCGCGACGAGCTGGTGGCCGCGGTCCGCCGGGAGATCGGCCCGGTGGCCGCGTTCCGCGATGTGTCTATTGTGGACGGCCTGCCGAAGACCCGGTCCGGCAAGATCCTCCGCAAGACCATGCGCGGCATCGCCGACGGCCGCGACGAACCGGTACCGTCCACCATCGAAGATCCCGCCGTGCTCGACGCGCTGCGCCCGGTGTTGAGGGGAGACCGATGATCGGCAAGCAGACCTACCTGGCCTGGCTCGACGCCGACTACCGCCGGCTGCGGGAGGTCGCGGCCGGCCGCATGGACGCGAAGGTGCCGACGTGTCCGGAGTGGACGGTGACGGATCTGGTCCGGCACGTCGCCATGGTGTACCTGGAGAAGACCGAGATCATGCGGACCGGCCAGAAGCAGAGCTGGCCCCCCGACCTCGGCGAGGCGGATCCGATCGCGGCGCTGGACCGGACCTACGCCGGGCTGGTCGCCGAGTTGGCCGCGCGCGAGCGCAACGAACCGGTGCCGGACTGGTACCAGCCGGACCAGACGGTCGGCTTCGTGGTCCGCCGGATGCCGCTGGAGACACTGATTCCACCGGGTGGATGCCGAGCTGGCGGCGGGTGTGCCGATCGCCGCCATCCCGACCGGGCTCGCGCTGGACGGCATCGACGAGATCCTCGTGCGCTTTCTGTCCTACTGCTCGCACGAATGGCGGGATCACATGGCCGACACGCTCACCGGCGCCGACGGGCGGCCGGTATCGGTGGACGCCGGCTCGGACCGCTGGACCGTCCGGATCACCCCGGCCGGCGCGGACGTGGCCAGGGACGACGACGCGGGCGCCGCCCGCGTGTCCGGCACGCCGCAGGAGCTGCTGCTGTGGCTGTGGCGGCGCTCCGACCGGGCGGCGATCACCACCGACGGCGACGAGAAGCTCGTCGCCCGGCTGTGGGACCTGCTGGGCGCGACGACCGTGTAGCGCGCCTTGATCTGGACAACGATTGATGTCAGGGTGGGCCGGTGCGTAGCTCACCGACCCGGTCCTGGCGCGGGGTCAGCGCCGAGGAGCGGCGGGCCGAGCGGCGCGGCCAGCTGATCGAGGCCGGGCTCGAGGTGATCGGCACGCAGGGCTGGGCCAACACCACCGTGCGGGGGGTGTGCCGGCGGGCCGGGCTGACCGAGCGGTACTTCTACGAGAGCTTTCCCGATCGTGAGGCGCTGCTGCTGGCCGTGTACGAGCACGTGCTGGTCGAGGGGATCCGGGTGGTGCTGGCGGCCGCGGCCGAGGCGCCGCACGACGTCCGGCGCACCGCACGGGCCGGGATCGCCGCCGCCGTGGAGTTTCTCATCGACGACCCGCGCAAGGGCCGGGTGCTGATCCTGGAGGCCACCGCCAACGAGAACCTGCAGCGGCGCCGGCAGGAGGCGCTGCGCGCGCAGGCGGCGCTGCTGTCGGAGGTGGCAAGGGAGTTCTTCGGCGATCGCCCGCCCGACCCGACCGACGCCTACCTCACCGCGCTGGCGCTGGTCGGCGCGCTGGCCGAGGTGGGGGCGGCGTACCTGGACGGCCAGCTCGACGTGTCGAGGGAACGCCTCATCGATCACCTGACCGAGCTGTTCGTGGCCTCGGGGAACGTTTCGTCCGCCCGGTGAACTAACCGGAACGCTTGTGCTCACCCGGCAAATTGGTCTATACCTGTGAGCTGGCCCCCTGCCCTCCGGGCCGCATCGAGGAGGACTCGTGAAGACTCCCACAATTGACCGAAGCCGCCGGTTCCTGGCTACCCTGACCGTGGCCGCCACCACGGCCGCACTGCTCAGCGCCGCATCAGGTACCGCGACAGCCACTCCGGAGCAGCACATCTCCAGCATCACCTCCGTCGTTCCCGCCCCGGTCTCCGTGCGCCCCGACCCGGCGGAAAACTTCGAGATCACCCGGCAAACCAAGATCGTCACCCCGCCGGCCGCCGGCGAGGTCGCCGACGTCGGCCGCTACCTCGCCGGCGTGCTGCGGCCGTCCACCGGCTTCCCGCTGCCGGTCAGCCGCGGCGGCGGTCAGTCCGGCAACATCTCCCTTGCGCTCGGCGCGAGCGGCCAGGTCGGCGCGTCCGGCTACGAGCTGACCGTGCGCCGCACCGGGGTGAGCCTGCGGGCCAACACCGCCGCCGGCCTGTTCGCCGGGGTGCAGACGCTGCGGCAGCTGCTGCCGGCCAAGGTGGAGAGCCGCGGCCGGCAGTCCGGGCCGTGGATCGTGTCCGGCGGGACGATCGTCGACTTCCCGCGGTTCGGCCACCGCGGCGCGATGCTCGACGTCTCCCGGCACTTCTTCTCGGTGGCGGAGGTCAAGCGCTACATCGACCAGATCGCGCTGTACAAGATCAACGTGCTGCACCTGCACCTGGCCGACGACCAGGGCTGGCGGATCGAGATCAAGAGCTGGCCGCGGCTGGCCACCTTCGGCGGCAGCACCGAGGTCGGCGGCGGTCCCGGCGGGTACTACACCCAGGAGCAGTACCGCGACCTGGTGGCCTACGCCGCCGCGAGGCACATCACGATCATCCCCGAGATCGACATGCCCGGGCACACCAACGCGGCGCTGGCCTCGTACGCCGAGCTCAACTGCGACGGCGTGGCGCCGCCGCTGTACACCGGCACCGACGTCGGGTTCAGCTCGCTGTGCATCCGCTCGGAGATCACCTACCGGTTCCTCGACGACGTGCTGCGCGAGCTGGCGGCCCTGACCCCCGGCGAGTACCTGCACATCGGCACGGACGAGGCGCACGCCACCACCGAGCCGGACTACCTGTTCTTCCTCGGCCGGGTCATGCCGATCGTTGCCAAGTACGGCAAGAAGATCACCGGCTGGCACGAGTTCCTCAAGGCCGACCCGCCCACCTCGGCGGTGCCGCAGTACTGGGGCACCACCAACTCCCACCCGGAGGTCACCGAGGCGGCCGCGCGCGGGAACAAGATCCTGATGTCCCCGGCCAACAAGGCCTACCTGGACATGAAGTACAACCGGGACACCCCGCTCGGGCTGAGCTGGGCCGGGTTCATCGAGGTGGACACCGCCTACGGCTGGAACCCCGGGATGTACCTGCAGGGCGTGCCGGAGAGCGCGATCCTCGGCGTGGAGGCGCCGCTGTGGTCGGAGACGATCTCCAACAGCGACCACATCGAGTTCATGGCGTTCCCGCGCCTGCCGGCCTACGCGGAGCTGGGCTGGTCGCCGTGGTCGACGCACGACTGGGCGAGCTTCCGGGAGCGCCTGGCCGCGCAGGGCCCGCGGTGGGAGCGGCTCGGCATCGACTTCTACCGGTCCACCCAGATCCCGTGGCCTAGCTGACCCGCTCGACGGTCCCGCGCAGCCGAGCCCGCTCGGCGGCGAACACCGCAAGGTGCGTCTCCAGCGACTCCAGCGGGCCGGAGAGGATCGCGGCGGGGTCGCCGGCGGCCACGGCGGTGGTGAACGCGTCCATCAGGCCCGCGTCGCCGCCGCCGTGGCCCGCGGCCGCGTCGTTGCCGAGCGAGGAGACGGTCAGCTGCTCGGTCTCTCCCGTGACGAAGTCCTGAATGGACAGTCGATCGCCGTCGCCGTCGATGAAGCCGCGGGTGCCGAAGATCTGGGTGCGCCGGTCGGCGTGCGGGGAGGAGCCGACCATCTGGAACGTCCCGGTGATCCCGCCGGCGAACTCCATGGCCACCACCTGGTGATCGACCACGTCGTTGTCGCAGGCGTACACGCAGCGGCCGTACGGGCCGTCGCGCAACGCCAGCCGCACGCCGGCCTCGGTCACCTCGTCGGTGATCACGCTGACCGGCCAGCCGGTGCGGCCCGCGCGCACCATGCCGGCGTAGAGCCGGACCGCCGAGTACGGGCAGTCCGGCTCGACCGCGCAGTCCAGGCACCGGTCCGCGGCCCCGTCCGGCCGGTTCTCCCGCCGGAAGTGGGTCAGCGAGCCGAACGACGACACCCGCTCGATCGGCCGGCCGACGATGTGCCGCAGCCAGTCGATGTCGTGGCAGGACTTGGCCAGCAGCATGAACGAGGCCCGGTCCGAGCGGCGCCAGTTGCCGCGCACGAACGCGTGCGCGTGGTGCCACCAGCCGACCGGCTCGAGATGCTGCACGCTGACCACGGCGCCGATCCGGCCGGAGTCCACGATCCGCTTGAGCAGCCTGGTGTACGGCCGGTACCGCAGCACGTGGCACACCGCGAACAGCACCCCTGCCTCCCGCACGGCGGCCACCAGCGTGCGACACCGCTCCTCGCTCGGCGCGAGCGGCTTCTCCACCAGCAGGTGATAGCCCTTGCCGGCCAACGAGATCGCCGGCGCGACGTGCTCGGAGTCCTGGGTGGCCACGATGGCCGCGTCGGCCAGCCGGGGCGCCTCGGCCAGCTCCTGCCACGAGCTGAACACCCGCTCGGCCGGGATTCCGTGCGCCCGCGCCAGCGCGCTCCTCCGGTACTCGTTCGGCTCGGCCACGGCGACCACGCGCGCCCGGTCCGGGTTGGCCGCCACCCAGCGGGCGTAGGCGCCGCCCCGGTCCCCGGCCCCCAGCACCGCGAACGTGGTGGTCATCGGGACTCCGGACCGCGCCGGCGGTAACTGGACACGATCACCGACGCGGTCACCGGCAGCGGCGCGTCGAGCATCCGCACCCGCTCGCGCAGCGTGCTGCGGCTGGTGTGCCAGGCGCTGGGCCCCATCGCCACCACGGACTCGATGTCCTCGTGCGACAGCGACATGGTGAACTCCCAATCGTCCTCACTGGACAGTTGGCAGTAGGGCGCCATGGCCCCCTCGATGCGCTCCTGCTTCTCCGGCTCGACCGACAGCAGGCCCAGCTTCCAGACCAGCTCGACCAGGTGCCGCGAGGTGGGCGACACCACGATCACCGTGCCGGCCTCGCCGAGCACCCGGTGGATCTCCGGCGGGTTGCGCGGCGCGAAGATGCTCAGCGCCAGCGCCGCGGACCCGGTGCGCACCGGCAGGCCCTGCCACGCGTCGCAGCCGACCGCCCCGGCCCGCACGTGCGCGCGGGCGGCGCGGCGCAGGGCGGGCTTGGACACGTCCAGCGCCACCCCGATGCGGCCGGGCAGCCCGTCGAGCACCGACGCCAGGTAGTGCCCGCCGCCGGCGCCGATGTCGACCACGCAGCCGGGCGGCCGGTCGGCCATGGCCCGCTGCGCGGCGGCCACGACCGCGCGCACGACCGGCTTGAAGTGCCCCGAGGCGAGGAACCTGGTGCGCGCGTCGACCATGTCCGCGGTGTCCCCGGTGATCCCGGACGCGGTGCCGGGCATCAGGTTCACGTACCCGTGCCGGGCGACGTCGAACGAGTGCGAGCCGGCGCAGCGCACCACCGAGCCGGCGAACGTCAGGTCCGCCCTGCAGTTCGGGCACACCAGGAACGGCAGCACGTCGGACAGCACGGCATTCACGCTCCGGTCGTCAACCCGCACGGGCGGCCAAGTGCTCGATGCGGCGCAGCCGGTCGAGGTGGGTCTCCGCCTCCGGCTTGATCAGCACGCTGCGCAGCACCCGCGCCCCGTCGGCGTCGGCCGGCACCCGCGGATGCCGGCGCGCGAACGCGGCCGCGTCCACCTTCAGCGCGCTGACGAACACCGGGTCCGACGCGGCCTTCATGCCACCGGCCAGCACCGCGGCCGAGGCCGCGTCGACCGCCGACAGCGTCGCCGCCGCCGGGAAGTACGTCACGATGTCCAGCTCCGGTTCCTGGTACAGCTCCAGGTGCGGCGAGTCGGCGATGGTCCGTGCCCAGGCAAGGGCCGCCCGCCGGCTGGCCACCAGGAACCGGCCCAACCCGTCCGGGGTCAGCGGGAGCACCCGCAACGTCAGCCACAGCGCGGCCGCGGCCGCACCGGCCCGTGAGCACTCCAGGCTGATCTCGCCGAGGTGGAACTCGGCGTCGGTGAAGTAGGTGTACGGCGAGTCGTGCAGGTAGAACCGGGCGATCGACGGGTCGGCGAACAGCACCGCGCCGCACCCGTAGGGCTGCAGGCCGTGCTTGTGCGGGTCGATGACGACCGAGTCGCAGCGCGCGATCGCCCGCCACGGCGCCGGGTCGATCCGCTCCGGGGAGCTCTCCTGTGCCAGCAATGAGAAGAATCCACCATAGGCGGCGTCCACATGCAACCGCACGCCGTAGCGCTCCTTCAGCGCGAGCGCCTCGTGGATCGGGTCGATCGCGCCGAGCCCGGTGGTGCCGGCGGTGAGCACGACGGTGCCGACGGTCCCGCCGGCGAGCACCCGCTCGAGCGCGTCGAGGTCCATCCGGCCGCGCCCGTCGACCGGGACCGTGGTGCCCGGCATGCCAAGCACGTGGCACATCCGGCCGTGCGTGTAGTGGCTGTCCGCGCTGAACGCGATTCCCTTGCCGGGGTGCGACTCCCTGGCGACGTAGAGCGCTTCCAGGTTGGCGATGGTGCCGCTGCTGGTGAGGTGGCCGAGGTGGGTGTCGAACCCGAACATCGCGGCGAGCCGGGCGATCGCCTCGCGCTCCATCGCCGACGTGGCCGGGCTGCTGTCCGCGGCGTGGTTGTTCGGGTTGATCAGCATCGCGGTCAGGTAGCCGGCGACGGCCACCGGGTGCGGCGGCTTGAGCATCTGCCCGACGTAGTCCGGGTGGAAGTACGGGAAGTTGTCCCCGAGCCGGTCGGTGAACTCCGTGAACGCGGCGGCGAACCGCTCGGGATCCACGTGCTGCGCCGGATGCTCCCGGTAGCCGCCGAAGCCGGACTGCCAGGCGCCGACCGCGGCCACACCGCGGCGGAGCCAGTCGTCGAGCGGGTTCATGACAGGTCGTCCAGCGCCGAGCTGATCCCCCGGTGGAACGTCGGGTAGGCGAAGATCATCTGTCGGAGCACGGCGGTGGGCACCTCGGCGTGCACGGCGACGGCCAGCGCGCCGAGCACCTCGCCGCCGGACGGCCCGACCGACGTCGCGCCGACCAGCACCCCGCGCACGGCGTCCTCCACCACTTTGATCAGTCCCTCGTTGCCGACGCCGTGGATGAAGCCGCGGGAGGTGGCCGGCAGGTCGGCGCTGCCGGTGCGGACGGTCAGGCCGCGCTGGCGGGCCTCGGCCTCGGTGAGGCCGACCGTGCCGACCTCCGGATCGGTGAACGTCACGCTCGGCACCGCCCGGTAGTCGGCCGGGCCGTGCTCGCGGCCGAGGATGTCGGCCGCGGCGATCCCCGCCTGGTACATCGACATGTGGGTGAACGCGCCCCTGCCGGTCACGTCGCCGATCGCCCACAGGCCGGGCGCGGCGCGCATCCGCTCGTCGACCCGGATGCCCCGTGCCGACTCGTCAAGGCCGAACGCGCCGACGCCCAGCGCCGCGAGGTCGGTGCGGCGCCCGGTGGCCACCAGCAGGGTCTCGGCGGACAGCGCCTCGCCGTTGCCGGTCTTGACGGTGAAGCCGCCGGCGTCGTGGCTGACCGTCGACACCGAGGTGCTGGTGTGGACCGCGATGTTCTCCTCGGCGAACCGCCGCTCGATCAGCGCGCTGGCCTCGGGCTCGACCGGCGGCAGCAGCCGGTCGCGGGTCTGGATGAGGGTGGCCTTGGCGCCGAACCGGGAGAACACCTGGGTCAGCTCGCAGCCGACCGGGCCGCCGCCGAGCACGATCAGGCTGGCCGGCACCCGGGTGGTCACGACCGCCTCGCGGTTCGTCCAGAACGGGGTGCCCTCCAGGCCCGGGATGTCCGGCACCGCCGGGTCGGTGCCCGGGTTGACCACGATCCCCTTCGCCGCCCGGAACCGGCGCTCGCCATCCGATGTGGTGACGACGACCTCACCCGGCGCGGTGATTCGGCCCCTACCCCGGACGAAGCGCGCGCCCGAGCCCTCGAGCCGCTCGACCGCGACCCGGTCGTCCCAGTCGTCGGTGGCATCGTGGCGGATCCGGGCGGCGACCGGCGCCCAGTCCGGCCGCACCTGCGCCGACCCGGCCAGGTCGCGCACCCGGCGGGCCTCGGCAAGGGCGTCCGTCGCTCTAATCATCATCTTGGTCGGGACGCAGGCGTAGTACGGGCACTCGCCGCCGACCAGCCGGGCGTCCACGCCAACCACCGCAAGGCCGGCCCTGGCCAGCTCGGTGGCCACCGCCTCGCCACCCGGGCCCAGCCCGATCACCACCACGTCCACCGAGTCGGTTGTCACGTGGCCATCATTCCGGACCGCCACAACCGCATCACGGCGAACGAGGCCAGGGCCAGCGCGGCCAGCACGTAGGCGTTGCCCGGCACCGCCTCGAGCACCGACCAGTGCAGCTCAACGTGGGCGCCGCTGGGCACGACGAAGAACTCCCAGCCGGTGCCGACGACCGGGATCGCGGCCAGCGCCACCCGCGCCCAGGCGCTGCCCCGCAGCACCCTTGGCACCAGGAAGGCGACCAGCGGCACCATCCACACCCAGTGGTGGGTCCAGGACACCGGGCACACCAGCAGGCCGCAGAACGCGGTCACCAGCAGCGCGCCGAGGTGCTCGCCGCGCCGGTGCAGGCGGTGCACGACGACCGCGGCCGCCGCCAGGCACAGCGCGCTGAGCACGGCGACGGTGACCAGGGTGCCGGCGCCGTGCCCGGCGAAGCGCTGCACGATGCCGTTGAGCGACTGGTTGCCGATCCAGGAGTTGGTGATGGCGTCGTTGCCGTCGATCAGCGCGACCGTCCAGAACTGCACTGTGTCGGCCGGCAGTACTAACCCTGCGAAAGTGTTGAGCCCGACGAAAGTACCCACCGCGCGGAGAGCGTCGGCCCGGCGACCGGTCAGCAGCAGGTGCGGCACGAAGATCAACGGGATCAGCTTGATCGCCGCGGCCAGCCCGACCAGCACCCCGGACCACCGGGATCCCTTGAGCACCAACACGTCCAGCACGACCATGGCCATCAGCACGATGTTCAGCTGGCCGAGCGCGAAGGTTCGCCAGACCGGCTCGAGCACGAACACCGCCAGCAGCGTGACCGGCACCGCCGCCCGCCACGGCCCGCCGGGCATGCAGGTCCGCACCACCCGGCCGAGCGCAAGCGCCGACAGCGCGGCGATCAGCCCCCAGCTCAGCTGGGTCGGCAGGACCGTGAGCGGGAGGAACAGGATGGCCGCGACCGGCGGGTAGGTGAACGGCAGGGCCGGCGCCCAGTGCGGCTGGGTGGTCAGCGGCTCGTAGAGCGGTCCGCCCTGCAACACGGTCAGCGCGCCCGCCCGGTAGATCGCGCTGTCCACGCCGAGACCGGCGCCGAGCGCCCAGCCGACCACCGCCAGCGCGAGCAGGCCGGCGGCCAGCACCACGGCCGTCAGCGGTATGCGTGCATGCCGAATCCCCGCCGTCCCCGCAGCGCCCACCGGGTCACCCTATCGGGGTAGTTGCGACGGGCGGCTTACCGTGCCGCGGAGTGTCGGGCCAGGCCGCGCACGGTCTGGCCGATGAACCGGGTGAGGCCCTTGCGCAGCAGCCATCCGGTGCCCGGCAGCCTGGGGGAGAACGAGACCTTCCAGTGGATCGTGGTGCCGCCGCCTTCGGCCGGGCGCAGGTCCACCTCGCCGCGGTAGTCCTTGACCGGAAGTCCCTTCACGTGGGCGTAGCGGAAGGAGCGGTCCTGCTCGAACCCGAGGATCTCGTCGCGCCCGGTGACCCGGCCGTTGCGGAAGATCCGCACCGCGCCGACGCCCTCCGGCTCCCCCTCGCCCTCCTTCTCCAGCTCGAAGGAGTCGATCGCGCCCCACTGCGGCCAGGTGGACCCGTCGCGCAGCAGCGCGTACACGGTGGCCGGATCCGCCGACGTCCGCTCGGTCACGTCGATCTGGTATCGGCGCATGCGCAGATCCTAGGAGCGGACGCGAGGCCCGGGGTGGGTGGGTGGGCCTCGCGGGAGCGACCATCGGACCTAGCCGTGAGCGGTTGCCGAGCCGTTGCGCACCAGCCGGTAGCTGTCCGGCGCGAACTCGTCGCGCGCGATCGCCGCGCGCCGGGCCCGCAGGTAGGCCGGGCCGTTGATCCGGAAAGCCTTGGGCAGCACCGGGGTCAGCCCACGGGACATCCGCGCGATCAGCCGAAGCTCCCGCTCCTGCCGCTTCGTCCACTTCAGACCGAGCCGATCCCGCAGCCGCGGCGGAAGCGTGCCGATTCCGGTCAGCAGCAACACGTGGGCCATCGGGCGCCGCAGCACCCGCCACAGGGGCTGGGTCCACGGCGGCAGCCAGGCGGGACGCGCCGGCCGGGCGGAGGCGCGCAGCACCGTGTCGACGGTCGTGGTGTGCTCCAGCCGGGTGGCGATCGTGTCGTCGAGGTAGGCGAGCAGCCCGTCCCAGTCGTCCGGAAGGTCACCCTCGCGCACGCCGATCAGCCGCCCGATCCCCAGCCACTCGCGGTAGAGCTCGTCGATCTCGTTGCGGCTCAGCGGAGTCCCGAACATGCGGTGCGCGTCGACGATGGTGTAGACCAGCGTCGCGTGCACCCACGCGTAGGCCCCCGGCTCGAGCGCGTGGTACCGGCTCCCGTCCGGGTTGATCCCCTTGATGCGCCGGTGCATCTCCCGCAGCCGGGCCCCGGTCTGCACCGCGTCCTGGCCCCCGTAGATGGTCAGGTTCACCCAGTCGACCGTGCGGAACAACCGCGCCCACGGCTCGGCCTCGAAATGGGAGTGGTCCCGCACACCCGAGCCCACCGTCGGATGCGCCACCTGCAGCAGCAGGGCCGACAACGACGCGAGGAACAGGCGCAGATCGCTGCCGTACCGCCAGGCCACCGAGTCCGGCCCGAGCACAAGCGCCCGCGCCTGCTGCTCGGTCAACCGAGTCGACATCCGCGCGACCCCTTCTGACAACGCCGATGGTCCACTGGCCTCGGACTCTGGCATGGACAACGGTCGATGTCAACATGGGGTTGGCCCTACCCCGGATCCGGGTGCTGCCGCCAGTGCGAATGGCCGCCCGCCGGCCCAGGCTGAGACGCATGCCGATTCGCCGCACTCCGTTCACCGCGGGCGTCATCGCGGTGCTGCTGATCGCCGGTCTGGTGACCGGGGCGCTGTTCACCAGGGTGTCGGATCTGCCGTGGGGCAACGACATCGCCTACGGCCTGCCGGCGCTCACCGAAGGTCGCATGTGGACACTGGGCACCGGCGCGCTGTTCGCCGTGACCCCGCTGTGCTACGTGGCGGTGATCGGCAGTTTCGCGCTGCTCGCCGGGTTCGCCGAGCGCCGGCTCGGCACGGCTCGGACCGTCGTGGCCTGTGTGTACGGGCATCTGGCCGGCGTGCTGGGCGCGGCCGGGCTGATCGCGGCCGGGCTGGGCGATCGCTGGCTGCACTCGCTGGACGTCGGGTTCTCCGCAGGCGCGATGGCCGCCGCGGCCATCGCCTCGGCCACCCTGGCCCGGCCATGGCGTCGGCTCGCCCGCCTGGCGCTGATCACGTACTGCGTCGGCGCCATCGTGGTGCTCGGCCAACTCGCCGACGTCGAGCACCTCGTCGCCGTCCTGTGTGGACTCCCGGCCGGCCGGTTCTTCGTCCGGCACGGCACGCCCGACGTCGCCGCGGCCGACCGCGCGCGGGCCCTGCTTGCCCGCTACGGCGGCGGCAGCCTGTCCTGGATGACCACCTGGGGCCGGACCCGCTACCTGCTGTCTTCCGCCGGCGACGGGTATCTGGCCTACCGCCGCCACGCCGGCGTCGCGATCACCGTCGGCGATCCGGTCGGCTCGCCAGCCTGGCGGTCGCGTGCCATCGCCGAGTTCGCCGCCTTCTGCGACCGCTCCGGCCTGCTGCCGTGCGGCTTCTCCGTCGGATCGTCCACAGTAGACTCCGCACGGGCGCTGGGCTGGCGGCACGTCCAGGTCGCCGAGGACACCCTCGTCGACCTCGCCGGCCTCGAGTTCCGCGGCAAGTCCTGGCAGGACGTCCGCACCGCCCGCAACCGGGCCGCACGGGAGGGCATCGAGCACCGCATGATCACCCTGGCCGACGCGCCCCCGTCGATCGTCGCCCAGGTCCGCGAGGTCTCCCGCGGCTGGCTACGCGGCAAGCGCACGCCCGAGCTGGGCTTCACGCTCGGCGGCGTCACCGAGGCCCTCGACCCGCGGGTGCGCGTCGGCATCGCCGTCGACGCCACGGGTCTGGTCCACGCCGTCACGTCCTGGCTGCCCATCCTCGACGCCACCGGTCACCCGCGCGGCTGGACGCTCGACATGATGCGCCGCCGCCCCGACGGCTTCCCCCTTGCCATCGACTTCCTCATCGCCTCGGCCTGCCTGGTGTTCCAGTCCGAGGGCGCCGCCGTGGTCTCCCTGTCCGGCGCTCCGCTCGCCAGGTCCACAGGGGACGGCGGGGGCCCGCTGCAACGCCTGCTCGACGGCTTGGGCCGGATCATGGAGCCCTGCTACGGTTTCCGCTCGCTGCACGCCTACAAGTCCAAGTTCAAGCCGCGCCGCGAGCCGCTCCACCTCACCTACCCGTCGCCCACCGCTCTTCCCCGGATCGGGATCGCCGTGCTCCGCGCGTACCTGGCCAGCTCCCGCCGGCCGGTGTCGGCGCCGCCCCGCCCGATCGCCATCCCGGCCCCGCGCGCGCCGCGGCCCGTTGTCGCCGGCCACGCTACTTCGGTTTCTTAGGCTCCTTGGGTTTCTTGGGCTCTTTCGACTCTTTCGGCTTCTTGGCCTCGTCCTTGGCCGCTTTCTTGGCCGCCTTGGCGTCCTCCTTGGCCTGCTTGTCGGCTTCCTTGGCGGCCTTCTTGTCCTCCTGTGTGGACGTCGTGGCCTCCGCCGGGACCGCTTCGGGCTCGGCCACCGAGCCGGTCGCGGCGTCGGGCGGGGTCGGCGGCGCGTCCGGGGCGGTGGTGTCGCCGGCCGGCGTCCCGCGCGGCGCGCCGGGCGCCGGTGTGTGCGGCCGGGCC